>NZ_JAQZAB010000086.1:0-76257 GCF_028640915.1 Pseudomonas sp. B3G-3 | reverse complement strand
CCGAGCCAGACGGTAAAGCTACCTAAAACCTTGATTCAGCGCCTGGAGCGCATCGGCTCGACAGCCGGCACCCAGAGTTTCCAGATACAGGTCAACAACTGCCCCAAGGGCTATAACCGGATTGGCTATACCCTTGACCCGGTTGGCGGCGTGATCGAGAACTCGCCAGGGGTGTTGCCGCTGGCTGGCGGTTCGACCGCGAGCGGCATAAAGATCCGGGTCGAAAACGCCCAGGGCACTCCAGCAACCATGGGGAGTTCGATAACGGTCGATGGATACAGCAAGGCGGCAGGTGGCTCGTTTGTCATTCCGATGCAGGCGTCCTACATCAGAACCGACACAGTCGCCACACCGGGAACGGTAAACGGTGCGATGACCGTGTTTGTGGATTACCGGTAACCCTTTCCGCTCGCCATCCTGCTTGCCTCCTTCGAATCAACGACAGGAGGCTTCGCCAGTCGAGCACATGCCTGGCTAGCCAATGCCGGTTTCGAGGCAGACTTTGAGGGGCTTCCAAAAGCCCATCGGGTGGACCTGGAACGGCAGGTCGCCATAAGGCTTTTCACTGCATAAATGAAAGTTGGCCTGCGGCCATATCGGCTGCTAATCGCGGCACAGGCATCGCCCCTTGCGCTTCAAGCCCACTTTCTTCCAGCCAATAAAAAACCCCGTAGATCATTGATCTACGGGGTTTTCAGTTTGGAGGCCGAGGTCGGAATCGAACCGGCGTAGGCGGATTTGCAACCCGCTATTATCTTACGTATTTACTGGCCTTCATGCCTGTAACGCCTTGATTACAAGGCCTGCGCACAATTCTCATGATTCCTCATTAATGCCTATTTGGGACATCTGGTGTCCCAATATTGTCCCATCCCTCGGCGTCCTGCAGATCGAGCACAGCCCCTATCTTTGCAATGCACGTACATAGTCCTGACATGCAGCCAGGGCGATCAATCCTTGGTCACCGTCGTCGGTGATGCCGACAATTCGTTGAGCATGCGCCGGGTCAAGTCGGGCTCGCGGTGCTCCATGAACCAGGGCGCCGGGGGCGGGGGCGGCAGGCACTGCACAGCCACTGGCTGTATCCGCGGAGTCGACAAGGACTGACAGCCGCAGGTCAGCAGTAGCAAGGCGGTCACGCAGGCGGCTTTGATCACGTTGGGCATCGGTCAGGGCTCTGTGATGGGTTTGATCGCTGGCCTGCAGCTGTTGCTCCAAGGCTAGGCGTTTATCCAGCTCGTCCCGCTGCCGGGCAGCGGCCGCCAGGTTCAGTTGATTCAGCGCTTCATCGCGCAGCCTGGCCTGCTCCGCCAGCTGCCTGTCATAGCGCCAGCCCTGCACCGTCCAGGCAGAGGCGGCGCCAACGGCGACCAGCAGGCTGGCCAGTAACAGGACAGCAACCAGGCGCAACACCGCGGGACTCATACCAACACCTCCCGCGCCCGCGCCCAGAGCTGCAAGCGGTCCTCCAGCCCATTCAAACCGCCGTTGATGCGGCGGGTGATGGTGTTGAACTGGTCGCGGTCGGCCAGCTCGTTAAGGCCGTTCTGCCGCCAGAACCAGGCGGCCGACTCTGCGGACCACTGTGGCTGTTCCAGCAGCTCAGGGGCCCGCAGCAGGCGTTCATCCCCGAACAGCGCCAGGCTGCACTGCCGGTAGTTGTTGTGGCCGGTGATCTGGATGAGCCCGCGGCCCCGGTACTTCTGGCCGTCGCCATCGGCCGCAGGGGTATTACCCAGCTTTTCAGCCAGCTTGCCGGTGTCGTACTTGCTGAGGTACTGAGCCCCTCCCAACTCGCGCACATACTGCAGCTGGCCGGACTCGTGCCCGATCTGCGCGATGAACGCCGCAGCGCGCCGACTACCGACAATCTGGTGCCGCTGCATGGCCGTGTTGAGGGCAGGAACAAAAACGCCGGCTTTAGCGCCGGCGTTCGGAAGGATCTGCAGCAACTGCTGCTGAGTAATTGGCATGACGACTCCTAAAAACAGTTGGCGAAACGACGCAGCTAAACCACAATGTGTCAGCCTCGCTACACGCCATTGAATGGAATAAAAATGAAACGGAATGTGGAAATTGACCGACTACGGGCTGTAGCGGTTGTTGGGACAATGTATCAGCACATTTCATTGCTTTGGCTTTGGACGGTTCCAACTCTCAGCTTTATGATGAAATACTCAGGAGGAACAGAGGGTGTTCTATTATTCCTGGCGATATCTGGCTTTGTAATTAGCAGCACACTAATTCCAAAGCTAGACCGTTCACTGCACGAAAAAACAGGAACAAAGGAAGTTCTATACGCATTCTTTACCAAGCGTTTTTTCAGGATCACCCCAACGGCAGCTTTTTGGATTTTAATTTACTTAGCTGTATTTAGCATAACTTCTCCAGAGTACATGCTAGGCAACTTGTATGCAGCAGTGGCGGCGCTATTTAACTTTATAAACATTTATTACAAAATACCCGAAATGCCTCCAAACATGTTCGCAGTATACTGGTCGCTATCCCTGGAGGAGCAATTCTATTTAACCCTGCCTATAGTACTTCTGGCCTGCCGAAGCTTTAGATCGCGAATGCTCGCAATGGGTGTAGCTATGACGATTTCGTTTACATGGTCAATGCTGGGCAGTAGCCCCTTCCATCTTATACCAATAGCTGGCGGCGTCATGCTATACCTCGTCAATAGCCGTTACGACATATTCGAAAAACTGAGAAATATCAAGCTATTAAGTCGTGCAGTGCTTATCAGTATATCTATACCGCTGATCATCTCGATTTTTGCACTTCAGATGCTGCGAAAAATGGATTGGTTTCTCTTGGCCCCTTACCATATATTGCTTACAGCTGTTTTCGTAACGCTCATTACGATAGCGTCAATTGGTAAGAACTCAATAATCCCAGCTGCTATGCTCCAGCCCCTGATAGGCTGGTTTGGTAGCAGATCATTCACTCTGTACCTTTCCCACGTACCAATGATATATCTAGTGCAGTATTTGTGGATTAACTACGCTAAATTTTTTGGCGCAAGTTTCGACCCAGCATACAACGCTGAAATATTCTTGACTTGGGCAGTTGCTACAGCATTAGTTTCAGAATTTGCATACCGAATGGTTGAACTGCCCACAATGATGAGAGGGAGAGAGAAAGCCAAGATAATTGAGGAGACTACGGAAACTAGGGCTCATCAAGGGGCCAAGTAATTCCGACAGGGAAGCCGTTTTCTTTAAATGCCAAGAATCTCGGATCATCATCCTCGACCTCGATCACGTTTGGAAACGCTGATTCGTCTTGGGGGGCTGAAAAAACTGCTGTAACACGCTCACCGTCAACGCTCACATATTTCATAGCGAGTACCCCGAAATTATAAGGCTGCACGTCGACGTCCCGGACGAAGTGTTGCTTGTGCCGACAACAAGGCTCGCGTTATCGACGACAGGGACGCTGGAGAACGGCATTGAACTAGCGCCGTTAGCGATTAGTGTAACTGTCGACGTAGCGCTACCTGTATTGGTATTACCGGTCCCGCCGGCAACAGTCAATGAGACCTGACCAGCCGCAGTACAACTGAGGCTGATCATCCCACTGACTTCCGCAGCATTGAAAGGGATTATTCCCACGTAGACAGTAGTGGTCGAGACTATCGACGTGGTTGCATAGCCAACGGTAGGCGCAATATAAACTCTGCGATCTCGCACTACGCACTGAGAAATCAAGCCGCTGGAGTTTGTCGGAACTACTGTCAGCAGTGCAGAAGCAGTATGGCCAGACGGCATGTTGGCGCCCCCATAAATCTGGGGAAGTCTGGTTGTTGTTGCGTTGACGGCTAGCAGACCAGAGACGCCGGTCGTTGGGTTGAAGATGGCGTAGATACCAACGAAGCCAGAGACCGGCGCGGTACCGGTGTCCATTCCGCCAACGCCAGTTGTAGCTAGATTGATAGACTTATTGAAAGATGGGAGAAGATACGCATGGCCACCAAGTGCAGATTTTACCACCACCTCGTCGGCTACAAGAGATGCCGACCCTGATGCCGTAGAGATAGACATTCTTGCGTTTCTGACAGATCCAGTTATTGGTGCCGAATCTTTAATCATATTTTTTACAATTTGCTGCATCGAATCGTAAAACTGAGAGTTCCCAACGGTGTCGACTGTTCCATTTGCCACAATACCGGCAGCTGACAAAAGTGACTGAAAGAACCCCTCTTTGTCGTTGGCCCAGTCCTGCTCTAGATATGACCCATCCTTGGCGGTTGGCGTGGTTCTGTTCTTGAAAGACCCCTGCGGATAATTTGCAGATGGATTATTAAAGCGACCTGGATATCTCTCGTTAAGCTTCAGCGACATGCTAAACCCCTATGTGTCCTACAAATTCTGCGTCTTCATCACCGAACTCAGCATCTACATCACCGAACTCGACCATTCTGAATCCCTCAAGGAACCCATTGAATCTCACTGTTTGCGGCTTAGGAACCAGCCCCGCATTCAATAGCGCAAACCGCTCAAGGCTGCTGATCTGCCCATAAAACTCGATACTGAACGACATGTCTTCGCCGTCAGTTACGCGCACAACCTCGGCATTCGGCAGAAGAAAATTCATGCCATCCAGAATATTTTCTATCGTGGCGTCGCCATTGTTCTTGATGATCTTGGCCTTGATGACGAGGCGGTAGAGTTCATCCGAAAGCTGGCCGTCCTGATCTATGGTCAGCGCGCTGAACATGGCATCGTCATCACCGAATTCGGCGCCATCGGTAAGATCAAACAGTCCAGGGTTCATGGGTATTGAACCGATAAAGCTGCGAGGCGCCACAACTATCCGGCCGATCACGTTCAGCTGTTCTTCGACTGCCGTGTCGATGTCATAACTCTTACGAACCGCCTGGGCGGCAGCTTCAATACTTCCGCCAAGCTTTCTGGCGATCGCATACCAATCCACCGCCTTCGGCTTGTCGCGATACTGTGCATAGATACGGTCTGGAATGTTCATCACGTGATCACCACGGTGATGTTGCTCTCCGTCCACCTGGACATCTGGTTATAGGCAATGGCAACGTTTGCCTGGCCGCCGTTTAGGCTGGACGAAGGCAGATCTACATAACTGTCTCCGTAAGAGCCAATCACCTTATTGACTGGCGTGAAGATCGTACTGAACGGCACAATTTCGCCAATATCAAAGCCGTCGATCTTGAATCCGACATCCGCAGGGATTAGGTCGCCGGCGGCGTACTCCATCATCGCCTCTTTGATCAGTTGGTCGGCATTTGGCGGTAGCGTCCCGTCATTGACGACATGGATTACCGGGAACATATCGACGTAGATAGGACGGCTTGCTCTGATCAGTTTTGTGTTTGAAGGGTATTTTGGCGATGTGATTTCGACCTGAAATGGTGCTCCGGCCTGATATAGCAACGCACCTGGGTTTTTCTTCAGGTAGATCGCCATAGCGACATCGTCATCAGTACCGCCGTCGATAACAGGAGCAATAGAGTGCGCAGGAAGCCCGTGCGGGTTATCCGCGGATACCGAACCGCTGTTCGTATCATTCTCGTACACCTTGACGCGGCGCACGCCAGGCACGCCGAACAGTTCGCCGATCATCGAGTCAAGCTGGTTGTTCCCTGGGCGCCCCACAGCAGTTGCTCTGGTGACACGCAACTGTTCGTCGCGCTGGGCATCCGATCCTGGGGTGGCAGGATCAGGGTTGGTTACCGATGCAAGACCGGCGACTACATCGACGATGCGGGTGATGGTTCCTGCGTCTGCCTGGGTTGGTCCGACAATAGTGCAGGTAGCGTTGACCGTAGCCGAACCTGATCCGTCGGCCGTGACAGTTTGATCGGTCGCCCAACGACTGCCAGTGGTGGTCGACTCAAAACGGTTTCCGGACAAGATTATCGTTCCCGGGGTCGCGGTAAGCACAAGCTGGGTACTTGATGGGGAACCGCTTGAGCGCTTGGTGCCAGTCAAGGAGCAAACGATATCAAGGTCAATCCCTTTGGCCTTGTTCGGGTCTTTTGAGTTGTAGGCCTGCTGCAGCGTCTCGTCGAGTGCGTAGAAAATCTCTGCGTCGTGCGCCATCTTCAGGCCATCAGGAGTCGACGGATCCAGATTCCAAAGCGGATCGATATCGACGTAGAACTGTCGCTCCTGGGCGAACCAATCGTTTTGCGTCTGTAGCACGTAGCCGGTTGAAGTCAGGCTAGCCATTCAGTGTTACCTCATCCAGGCCGAACTCGGTGAGAATTCCAGCGGTCACGCTGTAGCGGCGGGTATTAATGTCGAAGTCAGCGGAGAAGCTGGTGAGCCGGATAACGCCTGGCGTATTGGCAATCCTTGCCCTGAGAGCGGCCTCGGCGGACGATAGGCTGGTGAACTTGCCCAGGATCTGCTCGTACCAAGGGGTGCCGTCAGTGGTGTCGCGAAAGTACTCGCCAAGAAAGAGCCGCAAGCGCGTCAGGACCGTCTGCGCAATTTCTTCCCGCCCAGCTATGAACTGTTGGCCTTGAGTGACGATGTCACCGTTTTCGTCCAGCCTGCGAACGGTCATATAACTGGTGCTCCGCTATTGCCCGATCCGGGCGTTACGCCGCTGTGGATGTGCAGGTTCAGGTTTACCCCTGCGGCGGTGATTACGTTCCCGTCTGGCGTGATAGTCAGGCCATTGATCAGGAACGACCCGTCCGCCAGAAGCTGAAACATGCCGGCACCGTTCTGCATGAGGGTTGTTCCATCGGGAAGCAGGTCGAATTTAGCGACCCCGTTATCCATGGAAACGGTGTTGTCATTCTTCAACCAGACGAACTGCGTTCCAGCCCGATTGCGCATGCGCACGCCGTTGTTCTGGAAGCTCGGCAAGACGTTTGGCTGGGATCTGAAGCCCGGAAGGAACATGGCGTCCTGCATGTTGTGGAATCGTCCGATCGGGTTTGCTGCCACCCCGCCACTCTGCACCCAGCCGTCAATGCAGCGCTGGGAGAACAGAATGTCTCCCTCACAGCCCGGGTCGATCTGGTACTCAACGCAGTAGTCGCCGCCAGGGAAGTAAACCGGAACCTCAACAATCGGCTTGAGTACAAAGGTGGCGTCGTTGACATCGACCCTGAGTATTCCAATCTGAACCTGGGCGCGCTGGGTCAGCGGGTCGAACGTAAGCACATGCCCCGGCACTGAAGTACACACATCCTTGATCATCTCGCCGAAAGCATTTCGAATCAGTTTCTCGTTGCGCGCCCGCCCTTCTGTCTCAAGCATTATCCACCTCGTACTTTTCGCGGGCATTAAAAAACCCGCCGAGGCGGGATTGATGATTGTTTGTTTTTCAGAGTTTCCCCTTCATAACCATCTGATCGCAGACGCCGGCCCGGTATTGGCCCATTGTGTCTAGCGGGTATCGGTCACTGAGGTTGCGGCGGGCAAAGTTATACGCATTGGTTATTCTTTTAATGCTCGAAGGCTCGCCTTCATACAGGCCAAGCAAGGCCTTGTATCGATTTTCCTGCTCTTCTTTGGAGACATAAAGCATGCCGTCTCTGTCTAGGCTTCCGGTGTAGCAGGCAAGCAGCACAGATCCAAAAATGTCTTTTTTGGTCGCTACGTATCCGCCGAATTCGACTTTGGGGTTTAGCTTGTTTTCCTGCTCCAGCTGAAATTTCCTGGCATTCTCTTTGGCCTCCCCGCTACTTGCATAATCCTCCCACTTTTTCACGTCTTTGATTGCATCATCAAGAACAATTTCAATTGCCTGCCGAGTTGGGCTGCACTTGTAATTATCAGGATACTGAACAAAGAGAGACCAATCATTTCCTCTTGATTCACGTGGGCGATCAAGGTAAACAAAAAGAGTATCAGCGCCTTCGACTTTCTTTATTAGTTTGCAGTCAAAGCGCTTGGCGTGATCATTAAGATCAAATTGGCCAAGACCGACGGTGCCGTTTCTGTAGGCGCGGTTAGACACCAAAAGCTGAGTGTCTGCATCCCACTTAACCGGCCTTACGATATCTTTCTGGTCGTAGCGAACAATAGGGCCGTGGCCATCCCTCACGGGAACTCGCTCAGCAAAGGCGCAAAACGGCAGAAAAATAGCTGCGACGAACAACGCAGCCTTACTTTTAATCATCACCATAAGCGCCTTCCCATCGCGCATTAACAGACTCCAAATGTAGCAGGTAGACGGACTCAAACCCAGCACGTCGGAATCATCCATTCACTTACTTGGCAAATTTACCGCCCTCTCGATAAGAATCATTCACTACAGAGACAGCATCTCCACGCGTTATATAGCCCTTTTTCTCCCTATCCAGGCCTGAGTTCGCCGCATACTCCCGCTGATAGGGTCCGGTATCGCGCTGCCACATCACAAATGAATCTGGACGGCCTATGGCTGGAGGAAAAAGTACTGCCAAATATGCGTCCCCCAAGTTGCGAATGCGGCCTGCAGGGACGGCCTTATAGTATTTATCGACATAATCCAGCTGCTCTACAGCCGACATGCGAGCTAACTGGGCAGTCGTAGTGCCTAGCCTTATAGCTGTTGACTGTAAGAACTGGATCAAGCCTGTTGCAGTGCTCCCCGGGTTTCGAGCGGCTGGGCTGAATGTTTTCCCCGTCTCCCAGGCCATCACTGCCATCAGCCAGTTCTGGTCCACAGAAAGCCCCTGCGCAATCGCCACTACCTTTGCCCTGAAAGCCTCAGACACGCGCGCCCCCCAGATCAGCTTGCCATTCTCAGGGGTGGATATTGATTTTAGATCAGGCTTGGTGCCCCATCGGATACCGTCAATGTCCACACGCCACTGATCGCTATGCGAGTCACCTGCGTATCTCAGAGCAAACACATTGTATTCACCGACCGGGACCGCTTCAGGTTGCACCTCTGAAAGGTACAGATTCCCTGTATTGTACGTGGCGAACTCGCTTTTCAGATCGATGACACTGCTTACCATTATCGATGGATTGAGCTGCGCCGAGACGAATACCCCAAGGCCATTTGGCCCGCGGGTGATCTCTGGTATTCCGATCATACCAGTGAGCTGGTTGATCTTGATCGACGTCGAATTCCGTTTCATCTCAGGCTTGGTGACGTACATGCGCCCCATATGCTGCAGCCAGTCGAATTTATAGGCTCGGGCCAGGTTATCCATTGCTGTAGGAATGTCACCATCAGCCCAGTATCCGCGCGCCATGGGTTGGTCGTCAGCGAACTGCTCGTTATCAATGTCGATGGGGATAGGCCACTCCCGAGCAAGCGCCCGGATAGCTTCCTCGACTCTAGCACCTGGTCCGAGGGAAACCTGTGCCGATCCTCGATCTACGGCCGCTGAGCCTGAGCGACAGATCAGTCTGGTTATGATCTCTGGCGCGCCCGGCTCGCGCTCACGCAAGACGTTCGTAACGGTTCCGGTGAAGATTGCGTCAATGTTATCGGTGTATCCGGCCTTCAAGATGATACTGTCACCATTCGCGACCCCAGAAACCTTGTTCAGGTTATAAAGACGAATGTCAGCATAGGAAACAGAGCTGCCGGGCGACACATCAATGTTGAACTGGATTCGGAACTGCGTGGAGCCAGATTGCAGGCTGATGTATGGCGCACCATTGATGTCAACGGACCAAGCTCTTGATCTCATATTTCCACCACTGGAGGTATCCAGACGAGGTTGTTGTCGATGCCGAGATTGTCCAGCGTCACATCAGAGCCAGTGAACACCATCTGGCCGATCCCAGCTCGGTAAACTTCGATGATATCGCTGCCAGGCTCGAGCATGACGCCGGAGGCAAGCCTTACGCCGCCGCGGGAAAGGTTCATGGACCAAGCTGGCGCGTCCAGATATGAAACAAAGTCGATCTCAAAGGCGATAAGGCTTTCACCGAGTTGTACGCTGAATCTCTGGTGAGAATTATCCACGCCAGCTGCTAAAGGGATTGTGAACATCAGGCTATTCCATCAAGAATTCCGTTAACCGCATTGGACACGCTGGCGCTCGCCTCCTTGGCGATCATCTGGCCCTTATTCACGGCCCTTGTGAGAGCGCTCTGAGATGGATCATTCTTTCTCAGTTGATACGACCATCGCTCATCACCAGCAGCAATCCTGTGCAGCTCAATGACCTCCTGCATCTCCACGACGAACTCAAGACCGCCCTCGTTGCGAGGCTCCTTTGTGCGAGACAGGCGAGTTATCGCCATATTCCGCAACAAGATGTCGCCGGCGTCGATGTCGAACGGGTCTGCTGACGTCATCAGCGCGATCAGGAAGTCCAGCGTGGCGCTGGCCCTAGTTTCGTTGCTTCCGGCCAGCCAGCCAGCAGACAGACCAGCCACTGCGGACACAATGGGATTGTCGGTCAGATTCGATAGCGCGCCGCCCAGGAAATCCGTCAGCTGAACTTTGACCGGGTTGTTGCTGATGGCTCCGGTCATGGTCCATTTGAAAGGGTTGAAGATACGGTGATCTGCAACCCTTACCCCGCTCTCAATCGGGAATGTAGTTATGGAGACGCTGGCCTCAAACGTATCCTCAAGCACTGCGTCGAACGAATAACCGGCGATGGTCGGGGCGTTGCGCGTGAATATGTTGACAATGCTCAAGGCTAACGCTCCGTGGTTGGCTTGAAGTCCTCGGCTGCCTCGTAGTTCTGGCGTTCGTTGACTTGGATGATTCGCGCGTCCAACTCACGCCCGTCGAGCTGAATCGTGAGGTTGTTGTTCACGTTGACCTTGGCTCTCTGTATAGCCCTGACGAGGTCGTCACTGCTCTGCGTCGGAGAGTCCTTGTGGCTATCATCTACACTTTCTTTGGGGGGCATGATGTCGGCGGCCGATCTTTCTCCATATATGGATTCAATCTGATACCGGTGGTAATGCACTGGCGGCGCTTCGCTTTCTCGACGATCAACTATGCCTGACGATGAATCATCAAAGACTGACTGGATAGCTGGCGAATGTTTTTTCACATTGAGCCTTGCCTCCTGCATAGCTCGAACCAGCTCATCAAGCTGCGACGATGGGACTTCTTTGTACCAGCGATCCGAAATGCCCAAGCTCTGCGATGAGGTCTCTTTGGATCTTTCATTCGCGCTGCTCTGCTGCTCGTATGGAGTGTTAGCCGAGGGGCTGACGCTTATTTTGGGTTGAACTTCCTTGTTGAAAGCCCAGCTTGAGAAATCAACCAGCGATCCAAGACCTATATTTCTCGCGCCCTGATCGACGGAGTCGCTAAAGCCTCTGTACCCCTCGTAACTCTCAAGCTTGTCGAAAATTGAGTCGGTAGCCATATATGACCCGGAAGCAATAAGGCCAGGCATGCCTGCCCGAGTCGCAACCTTGCCCAGCCCACTAAGCCCGAGGTACGAGAGTAGCGATCCACCAATCACTGCACCCGCGCTAGCGCCAAGAACTGCTGATGCCGGTTTTTCGGCTGCGTAATCGATGGTCTTGCCGATCTGTTCGCGATGATCATCAAGGAACTTGCCCATCCACTCACTGGCGCCGATCAGCTTAGGCAGAAACTTATCCGTAAGCTCGTTAGCCATGCCCTCGAACTTCTGACTGAGAATAGTGTTGCTTTCTGCGAACCTGCGGGCGCTCTCGGTCATCTGGTCGATGGGGCCGGTGTAGCTTGAAGACAGCGCCATTCTGGCCTCTGTCTTTCCTTCACTAAGAAGTCTTGACACGCCATTCGAAAGGCCGAGAGCGTCCTGAACTTGCGCCCTCTGCCCCTCGTTAAGACCTTGATACTGCCTTTCAAGCTCCCTGGCGAAATCCATGGCGTCTCCGCCCCTGGTAGAGGCCAGCGCACCAACATCGATACCAGCCTTTGCGAGGGAATCAATCGAACTGTCCTGACCGTTCAGATTGAAGTTGTTCTGAAACTCTTCAAACCTCTTCAACGCATCAAGCGCCTCCGAAGCTTGCCCACCCATCGCTTCGACTGCGTTGCCGAAGTTATAAACGGTATTCATAGGCGTGCGCATGTTCTGCGTTGCCGCAGCCAATCGGTCAATCCTGTTGGCCGTACTAGCGATCACGCCAGCGCCAGCCCCGAAGGCCCCTACGAGGGCCGCCGAGACACCAAGCGTGTTGGACTTGATACCTTGCAGGCTTGCGTTGATCTTTCTGTCACCAACCTCGAGGGCTTTGGTGTCATAGCCGATGCCGATCAGGAACGACTTCAGTACCTTGCTAGCCATTCTTCACAGCCTCGTATTGATCCCACATTTCATCCATCGCCTGGTTGAAACGCTCGACGTCCGCTATGGAGAGCGAGCCATCAGTCAGTTGTGCCCAAGTGCACAGCGGCGGGCACACACCGACAATCCCGACGCATGGCCGCATCAGGAACCAATTTACTGCGGATCGCTTCCCGCCTCGGCCTGCCGAGCGTCTTTTGCGCCGCTGGGCAGCCAGTCGAAAAAATCGGACAGGTTCCAGCGAAGCAGTTCGGCCAGCAGCTGGTTGTACTGCACCATCTTGCCGCCGAAGTCGGCCACGGTAACGGAACGCTCAGTGCCGTTGAGTAGCACTCGAGCCATGAGCATCTGCGCCACTTGAGCCTTCACCTCCTGGCGCATCGACATGAACATGGCACACAGAACCTGGCCGTCGATCTCAAGATTGGCGCGCGCTGCCGTGGCGAATCGCTCCAGCACGGCGGCGGACAGCAGGGACATAAGGCGGTCTTGATCGACGGCGCTGGCCATGGCGGCGTTGTACTGAACACCGCCGATGGTGAATGCTTTTACGCTCATCTATCAGCCCCTTGTTGCTTCCCATATGTTGAACTGCATCGTGAACTGGTCGTCGGTGATGCTGGAGCCGGCGCGGCCGCGCTGACCATCGTTCACGATCACACCTTCTGAACCCAAGGCGGTTTCGAGCGTGCCGATTTGGGTGTAGGTCAGGGTGATGTTGGCATTCGAGTTGAACAGCCCCTGCACGTATGCAGCATCAGCCGAGCCCGGGTTGAGATATACGTTCACTTCACGCCCCGGGTTGATGCGGTCGAGACGAACAGCGTTACCGCCCTGGCCACGGCGCAACTGGCTGCGCGCATCGATCGGAGCGTCAGTGAATGGGGTAGCAGTTTCACCCCAGTCCTGGATCTGCCGACCGTTGATGGTAACGACGCACAGGTCTGTCGAGAAGTTATTCAGGCTCATTATTTGGCGCCTCTTTCATTGGGTTATCCGCCAATGAAGGCGGGCTATTTAATTTCGTAGGCGTTAAAATAGTGTCTAGTTCGACGCCGACAGGGTTAACAAAGAATGACTATTCCGACCAGCAGGAAGGACGCAAAGGCTTGCGGTTCAAAGCGGTACTTAACCGGCGCGCCATGCCCACAAGGGCACATCGCAGAAAGGCTGACATCGAATGGTGGATGCATAACCTGTCAGATATCTAAATCAACCAGGTACAAGCAAGACAACAAGGAGCCGCTGAAGGAAAAACGCAAAACGTATATTTCAGCAAACCGAGAAAAAATCCGCGAGACGGCAAATGCTGCGCATCGAAGAAACTCGACCTACAGAAATGCTCTTAGGGCAGCCAACAGAGTTGAAAAACGCGACGAGATTCTTGTTCGAGAGCGCAAATACTACGAGGGGAATCGAGAGCTGCTACGCGAATCGCGCAGAGATTACTATCGCGCCTACATGAAACAACGAAGAACCGATCCCGAATTCAAGGCCAAGACCAGAATGCGGGACATGATCAGGCGCACCCTAGCAAGGACAGGATTATCCAAAGAGACGAGAACAGAAGAGCTTCTTGGATATAGATGTGCAGACCTTCGCGCCTTCCTTGAGTCCAAGTTTCTGGAAGGGATGACCTGGGACAATTACGGCGCCTGGCACATTGACCACATCATCTCAATAAAGGCTATGGTTGATTCCGGCATAACCGATCCGGCAATCATCAATGCCCTGTCTAACCTTCAGCCTCTATGGTCATTCGACAACCTGAGCAAGGGCGCTCTGTAGCGCCCCAGCCATCAGTACACATCCAAGTCCACGTCCACGATATGGATGGCTCCAGCGCGGAACAGGCGGATGCGCAGCGGTGCAGCTTTGCGGGCGTCGCGGTCGGCGTCCGACAAGTCGAGGATGTCCTCGGGCTTGGTCAGAATTTCGAAACCGGCGGTGTACTTCTCGACGCCGTCGTCCGGGTCAGTGTAATTGCGCGGGCCGAGGTAGCCGTTGTTGATGAATTGCTGCATGGTCGCCCGGGCAGCGCCGATCAATACCGCCTGGCCCACTGGGGTTTGCGCCAGCTTGGTGAGCTGGCCGGCCACGGAATTGTAAAGCGACGTGGTCAGGAAGTTGATGCAGGCATCTAGGTTCACCACATCGTCGATGAACTCGCCGAAGGCGCTGTGTGTCAGCGTGTTCAGCCAGCGGCCCGAATCGGTCGAGCCCTGGTTGTCCACCACGGTGTAGAACACAGCATTTTTCGTGTCGAGCTTCATCGCGGCGTAGGCGGTGCTCGTCAGCGACTCGGCCGTCACGCCAGGCGATTTCTTGAACTCGCCGGTGATGGTCGAGCGATCCGCGCTGTAGTTCACTGCGGCAAAGTGCTTGGCCAACGCCGAGCCGGCGTAGGCGTCGGTGGCGTGCGCGGCGGTGTAGACGTGCCGGAAGCCGCCCGTGGTCAACTGGGTAGCGATGTCATCGGTGTCAGCCGGGTCACGGATCTCGGTAGCTGAGACGCCGGTCTGGTTGTCGATGAACATGCTGGTGTTGTCTTCGCACCATTGCGCGATCGCGAGCACGTCCGCCTTCACCGCCAGAATAGGCGCGGTCCACATGGTCCAGTACCACCAGAGCACGTTCCGAGCCTTGTTCAGCGTCTCGACATGGGTAGCGTCGGCAGTTGCAGCGCCCCACACCTTCAGCTCGCGAGTGGCTGGGGTGCCGCCGAGCCAGCGCTGAGCGGCCTTGTAGACTTCAGTGGTGTCGGCGAAGTCGACCGATAACGCGGGCAGGCTCGAATAGGTCCGGTAGGTGTCCGGCGAAAACCCGACCGGCAGAGAGGTTTGAGGCGCGAACAACATGGCGCTGGCGAAGTTCGCATTGCCCAGTCCTGCCGGGCTGATCCGGGCATTAATCCGGATGATGTCAGATGCTGGATAGCTCACTGTGCTAGCTCCATTGGGTTATGTTGGGTCGACTTCGACGGTGAAGGTCTGGAGGACCTGAGCTTTTTCGTTCTCGAGCGCAACTTCCACGCTCAGGATGTTGTTGATTTCGGAAAGGCTGATCGCCTCGTACATCAGGCGAAGGGTGATTTGTGACCGCTGTTCGAAGTTGGCCGATTGAAGGCTTGTCAGATTGTTCACGCCGTCGGCGCTGTTCCAGCCGATCTTGGCCTTAAATAGCATCATGCTGATGTCTGGGCGTTTGTTTGCCTGCTTTAGCCGCTCGGCGTACATCAAGGCTTCGCCGCGGTAGAAGTTGATGCTTGCCGAACACATGATCTGTGCACGCACTTCGAACTCAACAAGATCGCCCGGGATATCTCGCGAGATGACGTTTGCCTGGCCGCGCTCGCCGACGTACTGCCTCGGCGTGATCGTCGCGTATGCACCCTTCGGCGCCGACATGCTGCCAGGGCCTCCCTGATCAGCCAGCAGACACACAGGAACGCCGGTCGCAAGCATCACAATCGGGCGCAGCTTCTTGAACAGCTCTTCATTGGTCATCGATGCGCACCACGATCACTTTGCAGTAGTTGCGCCAGTACCTGTTGTCGCACCCGGTGGCCTTCCAACTCTGGCCAATGAAATCCCAGATGCCGGTCTGATCGATTCCCTGCATGTCGCCTTGGTTGATGTAGATTCGGCGAACGTCGGTAATCCGCTCGCCGCCCTGCCGCAGGAAATCAACCTCTCGATCACTGGCCTGCTGAATATTGACGACGTAGGGGGTCGTGACTGGCGGCCCTGGAGTCCAGATACCATCCACCAAGCTTCCGCCTGTAACAGTTCTGGTGGCCGGCACGCTGACGAATACCTCATCAATGTGGCCTTCCATATTCAGGCTCATTCCAGGCCCTCCGTCACTTTCTCGCTCGACACCTGGTGCGTAACTGACTGGCGCATCGCGCCCGTGTCGATCAGTGGGTTTGAGCTGCCCTTCTTGCGAATGGTGGAAGCCGCGTTCGGCGGGGTCTTCAGCTCGGTCATGTAGACCTTCACCTTGGCCGCCGCTACTGCGCCGACGGCCTCAAGGATCTGATCCATCGACTGCCCGACCTCCATGCCATCCTGAATGGTCAGCAGCACCTCGGGCGTCGCGCTGGCGACTCCCGGCTCAAGCCATGGCCGAGCCGGAATGTCTATCGTGTGCGCCTGGGTCACGCCCAGCTCCATGTAGCCGGCGCCCTTCTTCAGGAACCGGACCTCATCGCGATCAGCGGCCGCCTTACTGGCGTATCCATAGGATGTGCCACCTGGGTGCTTGATCTCGGCGCCGAACTCATGGGTGGCGCCAAGTCCGGCCATGGTGATGTCACCCGACTCGACGTTGCCGGCCTCTTCGTGGATGCCAACCGTGACGACCTTGTCGGACTTCAGCGCATTCAGCTCTTTCATGAGCTCGTCTTGCAGTTCCTGAAAGCCTTGAATGTCGAGAGTGATCATCAGACCGCCTTGGCGCCCATCCCGGCGCGCTTTTTTAGCCGATAGAACTGCTGGCCGTAGTTGGTGTAGGTCAGCCAGTCGGTGCCGGCGTTCATCATCGAAGGCACGCGGTAGGCGATCGATTCGTCACCGACCGACTTCTCTGCCACGTTCAGCCGAGCCTCGGGGTTCGGTGTGCCGCCGGCGCCGAGCGAACCGAAGTTCGTCGCTAGCCAGTGCGCGGCGAAATACTTCATGCCGCGCCACTTGAAGTTGCAGCATGTGAGCTCAAACGCCCCCCAGCGGGGCGAACCAGTTTCGGTGTCCGCCTCGCACAGCGCCTCGGTGACCATTGCGTCTGGCCACTTGGTCTCATCGACGAATGCTTTCATCAGTGGATCGGCACGAAAAGCCGCGATCATTTCTGGTGTGATGTCCATCAGGAAGGCACCGTGCGAAGTGTGAAATCATCGTTTGGCAAATCAAGTCCGCCTTCATACATTTCAAGCCTTGCCATCACTGACTGAGAACCAGGGTCAATACTTTCGATCTCAAGCAGGTAGGCGGTATTCGGCTCGTCAAGAATGCGGTTGCTACCAAATTCGTGCGGGGTTGATCCGCGAGATTGCTGGCTGGCCGGACCAATCCCGAAAATATCCGCCCCGCACTGAGTGCCAAGTCCGGTAAGCGTAAAACCTGTCAACAACTGCGCAAGCGGCTGAGTCCCTAGGTAACGAGGATTCATATTAAACCAGTTGTTGGTGCCGCCTCCTGTGTAGGTCGGCGCTTTATATATCCGGCCGATTACACCGAGCCCACTGTAACCAAGAATCCTCGACTTAAGATCCACCGGCTTAGATCCAGTAAGGATAATTGAGTAGACTTTATTTTCTGGCGCGTTACTTACGATAGTTATAAGCCGAGAGGCTTCCCACTGACTGCCAGACTTCTTGTTGCACTCGTCATACGTTTGCGTAGTTATAGCGCGCAGACCGTTTACGATTCGCAATATGGTAAGACTGGTTAAAAGCCCCTCAGCCATGACATGCCATCCTTATTTAGTTAGGCGCCAGGGTGTTACTGCGCCGTCTGAGCCTTGGCGATCTCTTCGAGCAGGCGTGCTTTACCCCAGGTCTTATTGACCTTTACGCCGGCGCGGCCAGCCTGCTCACGCAGAGCATCGATGTCATCGTCGCCTTCGGCACCTTCAAGCTCATCGTCGCCAACGCGGCGCAGGTCGCCGTTCTTCAGCAGGGCTTTGACGAAATCGATTTTCGCCACGGCATCAGGCATTTCGACCGCCGGGTTTTCGCCAGGCAGGATCGGGTAGCTGGTTTCAACGCCATCGACCAAGTGGTTGATGGTGATCAGTCGTGCTGCTTCGTTCTTCAGGAACATGTCGAATCCTCGCTCGGAGTCATTGGCCGCCGCCCCGGGCATGGCGGAGGCGGCCATGGATCGGCTGGTTAGAACTGGTCGCGGTACGCGCCAGAGAACGGATAGCGGAACTCAACACCGCTGATTTTGTACTCGCACGGTACGTTGACTTTGAGGTTCAGCATCTGCGGAGCCAGGGAACGCCACGGGATCGGCACCTGCATGCCCAGGTTCTCGTCGTTCAGTTCGTACGCGACGATGCGGTCCTTGTTGCCGTTGGACACGCCGGCAGCGGCCAGCTGGGCAGCGGACAGTTGCAGACGGCTGAAGATGTTGATCGGCCGACCGGTCAGTGCGGTGTACTGGTTGTTGGTGCGGAAGTATTCCAGGATCGTCTTGTCGGTGATGGTGCCCATCCGCTTGTTCGAGATGAACGCGAAGCGGGCCGCATCAAGGATGACGGTGTCTGGCAGGTGAACGGTTGCCGAGTTGATGTAGGTATCAACCAGGATCTTGTTCAGATCGGCAACAATCTGGTCGCCGGTAGTGGCGGCGTTGTACCAGTCCAGGGTGGAGTTGGAGAGCGCCAGGTTCGGGTTGTTGAACAGGCCGGTCATGCCGCGATCGGAATCGCCGAAGTAAGCCACGCGCTGGGTGTGCTCCTGGGCGCCGCGGAACGCGAGCTTTGCCTTGGTGGTGTCCAGCGGGATGCGCAGTTGCTGCGACTTGCGCAGCTCGTCCAGGCTGTAGCTGTACTTGTTGCCGGCGTAGCCGATTGGCACGGACGACTTGTTGGCGTTGATGGTCACGTCCGGCAGGTCGTCAGCGCTGGCGCCAATGAATTTGCCGATGGTCACGCCGTCATAGCTGATGTAGTCCCACTGGTCCACCCACTCAGGCAGAGAGGTATCGACCGGGATCAGCTCCATGTAGTTGATCGCTGCGTACTTGGCCTCGTAGATACGAGATTCCAGGTTAGCCAGCTGGCTGATGTAGAACGCCAGGCCGTCATCGAGGGTCGGAAGACCGTCGTTGAAGGTGACCTGATAGGCATCGCGGCCGATCTGATGCGCAATCGCTGCGTCGATGGCCACGACGATTTTCTTAAGCTGAGTCATGTCGGTTAGCCCCCGATCTGCAGAGAAATTTTGGCCAGAGCGCCGGCGCCGGCCGAGCTGACCCATTTGGCGTTCGGGATCAGAACGGCCAGGGTCGCAGCGGCGCCGATCACGTTGGAGAACTGGCCCTGGTTGGTGCCGGTGCCATCTCCGACGACCAGATAGACCGGATCATCCTTGGTGACTGCCACGCGAGCGGTTACCCAGATGGGCGCCATGGTCTCAACCGTCATGTCGCGCTTTGCGACAGCGCCGAAAACGTCGGTAGAGGTGTAGGCACGGTTCAGCTCGCGCTTCACTACGCCGATGAAGTTTGCAGCGGTCGAGGCAGCGACAGGCAGCTTTGCGCCGTCGTCGCCGTCGCTCACGACACCTAGGCCATAGGCGATGTTCACGGTGCCTTTGTTTACCTTGGACACGCCGTTGGACACTTCGCCGTCAGCGACCATGCCCGCATAAGCGACACCGTGGTTGATTGCGTTACCACCGATAACTGGCATGGTCAGGCTCCTTTCTGTTTGTGGGCACCAGACAAGCTTTGCTTGTGTGCCTGGTACGGGGTCGGCGCGGCGTCGGCCGTGGTTTTGGTGGTCGCACCGTCTTTGGCGAGCTGGGTCAGCTGGGCCAGGAGGGTCGCGGCGTCGCTGGAAGGCTTCATCTTCGGCTTGCCTTCGCCGTCCTTGTCGTCTTCGCCCTCATCCTTGTCGGACTCGGCGTCAAAGGCGGCCTCCACGTAGCCGGCGGACTTGTCCGACCAGTCACGCTTCGGCATGGCCACGGCCAGCGCGGCGCGCTTGATCTCGATCACATCGAGACTGTCGCAGGTGAAGCCGTCGCCGGCGACTTTGCGGGCCAAGGCCTGAGTAGCGCTGATGGATTTGACGCGGACGGTGATCGCTTCGTCGCTCGAAGCCTTGCGGGCCTCGAGCAGCTCTTCGCTGGCTTTGTCAGCGGCAGCCTGGGCCTTATCAGCCCTGGTTTCCGCATCGGTTGCACGCTTCAGCAGTCGATCGAACGAATCGGCGACCACTTGGGCGTTTGCAGGATCAGCAACATCAACGCTGCGCCCGCTATCGGTGGTGATAAGTACAGGCATTGTGTTGCCTCCTGGGTTGTGATCGAAGACGCGAGCGATGCCGCCCGCCCTCGCTTTGGTAACCACCGCTTGGTGGTTGATGATGATGTTGCGCTGGGTGTACTCGTACTCTTGACCGTCAGCAGTGACGCCGGGGCCGTGGACGTATTCAGCGGTGTAGCCGGCAGACAGTTCGCACTTGCCGGCATTGATGTCGTCGATGGTCTTCTGGTCTTTGATGATCAGATCGCAGACGACAAAGTCGCCATCGCGCCGGCCAGCGCCGCGCACTTCGCCAACGGTCACAGCCTTGTAGTTCTTCGCGGTCACCAAATCCTTGGGGTGGTCATTGGTGACTGTCGCGCCGTCATATGTGCCCAGTGACGAGTCGTTGAACACCTCGTCTTCTGGCCGGTACACACGAACGATTCGGTTCGGATCGCCGTCGAGACCAAGCTCGCGGGCTAGATACTCCTGAATGCCGGTGCGCGCCACCCGACCCGGCACCTTGAGGAAGCCCTCGTCGGTGTATTCCCGGTGAGTGATGCGGTGGCTGACACGGTCAAAGACCGTACAGGTGGTCATTACTGCTTCGCCCATGCGAAGAGCGCGTCTGCATGCTCTTCATCCACAGGGCGCACACACGCATAGGTCCGATGGTCGTTACCGTCGAGGCTCCGGCCGTCTTCGGTTACCGTAATCGACTTGATGTTGACCAGGTCGTCCGGCGTCATCTGCACGGAAATGTGGTAGCCGTCGGTGTCGAATTCCGACTCGGCGCCGGTTTCGATGCACTTAACCTTGATTTTCATGATCGTTCTCGTCGCTGGAATGGATTAGCGATAGACGCCTGGCGCTATCTTCCCGGCGTCTTGGTTGGCCTTGACTTCGCGCGCGCTTACAGGGCGGCTTGTGCATCGGCATTGGTAGTCAGAACCAGGCTTGATCGGCTTGCCGTCGTCACTCAGCGGCAGGTTGTCCCAGCGGTAGATCCCTTTGCCGTAGGCCGTGACCTTGTTGGCGATCTCGTGATGGCGATGCCGCACGCGGCTGTCGTCCGAGTCGATCCACTGGAAATACTCAAAGCCCGCATCCCGCTGCTGCTTCTCGGCCAGCTCACCCTGGATCTTCGACGTCTGGTCGCGGGCGATCATCTTGGCGCGGCGCTGCGTGACGCCGAACTGCTCCTGCAGCGCCTTCTCGATGTAGCCAGGCCGCATGCCGGAGCGCATGTTAGCCATTACCAGCGTTTGCACCTCTTCCAGGTACTTGGCGGGGATGGACTTGATGAGCTGGGCGTTCTGCTGTGCTGAAGCGTGCAGGTAGTCCTGCATGGGCTTTGACCCGCTGAACACGTCGATGCCGGCCGACTTTTTCAGGTCGCGTTCGGATTTCTTCAGAGCCGATTGAACGAACTCCCCCGCAATGCGACTGCCCGCAGCCTGCACCGCCGGCGACTGCCAGCGGCTCGCCAGGAACGAGATCGCATTGAGGATGAGGTCAGACCATGCGTCAGTCGTGACCACAGCGTCCTGCGTGTACTCAGGCGCCAGCTGACGAATCAGTGGCTTTAGCTCCTTGTCGATCGACGCCTTTACCTGCTTCACCAGCCGCTGCAGCTTGGCGTTGTACTGGATGCCGATCATGTCCATGCGTCATTCAGCCTTGTTGTCGTCATCCGGCGGATCGTTAAACATGGTCAGGTCTTCGTCCTCTTCAAGCGCGGCGATCTTCTCGTCGTCGAACTGGTAAAGCTCCTGAGCTTGCAACTTGCGCTGGATCTGGCTGACGGTGATGACTCCGGCGTCCTTGTAGGCGATGTCCGTCTCGGCGTTGGCCTTGTTGGCCTGGGCGATCTGCACCAGATCTGGTTGCTGGAACGGATTCCAAACATAGTTGAAGTCGTCGATCCAGCCACCAGTTGCCGAGCGCACCAGCACTTCGTCGATCTGGCGAAGGCCGGGGTCGATCTGAACTTGGCGCTTCGACGACAACGAGTTGTGGTAGTTGTTCATGTCCCCTTCGCCGCCATTGTTCAAGCCTTTCGCAGCCTGACCAAAAAAGCGTGTTACGGGGATATCAGCAGCACCACACAACCACGTCATCAACAGGTCGAGCACCGGCGCAACCCCAGACAGGTCCAGGGTCTTGCGCTCGTATGTCTCTTCACCGTCCAGCAGCGCCAGGTTGATCGACGACTTCATCATGCTGAACAGGGCATAGCGCGCCGTAATGGCGTCGTCCTGATCGCTCGCCAGCTCATCCGAGAGTCCTTCGCGCTTGATGATGTCGACGTTTGCTTCCTGCATCAGCTCGGCTATGCCGTCCTTGCTGGCGACGATGTCCATCACGTCGTCGAGGCACTTGCGCAGCTCTGAGTCGCCCCAGCCCTGCGTCTGCGCCCGCTGGCGGCGTGGCAACTTGGCACCGGCGAACCGGGCGAAGTGCGTCCAGTGAATCATCTGGGCGCCGGCGGCGATGGTGTAGAACTCCGGCTGCAAGTAGTTCGCGGCCAGGATGTTGGTTTGGTTCAGGTCCATCGCCGTCATGTCGAAACGGTCGATCACCAGTAGGCGGTACAGGTCTCCCTTCTTGATCTTCTCCGGCTTGAGCGGCTTGGTCAGGTCCTGATTGGTCAGCATCAGGATGCCAGCGCCACCGTACAGGCGAGCCCAGCTGGTCGCCTCGCTCACCATGGCCGGCAGGTTCAGACGGTCCTCCTCGGCCCTGATCACGTCCGCATCGTCGCACTTGATGGTGCGCCACTCGCGAGTCATGTCCTCGGCTGGGTAGTCCACAATCGCCCGGGCAAGCCAGCTGGTCTGGTATGCCGCATCCAACTGCTGGAAGTCGTTAAGGAACCCGTATTGGAACTGGTTGTGAGAGCGCTTGGCCTTTTGTGTGCCAAGGCCCGACACGACGTTGACCAAGCCATCACTCGACGACTTGATCGACGCCTCGTATTTCTGAGCCGCTTTGATGAGGGCTTTGCCCAGCTTCTTGTCGGCCGGCACGATGCCCTTCTTGCTCATGTGTTCACCAATTGGGTCAGAGGAGGTCGCGGATAGGTCTTCCGTTGGTTACCAAGTGAGGACAGGCTCCCATCACGAACGCGTCAGCCAGGTTTGGCGAATCAACGCCGCGCCGGGACAGCTCGTCTTTGGTCTCGACCATGTCGAGTCCGCGCTTGCTGTAGCGCTTGCGTGGGGTGGACAGCTCAAGCTTGAGTTGTTCGAGTTTGCGCAGGTCACCGGAAATGCTGATCAGGTCAGACGCTTTGAACTTGTGCCCCTTCGTGATCGCGTTGAACGTGTTGCGCATGCGGTCGGCCACGTCCTGCCAGGCCTGGGCCTTCAGGTTCTCGAACTTGTCCTTGTTCTTGATCTTGGGCGCGTATTCCTTTTCAGGATTGACGATGGCGCCGGCAGCGTTGAACTTGAAGTACCCGCCATGGATGCGAGCGGCCTTCAGGGTTGAGCCGACGTGAGCACCGTTGCCGATGCTGTCGTAGATCAGTCGGCCGCCACGAACGTGAGACCAGGCGCGCATAGCTGACTCATTCAGCTCATCCTCGCCGGCCTTCCAGTCGTCCATCTCAAAGCAGATAGCCCCGTCGAAAATGGCGCAGGCATTGCTGTCGTCGCCACTGTCGGCCACGTCATACCCGACAGCCCTGGCACCGCACAGGCTCATACCGAGCTTCAGGTGTGCGTTAACACAGGCTTCGATCCAGGAGAACTTGATTACCGCCGCGTCATCGTTGGTGCGGGGCTGGCCGAGGTAGATGTGGTTATACGACTCCTCGTCAGCCTCTTTCAGCCGTTCAGCCTTTGCGCGCGCGGTGTCCGAGAGAAACGGGTTGTCGGGGTAGTTGATGTGCTTGATGACGCAATCGTCGCCCAGCAGCTTTGGAAGCTTGGCCTGGACAAAGTCGGTCATCAGGTCCGGGTTCCACAGGATCCAGATTTCGGAACCCTGCTTGCGGATGGTCGGATCGATGATGGACCACTGCTCTTCGGTCAGGCCTTCGCCTTCCTCGATCCAGCAGATGTCAACGCCTTCAGTACCCTTGATGTCGCTCAGGTTGCGAGCGATGCCGTAGAACAGGAACTCCGAACCGGTCTTTCGGTGCTTGATCGACGAAACGCCGATATCAAACTCATCCGTCCAACCGGCCTGCTCGATCTTTTCCTTGATGACCGTGTACACAGAGTCGGCGATACGGTTCTGGAACTGGCGAATGCAAAGAAACTTCACCGTGTAGTTGCGAGCCAGGAAGGCAGCCATGCCGCCCGCGTCTTGGGTCTTCGATGAGAACCGCCCACCCTTCAGAAGCTTGTACGGCTTCCTGACCCGCCAGAACTCACGAAGGTTCGGGTTAAGCTGGTACATCGCCGCTGTAGAAGTCGTCCAGCGACTTCCCTTTAGGGCTCATGCTGCCGTCGCTGCTGGTGTGGTCTACCTTCTCGGTGTATAGGCCAGCAGCCTTTCCTCTATTCGTCTCGGCGGTGATAGCGGCGCTGAACTGCTCAGCCTCAAGCGCTTTGTCGCGAAGCATCTTCAAGTCGGCCAGGTGGCTTTCCAGTGTCATCTGGGCGGCGACAACAGCCGGCGCACGCAGCTCTTCAAGCCTTACCGTCACCTTACCGTTGGATAGCAGTTCGCTCGCCTTCACGTTGATCGTGGCGGGCTTCATGTTCTTGGCGGCGTACGCCTGCCTGTAAGCCTCGCTGGCGTTACCCGTCTTCAGGTAGGCCAGGCAAAAGGCCTCCTGCTTCGGGGTCAATGCCATGGTGGTTACTCTTGCTTTTCTGTGTTGGCGATCACGGAGTCGAACTTGGCGAAGATGGCCACAGCCTTGTGGCTATCATCGAGAATCACAAGAAATCCATCATCAACGTCCATGCGATCACCCTTCACGCTTTCAACGCGAGCGCCGCCATCGATGGTCACTTCGTAAACAGTTGGCATGATCATTCCTCATTGTGGGCGCCACGATTTAGCGCATTCGAAAATATGGCGCGAATCAGCCAGTCGCGCCGAATACATGCCCGCGGCGAGTCCAGGCATACAGGACGACACCCCCATGCAGCATCACACCGAAAGGGTTTACCCACTGGCCCTGGAGAGCAGTGACGAATGCACCAAATGCGCCGATAGCCACGAGGTAGAAAGCCGTGCTCAGTAGCGGCTCATCGATAGGGCGGACCTTGCGCAAGTAGTCACATGCAGCAATCACCACGAGGACGCACAGGAAAGCGTCAATGGTAGTCAGGGCTGAAATGAGGATGCTGCTCATGTCAGACACCCCTCGTCGCAGGGAGCGACCCGATGACCTTCTTGATGGCCGGGATGATGTTCATCGCTGTCAATCCCAGCACAAATGACACACCGCACAGTAGATAGTCGGTGACGACCATGCCAAGTCTTGGGGCCAGCCATTCAGTTACCGGCTGAGTCAGATACACCGAGAAAAAGAAGCCAGTAACCACAGCCGTGGCCGCTTGGCCCCGAGTCAGGTCCTTCAGGAAACCGAGGGACAGTATCGAGCCAATGAAAGCAGCCATGACCACGCCGTACTTGACCAGCAATACGCTGGCGGCAGTGCTCGTTGGTTCTGCCATTGGAGTCTCCGGGGAATAAAGTCGGCCTCAACGGCACTCCCCAGCTTGACGCGATGGGTGTGGTTGGGCCGAGAAACAAAAAGCCCAGCGGTTAGGCTGGGCTCTGAATAGGTGCGGATGGCCGGTGCTGATCGCCGGCTTGCCGAGACTGTCGCCACTGAAGGCTAGAACACGGCATAAGTCGCGCATCAGCCTGCGCATTCATCCACATAAAGCAAAAAGCCCGACTCAAGGCCGGGCTTTTGTGTAATTTGCCAAAGGCAAAATTATCAGGATGGGGAAATCCTACTGCCAGCCGGACATTTCGTCAACCTGTATTTTGCGCGCTATATTTTTGCGCAGAATATGCACGGGTTTCTCCGTCACGCCACATCCTTCATCACCTTTATGCAATGAGACACGGGGATGAGCGCAGCTTTGTCCAGGTCATTGCATGCGGCGAAGCACAGATCAATGAACTGCGACCATTCCCTACTCCACTGCTCTGACGAGAGCTGCAGACCAAGCTCCGCATAAAGCCATCCACGGAAAGCCTCTGGAGTCGGGCAAGGATCGACCCCCTCGCTCTGGCCGCCCTGGTGCATGCGGCGATACCGGAACAAGACGCCAGAAGCTACCAGCTTGGCCTTCTCGAACTTCTTTGCCGTCATCCTGGCGCCCATTGCGTATGCGACCCTAAATAGGGACTCTTCCGCCTCTTCCCGGTCGTCGTCGGTTGCCATAGGGCTGTACATGTGATCGCCGAACGCCTTGAGATGGCTCGGGAGCGTGTCGATAGCCTGCTGGATACGGCCAGCGATGGCCTGGTGCGCCGCATGGTTAGCGTTGGTGGAACGTTCGGTTCGCTGGACCATGCGGCCGAGCAAGCCGATCTCCCGCAGGCAAGCGCCCTGACTGTCACGGGGCATGTACAGGCTGTCATGCCAGGCCATACGCGCACTATTCAGCTTCATCATGCTGCCACCTCTTTCAACATGTCAGGGCTTACGGTGTGACGGGCTACCTCGCCGAACTCTGAGTGCATGACGATGCATTTCATATTCTGCTGGGCGCGATATCCTCCAAAGGCCGCGTAGGCATCCTTGGCAGTCAGGGTGTTGAAGGACTCGACGGTGACTCCGGCATACTCTTTGACGCTCTGGTGGTGGACGTGACCGAGGTACCAGTAGCGGTACTTAGTGCGCCCCCACGCTTCAGCCTGGTCAGCCGCCATGACGCCAGGGAGACGTTCTGACTTGCAGGTGTGCCCATGGTGGGTTCCGATCAGAACGCGACCATGCTCGATGTAGTGGAAGGCTGACGGGGCACGATCGATCTGTACCCGCGGCTCATTCTCGTAGGTGTGACTCAAGGCGACGGACATCCATAGCGCGCCCGTGTCGTCGTGGTTACCTACAACGTTGATCACGCGAACCTTGGCGTGTTTCTTGAGCGCCGAGGCGATGCACTGCCGCATCACCTTCATGCCCACGCTGATCATTTTGGCGTAGCGACCGTCCAGATCCATGATGTGGCCCGATCGTGAGGTCATCCCTTCCATGTTATCGGCGTGGAACCAGTCTCCGAGGTTGATGATGACTGCCTGCTCAGCGGCCGGGGCCAGGTCTACCAGTGCCGCCATAGCGCCGCACTGGACACGAACAGCCTCGGTCATGTCCCAGCTATCGCCCTGCGTCTCCTCCCCCCAGGCCCTCATGCCGATGTGGGCATCCCCGATTGGATAGACAGCCATCAGATTGGCGAGGGTCGAAATAGGCCCTGAAACAGGATCAATCTGTGGGAGGTCTTCGGACATGGCCTGGCAGGCCGCGATCATCAGCTCACGCTGACGCTCATGGTCGATACTCGACTTCACCCACTGCATGACCTGAACGCCATCCTTATAGAGCGTCGAGGCGCCTTTTAGGTGAAAGCCATCCGGTACAGCGTGAGTTAGATCGTGCTCGGGACTCCACCCTTTACGCGCCAAGGCCGACTTTCGCTTGCGCAATGTTCGGATGTGGATCCCGAGGTGCTCAGCGGCCTTGGGCATCGTATGGAGCTTGAGCGCTTCAATGATCTGGTCGTCTGTTGCTTTGCGATCGCTCATTGGGCCTCTCCATTCTTAGACTTTGGCTTAAGGCCGGCGCATGCAGCCCAACCCAGCCAGCAGCCATGCATGTAGGGGAGATGGTCGTAGTCGCCCTTCTCGCCGCGGAGCTTGGCCATCTCAGAGTCAGAGAGATAATCCCCGGTAACAGCAAGGTGCTTCTGTGCAAACCACTCTTCGAAAGTTTGGCGAACCTTGAAATCACTCATGCTGCTTCCCCTTTCAGATGTGTTTCACAAGCAGATTTTGCCTTTGCCGCATCGGCGCCGGCATGCAGGATCTTCCCGGCCGGTATGCGTGCCACATAAGCAAACCCATGCTCGAGCGCGTACCGGCTGACCATGTAGCCCTCATCGGATGCAAGGCAGTTCTTGCTGATGGATTTCCAGTTCATGGCTTCTCTCCATTTAGGAACCGAGTACGGCGGGCGACTGCGCGTATTGCCAAGTAGCAAGCACCGCAGGCGATGAAAAGGATGCAAAGCCAGAACTGGATGGGGTTGATGGTCATGCGGCCGCCCTCTTCATCTCGCGGATCAACACTCGAAACTTGGCCTTGATGGCCTTCAGGTCTTCGATGGTGTAGCGCTGGGGCTCATGAGGCCCCTCTAACCACTCGACCATCTCGGCGCCGATCCGCTTCACCAGCTCAATGCGGTAGTTCACGATGTCGCCGGACTTGTGGTTGTTACACGGCGCGCACTGCTTGTGGACGTTGAGCGGCTCGAACCGAAGTTCAGGGTTGGCTCCAACAGTGCGGTAGTGGCCAGCGTGGTACTGTCCTTCGTGATGGCGGCCACAGCTGACACACGGCAACGCGGCATCGCGCAGGCGGATCCACTCGTTGAACACCGCCTGCGTTTCCCGGAAGTGATCGCTGCGGGTCTTGATGCGCTCCTTGCGAACCTTGATCTCCCGGCGCTCAACCTGGGCCAGAGACTTGCGCGCCTTCTCCTGGTTGCGTGGCGCATCGATGATTGCGCATGCCGGGCTGCATACGGCCTGACCTAGGCGTGAAGGGACGAATGATGTCCCGCACTCTGGGACGCGGCACTTCTTCGGCCGCGGCTGTTTTGCGGAAAGCATCAGATGTCCTCCCCAGCGAAATAGCCCAGAAGAAACGTGACCGTGAGCAACAGGAGAAGAACACCGCCATGCATATGCACCGCGGTTTGGTTGTATGCGGTTATTGCTGTGATCATTCCCGCGCCGGCAAGCAACTTGAAAGCCTTTGATCCATTCATGCTGCCGCCTCCCACTGCTCAGGCATCTGCCCTTTCGGTTCGCTCCAGACGACACCCTTCTCGGCGCCGAAGGCATACATGCACTCGATCACGTCACCCAGTTCAGCGACGGTCATGCGCTTGGTGCTCTCCCCGAGCATCACCACGCCACCGTTGATGCCCTGGGCCATGCGGATCTCTTGGCGGGCTGCCGCGGTCATGAGGGCCTTCCAGTCCTCGCTGTCGAGCTTCTGCATGATCCCGTTGACCGGCCATTCAACCTGTCGGGAGATGTCGCCCAGCATTGCCCAGAGCTTGGCGTTTTGTTCCAGGGTGCGGCGGGACTTAACCGGCCGGACGATGATCTCGACGGCGCCGATGGCCGAAAGGTCGAAGGCGAACAGATAGGCCAACTTGAACACGTCGCGGATGCGATTGCGGCCAGTGGCGAAGAAGTGGCGTGACTTATGGATTACATTGCTCATCGACCGCCACCCCTCAAGCCTTCTGGATCAATGCTTTCAGACGTTTTTTCGGTCGATTGACCGCCACGGTCCACGAACACAATTGCATTGCCGGTCATGCGAACAAAAACTGCAGTTTCACCAACCAATTCAGACAATGCAGTCATGTACCGAGCTACTCGCTCAAGGGGCATTCCAGCGAATCCCAAGCCGCTCAGCTCAAAACTCAGCTCAGTGCTCACGGCTGCTCTCCCTTGCTCATGGCGGCGTCGATAACTGCGACCCAGTCGTCACCGTAGATTTTGCTCATGCCGCTGTCGGCGTCTCGCTCGATATAGGCAAACCGTTCTGCGTCCTTGCGCAGCGCCTCGTTCTCGGCCTTGAGCTGGTCGCGCTCATGCTTCAGCTCTTCATGCTCGAGGTTGAAGTCGCGAGCATTGGAGATCTCCCCATTCAAATCGGCATGTAAGCGCGCGTTCTCGGCGATCATTCGGCCCAATGCCGCATGACACTCGGCCAGCAGGTTGCTCGCCCCAGCAAGCGATGCCTCGCCACGCTGGCAACGGGTTTGCAATTCGCTATAGTCGGTCATCAGAAACCCTCCTTTCCGCGCTGCGATTCCCACTCGAACGGGATCACGATCACCCCGCCCTCCCGAAGACGATCTGCGCAGCGCTCACCTATAGCGGCTGGCAGCGCCTTGGCGTCCAGATTGGAAACGATCACAGTGGGCCGCAGCTCTTCGTAGCGGCCATTGATGATTGAGAACAGAGTGGTCAGCTCGAAATCGCTGGGCTTCTCCTTGCTGACGCCGATTTCATCCAGGATCAGCAGCGATGGGCTGATGAGGCTCGACAGGATCTGGCTTTCACTCTGGTCGCTGGTATGGTCGTAGGTGGCGCGAATGGCCTGGAGTACAGCGCCGATCGTGCGATACACCGCTGTGGCGGTAGTGGTCGCCATGATCTCGTTGGCGATTGCCACGGCCAGGTGGGTCTTACCGGTACCGGGCTTGCCAAGGAGAAGCAGGCACCGACCGGTCTCGGCGATGTCCACGAACTCGGCGGCGTACCGGCGGCAGGTGTTCAGGGCCTTGCGCTGTTCGGCGGTCTTCGCTACGTACTGGTCGAAGGTCTTGTCCATGAAGCGCCTTGGAATCAGGGCGGCGCCGAGCTTTTCAGCCATGCGCATGCGTAGAAGCTGCGATTCCTGGGCCCGCTTGCGGGCTTCCTCGCCCTCGGCTCGAATGCGGCTGCACTCGGGACAACCGGATTTAAGGTCGCGCCCAAGCACCGAGTACACCTTCTGCTCGTATTCGCCGTGGGTTTCACAGGTGGCCGACTGGATTCGAGTTCCTGGCGGATAGACCGGCGCGGGAATGGCAACAACGTTTTCAGAAGGCATAGGTGCCATCCTCCCGCTGGATCAGGCCGGCGGTGTAATCGCGATCAGAGAAACCGGTATGCCGTGATTGTGGGAACGGGTGGATATTGCTTGGAGACTTGACCTCATCCTCCCAGCGTCGGCCGTTCAGCCAGGTCGTGGCATGGGGTATGAACTTCCCGTCGTCCTTCAACCAGTCGGCTGACAGTGATTGCCTGGCAAGCCCATCCATGATTTTGGCGAACAGGTCAGTGCTGACCTTGAGTTTCTTCCAGACCTTTTCCACATTCGCCTTACAGACCTTCCTCGGGTACAGCTTCCAGAACTTTGCGAACAGGTCATCGCTCGCCGGCTGTGCTGGCGGTATGAGGGAATCAGGAATCAGGTTAAGGGAATCAAGAGAGAGGGAATCAGCCGGAGCGCTTCCGATTTTTTCGGAAGTCTTACGGATTTCTTCCGTTGCTATACAACCCATTGATGGATCGGGTATTTCTGATTCTGGCTCGTTCTTGTGTGGGTTCTGGTGCTTCTCGAAATTACAGATCTCGATGAAGCGCTTACCATCAACCAAGTAGCGAACGATGAAGCCTTCTGATGACAACCAGTTGAGCATGGACTCCATATCAAGGCCTTCTCGATATGGAAAAATCTCCCCCTTGATACGCAGAGGGCGGTCTTCCAATCGCCCTGCCCTGTCCGCAAGCAACCAGAGACCCTCGAACAGCAATGTGTGCATCGGGTCGGAAACGCCGAGGATCTCATTCTTGAACAGGGCGGGCTTGATGTTTCGTGCTCTTGCCATTACGATTACCTCACGTGTTACAACGAATCAGCCGGGCCGCAATCCCGGCTTTTTTGTGTCTGAAATTCGAGGGCCTAATCAGTCCCTCTTGAAGTACCGCAGCTTTCCGGCACCCTTCGGCCTGGTCTTCTCCGCGATGATTTCCTCGACGAAGACAGGTAAAAACTCCTCAGGCGTCATGCCTCTCTTTGCTGCCTCAAGCTCAAGGCGCTGGAAGTACTTCTCTTCCAGCCCCGTCACTATTGTTCTTTCAGCCATGAGGCCCTCCTGAGGGCCTTCAGGCCGCGCTCTGGTCGCTGTTAGAATCCTGAGCAATGAACGAGCTGAGCTTCTCCTCTACCCACATGCGAATCAGTACTGCCCGCTCCAGGCGATGAAGCTTTGCGAGTGCGACGATTGCTTCGTACTGATCGTCGTTAAACCGAGACTTGATTTCGTTGTGTTTGCGGTGATCACGCTGATCATTCCCATATGCCATTGGTGAGGCTCCTTGAGTGTTCGAAGTGGTTAAGCGGCTATCGGGTAAAGGTCTGGGCGCAGCTCATGGCGAGAAATACCAGTGGCGCTTTCAATCCGGATTGCCTGACGTGCGGGAACACCTCTGACCTTCCAGTAGGAAACGGCCATTGGGGTTACGCCCAGCAATTTGGCCAAAGCCTTGCCAGAGCCAGCAGCCAAAATTGCGCGTTCTAGAGGTGTTGGATTCATAAACATTCCGCCGTCGGCGAGTAAACACAGCTCAACGATACGTTTATTTAATAAACATAGCAAGCCGAGTAAACTTCCTGTTTATGGAAATCAAGCATTCAGGCGAACGCCTAAGAGAAAAACTGGCCAAGCGGCACATAAAACCTACTGATTTCGCCAGCAGGATGGGCGTTAGCACCCAGGTTTTGAACAACTGGTTTACCAGAGGCGTACCTGGCCGACAGATGCAGACTGTCTGCTCTAATCTGGAAGTGAACTACAATTGGCTCGAAACAGGTGTCGGAGAAGAGGATTCATTCCCTAACGTGCCGTCGTCCCAGCACCCTGATCTGATTCCTATTTCGCTTTGGGACGATGACACCCCGCTTGATGAAGATGAGGTGTATGTGCCGTTCCTAAAGGAAGTGGAGTTGTCGGCAGGTAGTGGGAAATCCACTATCCAGCAGTCAAACAAGCAAAAGCTTCGATTTGGCAAGATCACATTACGTCGACAGGGGGTACAGCCATCAGAAGCTGTATGTGTAACCGTGTCTGGAAATAGCATGGAGCCGGTACTGCCACATGGCAGTACCGTAGGGGTTGATACAGGAACGACCAACGTTATTGATGGAAAGATGTACGCGTTGGCCCACGCTGGACAGCTCCGAGTGAAAACCCTCTATCGAATCCCTGGTGGAGGCATCCGTCTCCGTAGTTTTAACAGGGAGGAGCATGATGACGAGGACTACACCGCCGAAGAGATGATCGAACAAGAGATCACGATACTTGGCCGGGTTTTCTGGTCTTCCGCCCTTTGGTAGCACCACGACACCGACTTATCGAACAAGAGCCCGCCTAGCGCGGGCTTTTTTTCGCCTGCGTTTTATCCCTCCCCCCGCCTCACCTTTTATCCCTCAAGCCAAGAAATAAACAAAATAAACAAATTGTGTTGACGTGTTTATAAACGTGTTGTTTACTAGCATCAACGCCGCCAAACACGGCAGGGCCTGAAAAGGCCCACACACGACTGGTGAAGCCGCCAGATAGCCAGGGATCAGCGAAGTGATCTCCCAGCCCCGGAAAGCGGGACCGACTGGAACCAAGTTCTTTGACATAGAGAAGTCCCCTAGCGCTGCGCCAGTTGCGAGTCGCTAGGCAAGTAGATGGCGCCCTGCCTGATTCAGGGCTCCATCTGGTTTCACAAATGCCTCTCCTACCCCGGGAGGCATTCGGAAGCCAAACAACCGGAGAGACGGAATGCCCAAGTACATCCTCGATTACATCCGGCTTTGCCGGGAATGCAGCCTTGATGTCAGCACTGTTGGCACCATGCGCTTGATGGTTATTCCCGAACTGCAGAATCGCGCCGCAGAGATTCGTCGAGTGGCCGGCCTCGTCCCTGAGGGTTGCCCAGAGCTGGAGCAAGATGCCGAAATTTTGGAATCGGCAATTCGTGCAGGCCTCCAGCGCTGCGCGCCACAGCCAGGCCAGCAAGAACTGTTTGCCGCATGACGCTTTCACTGGCTGGCCTTCCACCGAGGGCCAGCATCAAAGCCTCCTCATTGAGACAGCTTTGATGCACAGGAGAGCGATATGGCAAGAGGAATTGTTCTTGGGGTTGGGATCAACGACCTGCCCCGCTATCACAACTGCCCGTTCTACAGCAGGTGGAAAGGGATTCTCCGGCGCTGCTTCGGCGAGCGCGATGATCGCCACTACGAAGGATGCCAAGTTGCCGAGCAATGGCTCCGATTCAGCGCCTTCAAGGCGTGGATGGAGCAGCAGCCCTGGCTTGGCAATCATCTGGACAAAGACATTTTGAGCCCCGGCGCAAAGATCTATTGCCCGGAAACGTCGGTGTTCGTGCCAAGCATCCTGAATAACCTGGCCATCGACCGTCCGTCACAGCGGGGCGATCTGCCTGTGGGGGTATCCCGAACGAAGCGCGGGAAGCCGTTCATGGCAAGAGTTCATTGGCTGGATGGCAGCCGCACCAGCGTAGGCAGCTTTGACTTCCCACACGAAGCGCACAGGGCCTGGGCAATCGCCAAGGCTAGCGTCATCCGGCAAGCGGTCGATCAATACCGCACGACTGACCGATTCGACGAGCGTGTCTGCACTGCCCTGCTGGATAGGGCTGACATGCTCACTGCTACCTGAAATCAACCGCCCTGGAGGGCAAGACGATGCGACCAGTTATGACTATGAAGGCAGTGCACGACGATCGCGGGCGCCGGACAGGTATCGAGGACGCGGCCGAAGGCAAGTTTCACGGCTGGGGCGTTGGGTACGAGGAGTTCGAAAACGGCCCCGGCAATTACAGCGTTGCCATCGTCGAAATGGCTGATGGCACCGTCCAGACGCTCATGCCGTGGCTGATCCGCTTTCTGGATAGCGAAGACGGTAACTGAACAACCAGCGCCACGTCAGCCTGACGTTAACTGCCCTTATGCAGCGATGGTTGAGAACGTGGGTGGTCACGTTGAAAGCTGCCTTGAACCCACCCGATCACCTCGAAAGAGGCTGCATCGGTAGTCACTCTCTGGATGAACCAAGGGCCTCCGCATGCGGGCATGGCAAGGGCGAGAGCGACTACCGATGCGGACGAAACTGCGGCCTATAACCGCCCACCTGCATCACAACCCAACCGGAGACTGCCATGCTCCTGATCATCCTGATCGGAGCAGCGCTGAGCCATGTGCGGCCAGAACCGCCAATCCCAGCCGGCCTGCCAACCGATCCACTGCGCTCTATCAGTGAGCGCTGGCGATGTACCACCGGGGTCGCAGCGTTCTGGCGCTGAACGATCCCGCCAAAAACAACCAATTCATAGAGCTACACCATCAAGCTGCATCTGAAGCTGCATCGAAAGCCCCCGAACGTCCAACGGGGGCTTTCTTCTTCCCCCGAACCCAACAGAAAGCACTCCCTCCGCGCCCAACGGCAAACAGCGGCCAGGTCGAGTGCTTTCGATTGGATTTGAACCATCACCCGACAAGGAAAACCCCATGAACGCAGAACAGAGCATTCAGCCGCCAGCCATTGGCGACATCTGGCCAGGTCAAGGCGGCATCTATGGCGGCCTTCGCCAATATCCTGAAGGCATGTGCCACGTTATCTTCGCCACCGAAGACGTAGGGCGGCACGCATACGGCGACTACGGCGTATCAACTAAAGCCACCAGCCGCACCGACGGCCGCGCCAACACTGCAATCCTGATCGCTCGCAAGGGCAAGCATCCTGCCGCCATCGCAGCATCCGCTTACACCGCCGATGGCCACGCCGATTTCTATCTGCCAGCGATTGGCGAGCTACATCATGGGTGGCAGTACGCGCCTGAGTCATTCTCCACTGATTGGTACTACATCTCGTCTTCGCCGCGCTCCGCCTACTACGCGTTCAACATGCACTTTGAAGGTGGCAATCAGGTCATCATCGGCAAGCTCAACGTGCTCCGCGTCCGCCCCGTCCGCAGATTCCTTCAGTAATTCAATTATTGCTTCTGATCTTAAGACTTCTATCGAGGTTTAAGCCATGAAACGCAAGCCATCCAAGCCCCGCCCCAACGTCCACGACTGCGCCAAAGGCCGTATGCATGACGCACCGCGGAAAGTCGTTACCACTATGCCTGGCGGGTATATCGCCTGAGCCGAATCAATCAGATGGAGTAGGTCATGAGCAAAAAAATCACCTTTCTGGCTTCAGAAGTATCCAGCGCAGCTGGTCATTTTCGAGATCGAGACCTTCAAATTCTCACCCAGGTCACAGCAGTTCTTCCGTCAGATCACATCGAAAGTGGCTTGATCGGCGAATTCACGATTCCTGAAATTCTCGACCAGTACCACAAGGATGAGTTCCTCGCTCATATCGGCGCCAAATACATCCGTGAATGGCTGGAAGAAAACACCTAAACCCACCCTGGAGGCGACCATGAACGTCACGACTGAGAATGCCGCGGTATTCCGTGGCGGCGGACGCCGGTGGTTCACGCTGCGCGCCGCATGCAAGGCCGAAGCCCGAGCGCTTCTGAACAAGCACTGCGATTGCGATTACTGCGACCACGAGATGTGGGGGCGCGAAGAACTGCCCTGTCGCCTACATCATCCAGACCGCTATCCCCGAATCATCAAGCGTCTCACTGACGGCCTCATGCGCCGCTACCGAGCGCAGACAGCGAGAACGCAGCCATGAACGCAGCAATCGATATTGCTCAGTACGAATACGACAACCGCCAGCCGCCTCCAGTGAGCGAGGAAAGCCAAGCCGAAGCCGAATGGCTAGAGACAAACGCCGAGCGCCTCACGCTCGGATATCGCATCGAGTGGGGCTACCGCAAAGCTGACCGCGGCGAAGTCACCCAGGCCGACTACTGGCAAGCGCTTCAGGACCTGGCCAACCAGCGGCAGAAAGATGGCGAAGACCAGATCGACGCCTTCGGCCAGCTTCTGGCCCTGGCCGGAAACTTCAGCAGCAGCGGCCGGATGTTTGACTTGCAGGTATACCTGCTGGGCTCCAAGACGGCTCGAAAGGAAGTTGCTCTTGAGCTGCTGCGACCGCACGCGGCAAAAGCCGTCGCCCTGCAGATCGAACAGGACGAACTCGAACGGGAGATTGGGTGGTGAGCCCGCACATCCTCATCGACCAGGCCCTAGATGGTGTCGACGACCCAACCAGCCAGTCGGACATCGACGTCCTGGTACAGGGTCTGATCACCCGCCTGTTTCTCGACGACGCAATCACGCGTGACGAATTCACCCACTACTGCAAGCGCCTGATGGAAGCCTGTCACCGGCGCAAGGAGGCAGAATGACCACGTCCCCAGTCAAGTCGCTCATCGACGAGCAACTGGAAGACATTACCGCTCACAACCTGCGTGATGCATACAGCCTGGCCGAGCGCCGGGGCTTCTACGGACCGCCAGTTGAGCAGTATGCGGAGCCAGGTTACCGCGGTCGGGTGCTGCAGGTTCTCCGCTATCGCGTGGCCCAGCTGGAGCAACGTCAATGAGCGGCGCCGGTGCACACAAGCGCGGCCAACAACTGGCAATCCGCTGCGCGAAACTCCGTCGCGAAGGCCTTTCCCTTTCCGAAGTCGCCCGGGTCGCCGGTATCAAGAAGGAGCAGGCCAACGCCAAGATCGCCCTGGGTGAACGACTGCTGTCACTGGTCGAGTCGTGATCGCCCTTCTCTACTGGCGTAGTTCCTTTCCCGCCCTTGCCCTCTGCACCGCCGTAATGCTGATCAGCGCTCTCGCCGATCACCTCACCCAATAACCCACATCTTTCAAAGCTGCGCACCTGCGCGGCGGGAGATAGTCATGCCTGTACCTAACCTCGCCCTGTGGGAAGAGGTCGAAAAGACCGACCCCAAGTTCACCAAGGAGTACACCGGCCCAGGTGGTTTCACGGGTACCGCGGTGAATGCCCAGTACCTGGCCAAGCGCGCCACGGAGCAGTTCGGTCCATGCGGTACCGGCTGGGGTTATGACGTGATCGAAGAGCGCTTCGACGTCGGCGGTCCTTTGCTCAGCAAGGAAGGAAGTGTGCTGGCTCACGCCCAGGTGCACACACTCAAGGTCGCGCTCTGGTACGTCGGCGGTGATGGTGAGCGCAAGACGATCACCCACTACGGCCACACCCCCTTTATCACGCAGAACCGGTTCGGTATCACCACCGACTTCGACGCCCCCAAGAAATCGCTCACTGATGCGATTGGTAAATGCCTCAGTCAGCTGGGGTTCTCCGCCGATGTCCGCCTGGGCCTCTATGACGACATTCACTACGTCAACGAACGCCTTGGTGAAGCCGAGATCGAGCGCGCCGAGGACAAGATCGAAACGAAGGAGCGCCAGGCTGCCGAGTATCGCGAATGGCTGGCCGAGACGCTCCATCTGATTGGTACCGCGCAGTCGCTCAACGAGCTGCAGCAGCTCTACAAATCAGCCATGCGTAAGCTGGACCTTCGTCAAAACGATCCGGAACGCGATGCCCACAAAATCAAGTTCACCCGCGCCAAGGATGCCCGCAAGGCCGACCTTGAAGATGCCCAGGAGAGTGCTGCATGACCCAGCTCTATGCATTGACTGGCCAGATGGCCGAACTCGCCGCCATGGCGGACACCGATGACGAAAACCTCAAGCAAGCCATCCAGGACACCATGGACGGCATCAAAGGTGAGCTCGCCGAGAAGGCCGACAGCATCGTCATGCTGCGCCGGAACATCGAGGGCGACATCGATGCCATCGACAAAGAAGTCGACCGCCTGAACGAGCTCAAGCGCATCAAGAAGAACACCGTGGGCCAGATCAGCGACTACCTTCGCCGGAACATGGAAGCGGCCGACATCAAGTCGATCAAGCGACCGCTGTTCACCATCACCCTGGCCCTCGCGCCAGAGAAGGTGATCGTCGACAACGAGCAGGCCGTGCCGGACGAATTCATTTCAGTGAACACCGTGATCGCGCCCGACAAAAAGAGCATCGCTGCCCGCCTCAAAGAGATCCGCGATCACAACGCTGCCGTTCGCAAGCGTATGGAAGCCGGTGAAGATGCAGAGCATGAGCTCCTGCTAGAACCATCCTGGGCTCATCTGGAGCGCGGCGAGAGCTCAATCCGGATCAAGTGAGGGCAGCATGAAGAGCAAACGCAAGCCGCATAGCCTCAAGGCCAGGATCGAACGATCCTGCCGGGCCCTGCTCAGCACCAACCACGTAGCAGTGGTGAACATCGACCCAAGCGGTCGCCAGGGCATGATCAATTACAAGTCGTTGAAGAACATCGCCCCAGGGAAGATCGGCCAGGCCGTCTGTGGCATCCCCCACCGGTGGACGATCTACCTCAGCGCTCTGTGTATCGACGCCCGCGGCGACCGCTACAGCAAGTCGATTGAGGTGGCCCCGGAAGGCGTCTACCTCTCCGACCACCTGGAGGACGTGATCGAGCATTGCTACAAGGAGCTGCGCGATTCAGCCAACCAAGGCCAGATGGTGGCCTCTGGCTGGATCGCCATTCCCGAGGCGATATCACTCGACGAGGATCATGCTGCGCGGATCTTCGAAGCGGTCGGTGCCTGGAGTCAGCGGAAGGTCGCAGCGTGAAGCGAATCGCCCGCATCCAGCAACGCAAACGTCAAACCTGGCTGGCACTGCCGGCCAGCGGAATCGAAGAGGTAGGCCATGGCCAAGAGCAATGCGGAACGCTCAGCAAAGACCGCGGCGAAGCGAAAGAGCCGCGGCGAAGAGGAATTGCGACTCCATACGCTGGCCGGAACCCGCCAGGCCCTGGCCGACCTGATGGACTGGAACGGTATTGAGGAGCAGGGCGAGGCCATGACGCTGATGATTCACCATCTGCACGGCCTGGGCCCGGCCGGCTCTGCCCGATTCTTCGCTCCTCCGCGACACGAAATCACAGTATCCGAAAACGTGGCGCGAAAATTGGAGCTCGCCTACCGTCGCGAATCCCTTCGCATCTGCCACGACGAATAACCCCTACCCCACCGCTGCGCATCCGGATACGGAGGGCGGCGCATACCCCGGAGAAACACCATGACCCAAGTTGCACAGCAAACCATCGCCGCAGCCGAACTCCCCGAACGCGGCCAACCTCTCGCCGGCGGCATCTTCGTCACCCGCTACTGGCTCAACGGCGAAGAGCGTGCCCTGGTATTGCCCGACGACGAACTGAACGGCGCCTGGGGCGAGTATGGCGTGAAGATCCCCGGGGCGGATAGCTACAGCGACGGCGAGGCAAACACCCGGGCCATGGCCGAGGCTGGCAGCGAGATCGCAGTGAAGGCGCTTGAGCGGGGCAGTCACATCCCGTCCTGCCTGGAAGGCTCGCTGATGATGGCAGCCAAGGCTGACGGTGTTATCCAGAGCCTCAAAGAGGACTGGTACTGGCTGAGTACGCAGCGCTCCGCCAACTACGCGTTCTACATGTACTTTGAAGATGGCTATCAGGACTTCTACGACAAGCTCAACGAGCTCCGCGTCCGCCCCGTCCGCAGCCTTCTTATTCGTTGATTCGATTCTTCATTCCTTTTTTTCGCAGGTGATTCCGGGATCGTCAGGACGACGTTCAGACCAGAAGCTCGCCGGGAAGCGCCGGCCGCCTGCACCCTATTTTGCTTACAGGAGCATCCCATGAAATCTGAAATGGTGAAACTGGAACACAAAGGCCTCAAGTTCAAAATGTCTCGACCAACGCTTGCCGAGATCGCACTGGCGAGCGTGTTTGCTCAGGCTTCCCCTGCCAATGCTCCACAAGCGATTGCCGTCCCAGCAATCGGTGAATATTGGCCAGGCCAAGGCGGTATCAATGGCGGCTTCGTAGCGCCGCGCGGCAATGTCCCAGCCCACTACCTGATCGTCGCAGACAAGGACATTGGCGAGCACAAGTGGGGACGTTACGGCGAAGAGTCGGAAGCCATCAGCAAATGGGACGGCAAGGCGAACACTGACGCGCTGATCGCTGCTGGCGGTCATCCAGCTGCCGAAGCTGCTCGAGCATATACCGTCGACGGTCATTCCGACTTTGATCTGCCCGCGGCGGCTCAGCTGTACCAGGCCTGGGTACACGACCTGATCGCCAAGGGCGGGTACTGGTCGAGTTCGCAGCGCTCCGCCCTCACCGCGTTCACCATGGGCTTTGGAGGTGGCACTCAGTACAGCGGCGGCAAGAGCTACGAGCTCCGCGTCCGCCCCGTCCGCAGATTCTTTATTTGATCCTTTAATCATTCGTTCTTGATCTGGCACCGGGGCGCAGAAGCGCCTTTTTTGTTGCCTTCGAAAAGAGGAAAGACCATGTCCGCAGCAGCTAAAGCAGCACCAGTTGAAACCGCACTCCAACTCCAGATTGGCCAGCCATACGGCGGCGGCTTCTTCACCGGCATCGTTCGCGACCCGGATACCGGCCTGGAATACCGCGTAATCACCGCCGGCGCCGAGCATGAGCTGGTTGGTGAATGGGGTAAATATGGCTTGAAGATTGATGGCGCCGACAGCTTCACGAACAGCCGCGCCAACACTGAGGCCATGGCCGCCGCTGGCAGTGAGCCGGCACAGAAAGTCCTGGGTCTGACTATCGACGGATACAACGACTGGGCAATCCCCGCACGTGACGCTGAAGAGTTGCAATATCGCCACTTCAAACCGACAGCCGACAGCAACTACTGCTGGGGACGCGATGGCGATAACCCGAACAGCGTCCCGGTGGGCAAGCTGTACACCGAGGAGTTTCCGGCGCAAACCAAAGTTCCAAGTTTCCAGGCTGGCGATCCTAATGCCTTCCGGCCTCGGGCGTACTGGTCCTCAACGCAGCGCTCCGCCAACAACGCGTTCTACGTGCACTTTGAAGATGGCGTTCAGTACCACTTCGGCAAGGACGTCGAGCTCCGCGTCCGCCCCGTCCGCAGCGAGCTTATTCAGTAATTCATTCCTTTAATCCGGCCGCTTGCGGCCGGCCGCCCATGGAGGGGCATGTCATGGCAATGCACACAGAGCTGTCGATCTACAACGCCGCGATGGGCCTACTGCATATGGCCACGAACCTGACCCGCAACATCCCGCGCGACCTCAAGCAGTCGCTTGGCAAGCGAGTCATCGATGAGTGCATCGACGTGCTGTTGCTGATTGCCCGGGCCAACGCCACACGGGACCGACGACCTTTTTTGACGGAGCTGGTTGAGAAGGTCCAGGTGATCGAGTTCCTGATGCGGCTTTTCAAAGAGAGCCGTTTCATCAGCGTGCCGCAACACGCCAAGGCCATCGAGGTCACCAGCTCCATCGGCAAACAGGCCAACGCCTGGAAACGCTCCACCCCAACCGCGCCCGCCACCTGAAGGCCAAGGCTTTCAGGTCTGTGCGAATTGAATCTGGTCACGCCGCTGGCCTCTGGGCCACCGCCATATGCACAACGGATACCGCCGGTCTAAAGCGTCCGTGTTGGTCCGGCATAGTTTCCCTGTTGAGAAATCGATGGGGCAATGTAGATAGCACGACAGGTCGCAGTACTCAGCCAACAACGCATATATTCAGAATTTCCACCGAGGATTCACGCCGATGGCAAAGTTTGAACCTGGCGAAACCTATGGGCGCCTCACGGTCACTCGATGGGGCGGCGCCTCTTCTGTCCACTGTATCTGCTCCTGCGGGTCAGCGTTCGTCGGCGTGGCTGGAAACATGCGCTCCGGAGCAACCAAAAGCTGCGGCTGTATACGGAAAGAGCAAAATAACCACGTCACCCATGGGCGCACCGGAAGCCTTACGCACAAGCGCTGGCGGTCTATGCGAGCCAGGTGCCTGAACAAGAACTCCAGCAACTACCCGCAATATGGTGGATCCGGAATAGGCATCTGCGCGGAGTGGGATGACTTCGAGCGCTTTCTTGCGGATATGGGCGAGTGCCCGGGCGATGGCTTCACCCTCGACCGCAAGGATGGCAGCAAAGGCTATTCGTCCAGCAATTGCCGGTGGGCAACCCGAATTCAGCAGGCACGGAATCAGTCAACCAACAAGCGGATCACCTTCCGCGGCGAAACGCTTGGCTTGAGTGAATGGGCTGAGAAGCTTGGAATCAAGTCGCAGACCATACAAAACAGGCTCCGCAAAGGCTGGACGGTTGATGAGGCACTTGGCACGACTGGCGATGCCAGAGCTTTCCGAAAGAACCGCGCCGAATAGCCCCGCCAACAGCTACTTCGGCCTGCTCGGCCAAGCCAGCCATAGCCAAAAGGACCGGGCCGCCCTGGCGCGTGTCGTGCTCAAGCGCGGGCACGTCGTCAATGGCGACCTGACCAAGACCTACCCGAAGCGATAATCGGAGAACTCATGACAACAGCAATCGACCTGTTCGCCGGCCTCGGCGGATGGAGCACCGGCGCGCGCGCCGCAGGCGTCCAGGTTCTCTGGGCGGCAAACCACTTGCCGGCCGCCGTGGAATGGCATAGCGCAAACCACCCTGACACCCAGCACGTTTGTCAGGACTTGCATCAGGCTCGCTGGGACCAAGTACCAGCTCATGACCTGCTTCTGGCGTCGCCCTGCTGCCAGGGCCACAGCCCGGCGCGCGGGAAGGCCAATGGGAACCCACAGCATGACTCGTCGAGGTCTACAGCCTGGGCCGTTGTCTCCGCTCTGGAGTTCCATAGGCCGCAATTCAGCCTCGTTGAAAACGTGCCTGAGTTTACGAACTGGGCTCTGTATCCGGCTTGGGTGCAGGCCGTCCAGGCCCTGGGCTATCAGGTCGCGCCGCATGTCGTTGATTGCGCTGATCTGGGTGTGCCGCAACACCGCGTCCGGCTGTTTCTGGTGCTGACGCGCAGTCGGGCGCCGCTGATGCTCGAGCTGCACAAGCGACAGCATGTCCCTGCCGCCAGCTTCCTCGATTTCGACGCCGGTCGCTGGTCGCTGATCGAGAAGCCGGGGCGGGCTCAGGCAACCCTGGACCGGGTGCGAAACGGCCGCCAGCGCTTCGGCGACCGGTTCATCATGCCCTACTACGGCAAAGGTTCTGGCACCACCGGCCGCGACATCAACCGACCGATCGGCACCATCACTACTTTGGACCGCTGGGCCCTGGTCGACGGTGACCGCATGCGGATGCTCAGTGCCAACGAAGCCTTGGCCGCGCAGTCTTTCCCGGCTGACACCCTACGCCCGGACAACCACCGGCTGACCATGCACATGGCTGGAAATGCAGTGCCGCCTCTGGCGGGGCAGCGAGTCATAGAGGCCTTGTTGAGAGCGGCTTAACTGATCCCGACCACCAACTTAGCCCCCAGCTCCCGGCCGGCAACCTGGGCCAGGCCACGGTCGGGGAATGTGCGATCGCCAGCAACAACTGGCACCACAACTTCACCACCCCGCTTCACCTCGACGTTGATCCGCCAGGTCTCCCGGCCTTCCTCGTCTTTCTCGCACTCCATGTAGTTCCAGAGCTGAAATCCTTCCAGCTCGTCATAGATATCGTGCTTTGTCATGGGCCTACCCGTTTTGAGGAAGGCGCCATCGTAGCACCTCAACTGCCCGGGCATGCCCGGCAAGGACTCCCCATGCCTACAGAAAACAACCCAGCAGTGCACCATTGGAGCGAAGAAATGAATAACAAACTGCGTTCGCTATTGCCTGGCTGGAATCTTGAGCCTCAGGACGACGGCACAATCATTGTGCGCAAGGATGGGGTGATGGGATATGTCGCCGGTGCTGGACCAAGCATCGCCTCCAATGTTTTGCATGAGCTTGCAAATGATCTGCTTGTCGCCCTATCCGCCAGCGCAGAGCCAGCCGCCCAGCCTGTGCCGCCTGCTAGCGGGGAGCTGCAATGCTGGAATTGCAAGGCTGACTTCACCCTCGCCGAGCGGGCCGGCTGCGACGGTTGCTGTTGGAAGTGTGGCAATGAAATCGATTTAGACGATTACGTCACCCGGCTACAGGCCGAGGCGGAACAGCTGCAAAATCAGTTGAGGGCATGGCAGGCGCTGGCGGCGGAACGCTTAGAAATGCTCACAGAGCCAAAGCCTCAGGGCGATCAGGTGAATCAGGTCAGGTCGCACGGCTCCGTCTGCTGGGAAGACATCAGCGGCGAGTCGCTGGAGCTTGTTCTTGAGCAGCCGGAAGAGTACGAGGTGCGCACGCTCTACAGACGCCCGCCAGCGCCGGTAGCGGTGGTGCTGCCAGCTCGCAAAACTGCCGAGGAGTACTACACGCGGCTCGGCAACTGCAATTCAGCACGCCTGGCGGCCGACGAGTTCAATTCAGCCCTCGACGAAGTAGCCCGCCTCAACCATGGTGCCAAGCCATGAGGCGGTTCTTTCGCCGGAAGGCCGAGGCCTGGCTGATCCTGCTGGCCGCCAAGATCCTGATTGGGCGCAACGTCCAGCGGTGCAAAGTCGTGTCCCGCCGCGACAACAACGACATGTGGGCCATGGCCGAGCGCCTGGAAGACATCGCTAGACGCATCAGCACCAACTACCAGTAACCCCTCCCCTTCAACTCTCTCAACTCGGCAGCAAGCCGAAAGGACAAGTCATGCCTGAAGAAAAAGTGGTGATGTATGAATCTCCGGAAGCCGCCAGCATCAAGACCGTGACGGGCTGGGTTGACCCTTCGGGCCGGTTCTGGGGAAACGATGAACACATGGCCCGCTATTGTGGGTCCACGCACCGGCAGTGTGCGAAGAACCCAGCGCATCCAATTCACAGAACGAACGGCTGGTGCCAGGCCTGCTACGAAGAAGGTCGAGCTGCCGGGTTCGCTGCAATGCCAACCCGTATTTGGGGTGGCGAACCGATCACCGACTACGACGGCGATGACTATTTCTTCGACGAAGAAAGCCTGCGTGATCACATCATCGATAACGAGATCGACCTGGCCGACCTGAAGCTTGTCTTCTGTACCCCGAATCATCCGAGGGAAATCGACCCAAGCGATTACTTCTTCGATGATCTGCCAGAAGATGGCGAGATCAACGATGACCAGCTTTTGGCAGCCTTCGATCTGGTCAACGAGATGATTCGCAATCATGGCCCCATGTCCTGGTCGCCAAGCAATGAAGCCGTTGAGCTGCCGCAGACATTCCTCGACATGATCAATGCAGAGCGAGAGGAAGCGGAGATGCAGCCATGATCCTTCTCTCCCTCCCCGCACTGCTGTTCATTGGCCAGAACATCTACCGAGGGCCGAAGCGATGACAGAACAACATCAAATCTTGGTCGGAGACTGCATCGATATGATGCGGACGCTGCCGGATCAGTCGGTACACACCCGCGTCACCAGCCCGCCTTACTTCGGGCTGCGTGATTACGGCCATGACGGCCAGATCGGCATGGAGGACACCCCAGGAGAGTTTGTCGACAACCTGGTGGCCGTCTTCCGCGAAGTACGCCGGGTGCTGCGCGACGACGGAACACTGTGGTTGAACTTAGGGGATAGCTATTGCTCAACCGCTCCGGGGACAAAAAACGCCCCACAATCGAAGGGCAGCAAGAAAAATCCAGAGCAATGGGCTAACGCTAGACCAAAAACTCCGCCCGGACTAAAGCCAAAAGACCTGATTGGAATCCCGTGGCGCGTAGCTTTCGCGCTACAGAACGATGGTTGGTTTTTGCGGCAGGACATTATTTGGCACAAGCCCAATCAAATGCCGGAGAGCGTGAAGGATCGATGCACGAAGGCCCATGAGTACATGTTCCTGCTGAGCAAAGGGCCGCGCTACTACTTCGACCAGGACGCGATCCGCGAACCGGCGATGGCCAGCACGGTTACCCGGTTGAAGCAGGATATCGACGGCCAGACTGGCAGCGATCGCGTTCCAGGCAAGAACAACGGGCCTATGAAAGCCGTAGGTCGCAGTAGGCGCAACAGCTTTGCCAGAGAGACAAAGTACACCGTTGGAGAGCATGGGCAGACCGCTCAGCATCGCTCCGGGCGGGACGATTTCGACTACGACGAAACCCGTAACAAGCGCAGCGTATGGAAGGTGGCCACCGCGAGCTACAAGGGCGCGCATTTCGCCACTTTCCCGCCTGATCTTATCCGGCCCTGCGTTCTTGCCGGTGCGCCCCGCGGTGGCATGGTGCTGGACCCGTTCGGCGGAGCTGGCACCACAGCCCTCGTCGCAATGCAGGAAGGGCGAAAATCGTTGCTCTGTGAGATCAACCCGGGCTATGCCGCCATGGCTGAACGCCGGATTGCAGAGGCCTGGCTCGCCGGCGCAGCGCAGATGGATGTGTTTCACGACGTCATGGCTGCTGCGCAATAGGAGTTCGCCACAGCCCGCTAGCAGTCGGCGCAGGCCAGGACAACGGGCCGGGCGAACGATTCAACGATAGCCGCGCGCAACGCCGGCGTCTGCAAGACCTTTCCGAAACAACCCTTCCACTTTCAGAAGCCTGCCGAGCGCGGGCGAGGCGGAGCCATGCAATACGACATCCACGAGAGACGTCCAGACGGCGGCGTAGGCCGCCTTCTCGACGTGATCGACCGAACCCCAGAACGCCGCAAAACCGGGCTCTTCGTAGAGTTCGACGGTGAATTCCACCCAGTGCTGACCGGGATCAGGAACTTCATTGTTCTGACTACTGAGCGGTGGGAAATGATGAAGAGGAGAAAGCCATGATCGACCGCAGCGAACTGAAGCGCGTGGCCGAGGCCGCCGAGAGCACTTTCGCGCAACTGTGCGGATCCGGCGGTGACGATCTGGCAGAAGACTGGCACAAGGCAGAAACGGAATTCGCCGATGCTGCTAACCCGGCTGCCGTGCTGGAGCTTATAGCTGAGATCGATCGCCTTGAAAGTGAGGCGGTATATTCAGCGGCCGGTTTCCAAGCTGCCAAGGAGCGGATAGATCAGGTAGTCACCGCCTATAGCGACCTTGATCGCCAGCACTCCAATATTCACACGAACCTGACCAAAGCAAAAACGCTCAACGCAATTCAGCATGGTGTGATGGCGCGACTCAGGGCCGAGAACGAGGCTCGGCGTAAGGATTCGATTTTGCTGGATATTCTCTCAGCCGCCATGGCTGAGGTGAAAGCCACAGTTGATGGACTAAGCGAACAGCCAATTCCCGATATCGTCGCAGGCTGCTTAGCAGAAATTTCTGTCATATCGATCAGCAAAGAGAAGTCGATAGAGATCTCAGGGCGAATGCGAGGCGAAGTCGTAACCGCCACGAGCAAGGAGGTAGAACGATGAATATCGAACAGGAAGTGATTCACATCCCGGAACTGGCAAAGCTGCTGGGGCGGTCGGAATCGTCGATACGCAGCGCGCGTCAGGCTGGTGCTGCATGGCTTCCGCCGTTCTTCAAACAGGGCAGCAGGATCTGCTGGCGGGTAAGCACGGTTCGTCAATTCCTGCAGGAGTGCGAAGAAGGTCGGCATGCTCCAGCCAGGGTTGGGCGGAAACGTCAAGCTCCACCTACCCTGGCCAGTGTTAGTTAGCCTAACTTCTCTGCCAGTGTGTCAGGGCATAGATGCGTGTAGCGCTTTAACATGCTCATCGTCTTATGCCCTGTGATGCTCGCCACTTCCATGATGGATAGGCCGCGTTCAAAAAGCCGGGAAGTCCCTTCATGCCTCAGATCATGAAGATGCAAGTCCTTGACTCCGGCGATGTTGCAGGCCTTAAAAAAGTACTGGCTCACCGAGTGCGGAGACAAAGAGAAAACAGTTCCATCAATCCTGGCCGGCAATGAATCAAGAACTGCTCGCGCCCGGGTGGAAAGCGGTACCGTTCTGCGCGATCCATTCTTGGTGTCCTCGAGCAAGACGTATTTTCCTTTGATCTGAGGTCGCCGAAGGGTCAGCATCTCACTACGGCGCATTGCCGTCTCGATGGCAAATTCAATGATCATCGGAAGCTCTTGATGCACTGTTGCGGCAGCCTCCATAACCTTGGTCAACTCGCATGCAGTCGGCCGGCGGTCACGTTCATTATTGGCCTTGGGCATCCTAAGCTTTGCAGCAGGGTTGCTTAAGCCTTCGATCCCCCAGTCCTTGATGGCTACTGTGTATAGGTGACTGATCAGCGCCAAGGCGAGCCTAACAGTGCTATTCGACATCCCCTCAGCAAGTCGCTGATCTCTGAATTCGGCAAGGTCTGACGACCTGAGCTCAGCAAGCGACTTCTTTCCATACTTGCTGGCTGACAAGGTCTTGATCCTGGTCAGCTCCTGTCTGACACCCTTCTTCTGCGAAGAGATCTCTCTGCCGTATCGCTCCAGGGCCTCGGCCACTGTTGTTGATTCGGCTTCCCGCATATCAACAAACCGCTTCCTGGATATATCCCCTTCGATTTCAGAGGCCCACCGCTGCGCATCGGCTTTCGTGTCAAACGATGCCGAGAGTGGTGGGTAACCTTTCTTGCGGATTTTCGCCCGCCATGTCCCGTTGGGACGCTGCTCAATAGTCGCCATGCAGCGGAGTTTGCCGTTCGACTCTGGGACATGCAAACAGTCTCGGTGTCCCAGGATTGTCCCAATTGTCCAGCCGAACAAAATCCGCAAGCACAAAAAAAGCCCCGCAACCTCAATGGTTGCGGGGCTTTTCAGTTTGGAGGCCGAGGTCGGAATCGAACCGGCGTAGGCGGATTTGCAATCCGCTGCATAACCATTTTGCTACTCGGCCAAACTTTCGATGCCTTACAACCGCATCAAAGGCATACAACTCTAAGCTGGAAGCCTGAACTTAATCTACCTTCCAACCCTTTGAATTCTAAGGGGTTTTTCGCGTTCCTGAATCAGGAATGGACGCAATTCTGGACTTGTTCGCAGGGCATGTCAAGGACAGAAATGAAATAATTCAATGCTTTACCGTCGGCAGTGGCGATGGCTGACAAGGCAGTACCCGGAAAATAAAGAGTCAGGCAGGCCCTGCTCAATGAACCCGAATTACGCGGGTCCATCTGTGCCCCAAGGCCAAGCCAATTCCAGATTTCTTCTCGGACTCCTGCACAGCGCGCAGCAGTGTAATGCAGCCAACCTGGATTGTTGCCCCAACAGCTCACTTCTATCCTCGCCTCCTTTACGAACATTCCAAGGAGATCGAGCATGGTCACCCGCATACAGCTTCACCAAGTCGGCGCCCCTCAGGTCCTGCAGTTCGAGCAGGTGCAAGCCCAGGCGCCCGGTGCCGGCGAGGTCTGGCTGGAGCAGACGGCCATCGGCGTCAACCCGCTGGACCTCAGCCAGCGCAGCGGCGCCGTGCCGGTTGCCCTGCCCTGCGGGCTCGGGCTGGAAGGCGCGGGGCTGGTCAAGGCGATCGGTCCCGGGGTCACCCAGGTCCAGGTGGGCGACCGCGTCGCCTATGCCACCGGCCCCCTCGGCGCCTATGCCAGCGCCCGCCTGTACCCGGCCGAGCGCCTGGTCAAGCTGCCGCCGCAGCTGGCCTCGGACGCCGCCGCGGCGCTGCTGTTCAAGGGGATCACCGCCCAGTACCTGCTCAAGTCCACCTATCCCGTCGGGCCTGGCACCCGGCTGCTGATCTATGGCGCCGCTGGTGCCCTGGGGCAGTTGATGGTGCCTTGGGCCAAGCATCTGGGGGCCAGCGTCATCGGCGTGGTGTCCAAGGCGCAAAGCGTCGAGCGGGCCCGGGCCGCCGGCTGCGACGAAGTGCTGGTGTTCGATGCCGCCACCCTCGCCCAACAGGTCGTCGAGGCTACTCAAGGGCACAAGGTCGATGTGGTGTACGACCCGATCGGCCGGGTGTCCTTCGAAGCCTCCCTCGACAGCCTGCGCCCGCGCGGCCTGCTGGTGTCCTTCGGCGCGACGTCAGGTGCTCCGGACGCGGTGCAGGTCGGCACGCTCAACGCCAAAGGTTCGCTGCTCCTCACCCGCCCGTCCCTCGCCGCCCACACCGCCAGTGCCAGCGAGTACCAGGCGCGCGCCGCCGATGTGCTGGACGCCTTCGCCGCGGGTATCATCCAGCCGCGGATCTGGCAGCGTTATCCCCTGGCCGAAGTGGCCCAGGCCCACGCCGATCTGCACGACGGACGCGCGCAAGGAGCCATCGTATTGATACCTTGAGGCCGTTTCCTTCCCTTCTGGCCGCATAGTGAGGCACCCCAGGCACATGGATCTGTTCGACAGTCGACAGGCCGATGAACTCGCCACCCTGATGGCGCTCTTCGAGCACGGTTCTTTCGCCGCCACCGGCCGCGCCTTGCAGCGCCACCCTTCGGTGCTGTCCAAGCGCCTGGCGGCCCTGGAAAGCCGCCTGGGCATTCGCCTGGTGCAGCGCACCACCCGGCAATTGCGCTTCACCGACGAAGGCGCGCGCCTGGTCGAACGCCTGCGGCAGGCGGCGAGCCTGATCAGCGAAGCCGAACACGAAGCTTCCCAGGGCGCTGCGCAGATCCGTGGGCGCCTGCGCCTGGCCCTGCCGGCCGCCATGGGCCGGCGCTGGCTCAGCCCGATCCTCGCCCAGTTCGCCCTGGCCCATCCCGGGGTGGTGCTGGAGACCGAGTATTCGGACCGCTTCGTCGACATTGTCGGTGAGGGTTTCGACGCGGCGATCCGCATCGGCGAGCTGGCCGACAGCCAACTGGTGGCCCGCAAGCTCTGTGCGCACCGGCGCATCCTCTGTGCCGCGCCCGCCTATCTGCAACGCCATGGCGAACCGCAGATGCCTGCCGACCTTGCCAGCCACAACTGCCTGGGCTTTACCGGCCTGCGCTCCTACCCCGACTGGCGCCTGACCCGCCAGGGCCGGCAGGAAACCGTGCGCATCCACGGCACCCTGCACAGCAATGACAACGAGGCGCTGTTGTCCGCGGCCCGGGCCGGCGTCGGCATCCTCGCCGGCGGCGACTGGCTGATGCACCAGGACCTGGCGTCGGGGCATCTGGTCCGGGTGCTGCCGCAGTGGCAGCTGGACAGCGACTCGGGAATCTACCTGCTGCGCCCCTCCGCGCGCTTCAGCAGCGCCACCACCCAGGCCTTCAAGCAGTGGATCGAGGCGTTTTTTGCCCAGAGCGCGCCGTGGGAAACGCCGGCCAGGGACGAGGCGTAGCAGCGTTCACAGCGAAGCGACGATGAACTCCCGCAGCCATTGGTGGGCCGGGTCGCGGTGGCAGCGCTCGTGCCAGAGCATGGCCATTTCATAACCCGGGACTTCCAGCGGCGGCTCGACCACCTTCAGCGCCGGGTTGTCGCGCACCAGGCGCGCCGGCAGCATCGCCACCAGGTCGGTGCTCGCCAGCGCGGAGAGGACAAACAGGAAGTGCGGCACCGACAGCACCACCCGGCGGGTCAGGCCCACTTCGCCCAGCGCACTGTCGGTGACGCCGTGAAAACCGCCGCCATCGGGCGACACCACAACGTGCTCCAGCTTGCCGAACTGCGCCAGGCTCGGGCGTCGTTGCAGCCGTGGATGGCCCGCGCGGCCCACCAGCACATAACGTTCGCTGAACAGCACCCGGCGACGCAGCCCGGGGGGTGAGTCCTCGCTGGTGTGCAGGGCCAGGTCGATGCGGCCCTGCTCGGCCTGCTGGACCAGCCGTCCGGGCTCCAGTTCGAGCACCGCCAGCCGGGTGCCGGGGGCCGCCGCGCGCAAGCCGGCCAGCGCCGGCAGGATCACCGTCGACTCGCCGTAGTCGGACGCCGACACGCTCCAGGTATTGGCCGCGGCGCCCGGGTCGAACGGGCTGGCCGGCGACACCGCCAGCTCCAATGCTTCCAGCGCCCGGCGCAACGGCTCGCGCAATTCGTCGGCCCTGGCGGTGGGCCGCATGCCCCGCGGGCCCGGCAGCAACAACGGGTCGCCGAAGATCTCCCGCAGCTTGGCCAAATGCACGCTGACCGAGGGTTGCGACAGGTTCAGGCGTTGCGCCGCGCGGGTCACGTTGTGCTCCGCCAGCAGCACATCCAGGGTCAGCAGCAGGTTGATGTCCAAGCGCCTCAAATTATTCATGACAATACCTGGGATATTGGATATTCATTTCCAATATACCTGGCGACGACCGATCCTGCTGTCTCCCGACATTGGAGACCCTGTGATGAATGTACTGCTGGTGTATGCCCACCCCGAACCCCGCTCCTTGAACGGCTCGCTCAAGGACTTCACGATCAAGCGCCTGCAGGCCGCCGGCCACGCGGTCCAGGTCTCGGACCTGTATGCGATGAACTGGAAGGCGCCGCTGGATGCCGACGACAGCCTGGGCCGGCCGGACAACAGCCGCTTCGATCCGTCCCTGGACTCCAAGCGCGCGTTCGAAGAAGGCCTGCAATCGGCGGACATCGCCCGCGAGCAGGAAAAACTGCTCTGGGCCGACACCGTGCTGCTGCAATTTCCCCTGTGGTGGTTCTCCATGCCGGCGATTCTCAAGGGCTGGGTGGAACGGGTCTACGCCTACGGTTTCGCCTATGGCGTGGGCGAGCATTCGGACGCGCGCTGGGGCGATCGCTACGGCGAAGGCACCCTGGCCGGCAAGCGGGCGATGCTGATCGTCAGCGCCGGCGGCTGGGAATCGCACTATGGCCCGCGGGGCATCAACGGGCCGATGGACGACCTGCTGTTCCCGATCCACCACGGCATCCTCTATTACCCCGGCTTCGACGTGCTGCCGCCGTTCGTGGTCTACCGCACCGGGCGCATCGACGAGGCGCGCTTCGCGGCGATCTGCGACCAGCTCGGGCAGCGCCTCGATCAGTTGCAACAGACCGCGCCCATCGCCTTCCGCCCACAGAACGCCGGCGCCTACCGGATCCCCGAACTCACCCTGCACCCGGAGATCGCCGTCGACCAGCAAGGCTTCGCCGCTCACCTGATGTAGGCCGTGGGCTCACAGCCAGGCGCGTGCCGGCTGGCTGTCGAGACGCAGACACCGGCACCCAGCTACGACTGCTGGCGCGTCCAGGCGTCCTGCTGATCCTGCTTGACGATGTCGACGAAGTGCGCCGGCAGCAGGTTGCGGAACGGCCCGCCGTCGCCCTCCACCACCTCGACCATCTTCGCCACCATTTCCTCGGGGTCGTATTGCTCGAAGGGGAACTTCAGCCCGGAGTGATCGGTGAAGTGCTTCTGCGGGTCGTACCAGCTTTTCCAGGTCTCCATCATCCGGTCGTTGAAGCCGGTGGAATAGGGCCCGGGGTTGATGGTCGCGACCTGGACGCCGAACTCCGCCAGCTCCATGTGCAGGGCCTCGGCGATGGACTCCAGGGCGTGCTTGGAGGCGCAGTAGGCGCCGGTGAAGGGCCCGGTGAGCAGGCCGGCGATCGACGAGACGAAGACGATCTTGCCCTTGCGCCGCTCGACCATCTGCCGCACGAAGCCCTGGGTCAGTTCCAGGTTGGCGAACACGTTGGTCTCGAACTGGGCGCGCAGGATATCCACGGGGATTTCCGCGATGGCGCCGGTCTCGGCATCGCCGGCGTTGTTCAGCAGCACGTCGATCTCCCATTGCCAGGCATAGGCGCGGTCGCGGGCCGAGGTGATGTCGAGCTTCTCCACCCGCAGTTTGAGGTCGAGGCTGGCGGCGAGTTCGCGCAGTTCGGTGACCTGCGGGGTGATCTGCACCCCGGCGATCACTTCATGCCCGTTGGCAGCCAGGCGCAGCGCCACCGCGCGACCAAAGCCCGAACCGGCGCCAGTGACCAGAATACGTTTTTTGCTCATTTTGGGTTCTCCAGGAAAATGTCGCAGGCCAGGGCTCAGAGGCAAGCCCGGGCGATGATTTCGTCTTCAACCGCGGTGCCACCGGAGACGCCGATGGCGCCCAGGCAGCGCCCCGCCTGATCGACGATGGGCAGGCCGCCGGCAAAGCTGGTCAAGCCGCCATTACTCTGCTCGATCGACCACAACGACTGCCCCGGCCCGGACAAGGCGCCGAGTTCGGCGCTGGCGGTACGAAACAGCGCCGAAGTCCGGGCCTTGCGCTGGGCCAGGTCGATCGCCCCCGGCACGGCGTCGTCCATGCGCACGAACGCCAGCAGGTTGCTGCCCGAATCGACGATGGCGATGCACACCGACAGCTGCATCTGCATGGCTTTGGCGATGCCCTTGTCGAGCATCTGTCGGGCGGGTTTGAGGGTGACGGGCCAGTGCATGGCAGGACTCCTTTGCGGTTGAAAAGAGTCTATGAAGCTCGTAGCTTTAAGAGAATCCGCATTCTCCCTACAACACTATTAAGTATTCCTAACAATGAGCCGACGCGATCCACTGGCCGGGCTGCACCTCTTCATGGCGGTGGTCGAGACCGGCAACTTCACCCGCGCCGCCGCCGTGCTGGGCGTGACCCCGGCGGCCGTGAGCCTGGCCATCACCCAGCTGGAAAGCGAACTGCAGACCAGGCTGTTCCACCGCACCACCCGCGGCGTCAGCCTGACGGAAAGCGGCCAGCGTTTTCACGAAGGCAGCGAAGCCGGCTACCGCAGCCTGCTGCAGGCCCGGGACGAGTTGGGGGAAACCCAGGGCGAGCCGTCGGGGCATCTGCGCATCAGTGCCTTGCACATGGCCAAGCACCTGATCGTCGCCCCGCTGCTCGAGGACTTCTTCCAGCGCTACCCCAGGGTCACCCTGGAAATACGCTACGAAGATCAACTGGTGGACATCGTCAAGGAGCAGCTCGACGCCGGCATCCGCCTGGCCGACGCCCTGCACCCGGGCATGCACGCGGTGCAGATCACCCCGCCGCTGCAATGCGCCCTGGTGGCCAGCCCGCGGTACCTGGCGCGCCACCCGGCGCCGCGCAGCATCAACGAGCTGCACCAGCATTCCTGTGTGCGCTTTCGTTTTCCCAGCAGCGGGCAGATGCACAAATGGCAACTGCACGACGGCCAGCACGAGGTGAAGCTGGATGTGCCCGGGCGCTTCATCAGCACCGACACCCAGGCGGTGATCGAAGCCGCCCGCGCCGGCGTCGGTATTGCCCATGTGTTCATTCGCGAACGGATCGCCGCCGACCTCGCCAGCGGCCAGCTGGTGGAAGTCCTGCCCGGCACCTGCCAGCCGCTGCCGGCCATGTGGCTGTACTACGCCAACCGCCGGCACGTCCCACCCAAGCTGCGCGCCCTGATCGAGGTGTTGCGGGACTGGAAGCAGTCGCTCGGGCGCGACAGCCGGTAAAACGGCCCCGAGGTAAGGACTAGGCCCGCGCCCGGACGCTCGGCACCAGCAGCCGCACCAGGGAATCGGCAGTCGTGCGCAAACGTTCCGGCTCCTGGTAGATGCGCTCCATCACCGCCAGCCCACGGGTGAAGGTGACCATGACCTGCGCCACTTCATCCGGCGCCAGGGCCAGGTCGCCCTGGATCGGCTCGGCCGACAACGCGGTGCTGATGGTCAGTTGCAGGGCGTCCAACAGGTCGCGCAAGCGTTGCTGGATGCGTGGGCCGATGGTGTCGGCGTCGGTGGCTGTCTTGGTGGTCAGGCAGCCTTTGGCTGGCGTGCCGCTGGTCATGTTGCTGATCGCCACCTGGAAAAACTGCCGCAGCGCGGTCTCGGCGTCCGCGGCCTCGAGGGCCTTGGCGGCGTTGCCCAGAAAGCGCGTGGCGTAGGCTTCGAACGCCAGCAGGAACAACGCCTCCTTACCGCCATAGGCGTGGTACAGCGAGCCGCGCTGGACCTCGGCCGCCTCGGCCAGGTCGGCCATGGAAGTGGACTGCCAGCCCTTGCGCCAGAACACATCAAGGACCGCCGACAACACCTTTTCTTCGTCAAACTGCCTGACACCCGCCATAAAAATCACTGCTCACATAATTGTTGACAACCTTGTCAAAGATACCAACACTGCGATCTTTGACACACCTGTCAATCATACCCGATAGATGCTGTGCGGTAAGCATGCTTGATGTACTGGTCCACGACTTCCGCTGCGCGCCACGCAAGGAAGTCGGCTTCACCTGCGCAGTCACGCCCGCTAACAGCGGGCGTGGGCGCGAGCGGTTTTCTCTTTTTACGTCAGGAAAAAGGAGTCTACGAAATGGTTTCGAACAGTCGTATCCAGTATGGCTACATCAATGTCATCGAGCCCGCCGAGCACAAGGGCGAGCTCACCCGCGACAAGGTCGAGCGCTTCACCGAGGGCTTCACCAAACCCGCCCTGCTACGCAAACTCGCACCCATCGGCGAGGAGTTCGCGCAACGGGCGTTCTTCGATCAGGTCGGCTCGGGGAAAAACCTGCAATGGCGGGTCAAGTCCGGCGACCAGCCGGTGTCGATGCGCGACGAGAACGGCGCCTCGGACTACAACTACGTCACCGGCCGCGTCGGCACCGGGCAGGAATTCCTCGACGACATCTTCACCCATAACCTCGACGTCTACTCGCACCTGGGCACGATTTCCTCGAGCTACAACGACCCCTACGAGTGGGGCAAGGACGCCTTCAACCTGGTCAAGCAGCACGTCTTCAGCAAACCCTGGTTCAGCATCGACGCCTGGAAAGTCACCGGCCACATGTTCCTCGGCTACAGCACCCAGGAATACGGCGAGCCGGCCCGCGGCGCGGTGGGCAGCGACTGGCACATTTTCCCCACCCTCAACATCTTCGTGATGATCGCCGGCACCAAGAAGTGGAGCACCCGCCCACCGCAGCTGGGCGACCAGTTCCGCGACTACGACCTGATGTTCGAAACCAGCAGCGGCCGCGAAGCGCCGGGCGGCGACTACGAGGCCGACACCGTCTATGTCGAGCCGGGCGACGTGCTGATCAACCCGCCCTTCGAATGGCACAAGGTGCTCAATGCCCGCGGCCTGAGCATCGGCGCGGCGTTCCGGGTGATCGACATCGACTACCTGGACAAGCTGGAGAACCGCCGCAACCTGGATCTCTCCAAGGTCGCCCATGACAACGGCAGCTTCGCCGAGACCGAGGAGCTGGCGCACTTCCTCACCAGCCTCAACTACGCCTCGCGCCACATCAACCGGGCGCAGATGCTGCTCAACGACCTCGAGTACGCCTACCTGCGCAAGCGCGGCAACGCCGGCTCGGTGAAGATCGGCCACCGCTAGCCCCCAGGCGCCGCAGCGAGGACCCGCTCATGACGCTCACCGTCAGTCCCGAACAGCGTTGGGCCGGCATTCTGTGCGGCCTCGCCGCGGCCTTGATCTGGGGCGCGTTCCCGGTGGTCACCCGGCTGGGGCTGACCCGCACGCCGCTGGATGCCTACGACATCACCTGCATCCGCTACGGCGTTTCCGGGCTGATCCTGCTGCCGTACCTGCTCCGCCATGGCCGCCGGGGCCTGAGCTGGACAAGCATCGGCCTGATGGTCGTCGGCATCGGCGCGCCGTACATGCTGGTGGTGGCCCAGGGGCTGGCCCTGGCCCCGGTGGAACTGTTCGCGGTGGTGACCCCCGGCAGCATGATCCTGTTGTCGATCCTGATCAGCGCACGGCTGTTCGGCACCCGCCTCGGCGCCCGGGCGAACGCCGGCACCGCGCTGATCATCGGCGGCGTGCTGCTGGCCGGCTGGCACAGTTTCGCCGGGGCGCAGGCCTCGCCCTACGCCTACCTGATGTTCCTGCTCGGCGGCCTGCTGTGGGCGATCTACACCCTGGTGTCGAAATGGTCCGGCAGCGACGCGCTGCACGCCACGGCAATCGTCTCGGTGTGCTCGATGGCCCTGTACCTGCCGGCCTACCTGGCCAGCCGCGGGCTGCGGATCCTCCAGGCGCCGCTCTGGGATATCGGCATCCAGGTGGTCTACCAGGGCCTGCTGGTGTCGACGGTGGCGTTGTTCTTCTACAGCCGCTCGGTCCAGCTGCTCGGCGCTTCGCTCGGTTCCACCTTCGCCGCGCTGGTGCCGGGCACGGCCATGGTGCTGGCCGCCCTGTTGCTCGGCGAGCGCGCGGACAGTACTGCCGTCGCCGGCTTGCTGGTGGTGACCGCCGGCATGCTCCTGACCCTGCTGCCGCAACGCCCGCGCCCGCTGCCGGGCGCCATCGGCCAGCCGACACCCAGGCCACCAGGCCCCACGCCATGAACGACCTGCATGAGCAGAGCGCAACCACTGTCCATAGCAAAGGAAAACCAAGCATGAGCAGCGCATCCCTGACCCTCTACGAACTGGCCGGCGCCGACCCGGAGCTGCGCTTCAGCCCGCACTGCTGGAAAACCCGCATGGCCCTGGCCCACAAAGGCCTGGAAAGCCAGCGCATCGCCTGGCGCTTCAGCGACAAGGCGCGCATCGCCTTTTCCCGGCAGGGCGCGGTCCCGGTGCTGGTGGACGGCGACCAGAACATCAGCGACTCCTGGCGCATCGCCCTGCACCTGGAGCAGCGTTACCCCGAGCGCCCGTCCCTGTTCGGCGGTCGCGACGCCATCGCGCTGGCGGGCTTCGTCAACCGTTGGGCCGACAGCATGCTGCTGCCCGCCGTGGCCCGGGTGATCCTGCTGGATGTCTACGAACAACTGGCCGACGAGGACCGGGAGTATTTCCGCAGCTCCCGGGAAGCGCATTTCGGCACCTCGCTGGAACAGCTGGTAGCCCCGCAAGCCAGGCACCTGGAGCAGTTGCGCCAGGTCCTGACCCCGCTTCGCCAGACCCTCAAGGGCCAACCCTTCCTGGCCGGCGAGGCCCCGGCCTATGCCGACTATTGTGTGTTCGGCATGTTCATGTGGGCGCGCTGCACCAGTGGCGAAGAACTGCTGGCGCCCAACGACGCCCTGCATGCCTGGCGCGAACGCCTGCTGGACGCCTTTGGCGGGCTGGCGCGCGCCGCGACCCTGGCCACCCCTCTCGAGACTGGAGCACGCCATGTCCAATGATCCCGCCCTGCACGACTTCGCCGTCCGTTCCTCGGACAAGATCCGCTATGCCGACACCGACCGCCAGGGCCATGTGAACAACGCGGTGTTTGCCACCTTCCTGGAAACCGGGCGGGTGGAGATCATCTACGACCCGCATGCGCCGCTCGCCGAACCCGGCAGCGAATTTGTCATCGCGCGCCTGGAGCTCGACCTGCGCGCCGAACTGCGCTGGCCCGGCACGGTGCAGATCGGCACCCGGGTCGCCACCCTCGGTAAAAGCTCGATGACCCTGGAGCAGGCGCTGTTCCAGGACGGACGCTGCGCGGCCCTGGCCACCACCGTGATCGTGCAGATCGATGCCCAGAGCCGGCGCTCGAAACCCTTTGGCGAAGAGGCACGGCGCCGCTTGAGCGCCCTGACCACGACCGCGGACTCGTTCGCGGTGAAATAGGCGGAGGACGCCATGTCGACGCTACAGCAACTGTTCTCGGCCCTGCCGTTTTTCCAGCTGGCGGTGATCATCGTCGCCAGCCAGCTGTGTGGCGCGCTGCTGGCCCGCTGGGGGCAGTCGCGGGTGATCGGCGAAATCTGCGTGGGCATCCTGCTCGGCCCCTGCCTGCTGCTGGCCCTCGGTGCGCAGTGGCATGCGGCGGTCTTTCCGGCGGCCATCCGCCTGGGCATCGAGACCCTGGGCAATATCGGCCTGGTCCTGCTGATGTTCCAGATCGGCCTGCGTTTCGACAACAGTCACTTGAGCAACCAGAAGATCGGTTTCAGCGCCCTCTCGGTGGCCGCCGGCGGGGTGATCCTGGCCTTCGCCCTCGGGGCCATGGTCGGGCTGCTCTCCCACGGCGCCCTGGCGCCCGCCCAGCCCCGGCTCGGCTACGTGCTGTTCTGTGGCATCGCGCTGTCGATCACCGCCCTGCCGGTGCTGGTGCGAATCATCAGCGACCTGGGGCTGGAGCACTCGCTGGCCGGGACGGTGGGCATCGCGGCCGCCGCCATCACCGACATCATTGGCTGGGTGCTGCTGACCCTCATCGTCGCCCTGTCCAGTAGCGACAGCTCGCTGTTCGGAGTGTTGCGCCAACTGACCTTCATCACCCTGTTCCTGGTCCTCGCCCGCTGGGGCCTGCGCCCGCTGCTGCACGCCCTGACACGGCTGCTCGCGACCCGCGGCGCGGCCCCCGCCGCCGACATGAGCATGGCGCTGATGCTGGCGACAGCCCTGCTGTTCGGCTGGATCACCACCCTGATCGGCCTGCACAGCGCCCTGGGCGGGCTGATCGCCGGCTGGCTGCTGCGCGAGCAGCGCCAGCACTGGCACCGCCATATGGAAGGCTTCGTCAACATCGGGCTGGTGCCCTTCTACTTCGCCGCCACCGGACTGAAGATGGACCTCGGCGCCCTGGCACCGCTCGACAGCTGGCTGTGGCTGCTGGCCTTCTTCGCCGCCGCGGTGCTGGGCAAAACCGCCGGCTGCTACCTCGCCGGACGCCTGGCCGGCCTGTCCGTGGAGGTCTCGCGCAGCGTCGCGGTGTTGATGAACACCCGTGGCCTGATCGAGATCATCGTGCTCTCCGTGGGCCTGGACATGGGGCTGATCTCCCAGAGCGCGTTCTTCCTGTTGCTGATGGTGGCCATCGCCACCACCCTGATGACCACCCCGCTGCTCCGGCGCCTGGCCAGGACCGAGGTCCTTCCATCCGCCCTGGCGAAAGGCGCGCTGCAGACTTCCGATCGGTAACCATCGAGCGACCGGGAAGGCCGGAAAAACCCGGGAGCTACACTCGCAGGTTGTGCCTTGCCCGCGCCCGAAAGCCTGGCCGGGTACCGGATATTCCTCGCCAACCACAGGAGGTGCGGCGGCCATGGTCTTCACCGAAATCGACTACGAAACCCAGGGACCGATCAGGATCATCCGCTTCAACCGGCTGCAGAAACGCAATTGCATCGGCCCCACCACCCACCTGGAACTGATCGAGGCCTGGAGCCGTTTTCGCGACGATCCGCACGCCCTCGTGGCCATCATCACCGGCGCTGGCGACCAGGCCTTCTGTGCCGGCGGCGACCTCAAGGCGGCGCTCGATCTGGTGCCCACCACCGCGGACGAGATCGCCGCGCACAACCGCGGCGAGCGCCCCGGGATCATCGGCCCGAGCCGCTGGACGGATATCTACAAACCGGTGATCGCCGCGGTGAACGGCGTGGCCTACGCCGGCGGCCTGGAGTGGGCCTGCTTCGCCGATATGCGCATCGCCGAGGAACACGCCACCTTCGGCGTGACCTGCCGTCGCTGGAACATCGGCCTGGGCGATGGCGGCACCCAGCGCCTGCCACGCATCGTCGGCATGGGCCGGGCGCTGGAGTTGATCCTCACCGGCAAGGTCATTTCCGCCAATGAGGCGCTGGCTATCGGCCTGGTCAACGAGGTCGTCGCCAAGGGCCGCTCGCTGGAACGTGCGCTGGAACTGGCGCACCTGCTCTGCACCCTGCCCCAGCCCGCCATGCGCTCGGACAAGGAAGCGGTCATCCGCGGCTACGGCCAGCCCCTGGCCGAGGGCCTGCGCATCGAAGCCGAGTGCTTCAACCGCTCCATCCATCAACCGGAAACCCAGGAAGGACTGCGCCGCTTTCGCGAACGCGACCACCCGGACCTGCGCGGCGACGTGCCGCCCCAGACACCGGGGTTGACCAGGGATTGAGGGCTACGGCGTTACCGCTGTAGTTCACGCACCGGCTTCAAACAGCGCAAACCAATACGGCTTCACAGGTTCAACCAAGAACAGCGCTGTGACGCTGTAGGGGCAATCCCTTGACCAGGGATTCTGGGAAAAACCGCGCTCCCGGCTCAGGACCGCCCCTCGTCCAGCGCCTTGTCCGACGCGATCGGCGGCTCGATGCCCCAGTCGCCGTGCAGGTACCAGTCGTCGCCGAGCATCTCGGCGGGGTGCATGGTGCGGTCCGAGCCATTGCCGCAGGCCAGGGCATTGGCCGCGCAGTAGCGGTCGCAACCCCAGCAGATGCGTTCGGGGTGCTTGGGGCTGATGGGAAAATTCTTGGCCATGGCGTTCCCCGGATACGGGTGGGAGTGGCTCCCAGGCTACGACGCCCGCGGGGAAATGCCCTTGATCGGGGTCAAGAATGACAGGCCCGGGGCGCCCGCCTCGGCACCCCGGGCTGCCTGTTACGCCGTGACCGCCGGCGCGTAGCGCACCGCCAGCTTGCGCAAGGCGACGTAGAACACCGGGGTCAGGAACAGGCCGAACAGGGTCACCCCGAGCATGCCGGAGAACACTGCGACGCCAGTGGCGCGGCGGATCTCGCTGCCCGCGCCGCTGCCGATCAGCAACGGCACGGAGCCGGCGATAAACGCCACCGAGGTCATGACGATCGGCCGCAGGCGCAAGCGGCAAGCCTCCAGCGCCGCCTCGATGATGCCCTTGCCCTGGAGCTCCAGCTCCCGGGCGAACTCGACGATCAGGATCGCGTTCTTGCAGGCCAGGCCCATCAGCACCACCAGCCCCACCTGGACGAAGACGTTGTTGTCGCCACCGCTGAGCCACACCCCCGACAAGGCCGCGAGCATGCACACCGGCACGATCAGGATCACCGCCAGGGGCAGGGTCCAGCTCTCGTACAGGGCCGCGAGGACCAGGAACACCAGCATCACCGCCAGCGGGAACACCACCGCCGCGGCATGGCTTTGGGTGACCTGCTGGTAGCTCAGGTCGGTCCATTCCAGGGTGATGCCGCGGGGCAATACCCGGGCGGCGATTTCTTCCAGCTTGGCGATCACCTGGCCCGACGACAGCTGCTTGGGATCGGAGTCGCCGATCAGGTCGGCGGCCGGGTAGCCGTTGTAGCGCACCACCGGATCGGGGCCGTAGCTGGGCGTCACGGTGATCATCGCGCCGAGCGGCACCATCTCGCCCCGGTCGTTGCGCACCCGCAGGTTGGCGATGTCCTCGGCGGTCTGCCGGTAGGAACTGTCGGCCTGGGCCATGACCCGGTAGACCCGGCCGAACAGGTTGAAGTCATTGACGTAGACCGAGCCCAGGTAGGTCTGCAAGGTATTGAACACATCGCTCAACGACACCCCTTGCGCCTTGACCTTGACCCGGTCCACCTGCACCTCCAGCTGCGGGATGTTGGCCTGGTAGGAGCTGACCGGGTAAGTCATGCCCGGGGTCTGCGCCACCGCGGCCTGGAAGGCGCTCAAGGCATTCTGCAAGGCGCCGTAGCCGAGGCCGGCGCGGTCTTCGAGGTACAGCGAATAGCCCGAACCGTTGCCCAGCCCCTGGATCGGCGGCGGCAACAGCGCATAGGCAAACCCTTCGTGGACCTGGGACAGCTTGGCGTTGAGTTCGGCACTGATCTCCACCGCGCCGCGCTGACGCTGGTCGAACGGTTTGAGGATCACGTAGGCGGCCATGACATTCGGCGTGTTGACCGATTGCAAGGCATTCAGGCCGCTGAAGGCCGGCACGGTATCCACGCCCTCCACCGAGAGTGCCGTCTCGATCAGCTCGCTGGTCACCGCATCGGTGCGGGCCAGGGACGCGCCTTCCGGCAGCTTGGCGCCGGCGAACAGGTAGAGCTTGTCCTGGGTCGGGATAAAGCCGCCCGGCACCAGGTTGAACAACCAGGCCGTGCCGACCAGCAGCAAGGCGTAGAGGAAGAACACCGAGCCGCGCCGCCCCAGGGAGTAGGACACCAGGCCGTGATAACCGTCGGAGCGGCGTTTGAACATCCGGTTGAAGGCGCGGAAAAAGCCCCCGAACACCTTCTGGATACCCCGCTCCAGCCAGTCCTGGGGCGCGCCGTGGGGCCTGAACAGCTTGGCCGCCAGGGCCGGCGACAGGGTCAGGGAGTTGATCGCCGAGATCACCGTGGAAATCGCGATGGTCACCGCGAACTGCTTGTAGAACTGGCCGGTGACGCCGGAGAGAAAGGCCATGGGAATGAACACCGCACAGAGCACCAGGGCGATGGCAATGATCGGCCCGGACACCTCCTTCATCGCCCGGTGCGCGGCCTCCCGCGGGTCGTAGCCCTTCTCGATGAAACGCTCGACGTTTTCCACCACCACAATCGCGTCGTCGACCACGATGCCGATGGCCAGCACCAGGCCGAACAGGGTCAGGGTGTTGATCGAATACCCCAGCAAATACAGCCAGGCAAAGGTGCCGATCACCGACACCGGCACCGCGATCAGCGGGATGATCGAGGCGCGCCAGGTCTGCAGGAACAGGATCACCACCAGCACCACCAGCACCACCGCCTCCATCAGGGTGTGCTGCACCGCGCTGATGGATTCGCGGACGAACACCGTCGGGTCCCACACCGCCTTGTAGGCCACGCCTTCGGGGAAACGCTGGGACAACTCGTCGAGCTTGCCGTAGACCGCCTCGGCGACCTGCAAGGCGTTGGCCCCCGGCGAGAGGAAAATCCCCACCGTCGCCTGGTTACGGTCATCCAGGCGCGCGCGCAGGGTGTAGTCGCCCGCGCCGAGCTCGACCCGGGCCACGTCCGACAGCTTCACCAACTGCCCGTCCGCCCCGCTCTTGAGGACGATATCGGCAAACTCCTGCTCGCTGCGCAAACGCCCGCGCACGCTGATCGACACCAGGAAATCGGCGCCTTGCGGCGAAGGCTCGGCCCCCAGCTGGCCGGCCGAGACCTGCACGTTCTGCTCGCGGATCGCGTTCACCACATCGGCCGCGGTGAGGCCGCGGGCAGACAGGCTGTTGGGGTCCATCCAGATGCGCATCGCGTAGTCGCCGGAACCGTAGACCCCGACATCGCCGATCCCGGACAGCCGCGACAGCTCGTCCTTGACGTGCAGGGTCAGGTAGTTGCGCAGGTACAGCGAGTCGTAGCTGTTGTCCGGGGACAGCAGGCTGACGTACATCAGCGGCGTCGGCGATTGTTTCTGGGTGGTCACGCCATACTGCCGCACCTCCTCCGGCAGCCGCGACAGCGCCTGGCTCACGCGGTTCTGCACGCGCACCGCGGCGGTGTCCGGATCGACACCGGGGACGAAGGTGATGCTCACCGCCAGGCTGCCGTTGGAGCCGGCGACCGACTTCATGTACATGATCCCTTCGACGCCGTTGATCGCCTCTTCCAGGGGCACGGCGACCGACTCGGCGATCTCCTTGGGGTTCGCCCCCGGGTAGGTGGCGCGCACCACCACGCTGGTCGGCACCACCTCGGGGTATTCCCCCGACGGCAGCACCGGGATGGCGATCAGGCCAAGGGCGAAAATGATGATCGACAGGACGATGGCGAAGATCGGTCGGTCAATGAAGAATTTGGAAAAATCCATGGCCGCTCTCCCTTATTTCGCCACTGGCGTCTGGGGCGCGGCGGTCGAGGCCTGCTGCGTCGGCGCGGCGATTTCCTTGGGCTCCACCGCCATGCCCGGGTAGAAGATCTTCTGCGCCCCGTTCAGCACCACCCGGTCGCCGGCCGCCAGCCCGGCGCTGATCACCCGCAGGCCATCCAGCTGCCGGCCGAGGGTCACGTCCTTGCGCAGGGCCTGGTTTTGCGGGCCGATGACGTACACGTATTTGCGGTCCTGGTCGGTTTGCACCGCACGGTCGTCGATCAGCACGGCGCGGGTCTCGCTGCCGCCTTCAAGGCGCACCCGGGCGAACAGGCCCGCGGTCAGCCGGCGCTCGGGGTTGGGCAGCACCGCGCGCACGCGGATGGTGCCGGTGGCCGGGTCGACCTGGTTATCCAGGAAGTCCACGGTGCCGGTCAGGGGGAAGGTCCCGACATCGTTGGCCAGGCCCACCCGCACGGTATTACTCACCCCCGGGCGCTGGCCCTTGCCCAGCAGCTCGGTGTAGCGCAGCAGGCTCTGCTCGTCGGCGTCGAAATAGACGTACATCGGGTCCTGGGAAACGATGCTGGTCAATATGCTCTGGTCGGCCTGGGCCAGGTTGCCGAGGGTCAGCATGGCCCGCCCGACGCGCCCGGAAAACGGCGCGCGGACCTGGGTGAAGTCGAGGTTGAGCTGGGCCGTGGCCACCTCGGCGACGGCCGCGTTCACATCCGCCACGCCCTGGGCCAGGGAGGCGCTGCGAATGTCGCCCTCCTCCCGCGACAGCGCCGACTGCTTGACCAGCGCCTGGCCGCGGCGGTCCTGCTCGGTGGCCAGGCGCACCGTGGCTCGAGCCCGGGCCAGCCGGGCCTGGGCACTGGCCAGCGCCTCGCGGTACGGGCGCGGGTCGATGACGAACAGGGTCTGGCCCTTTTCCACCTCGTCGCCCTCGCGGAACGCCACCCGGTCGACATAACCGCTGACCCGCGGCCGCAGGTCGACGGCATCGATCGCGCTGATGCGGCCATTGAACAGGTCCCACTCACGCACCGCCTGCACGCTCACGGTCGTCACCTCGACCACCGGCGCCGCGGCGGCGACCGGCTCGGTCTTCTCGTTACAACCGCCCAGCGCCAACAGGAGGCACAGCGCTCCGAGTCGATGGGTTGAAGAACTGCTTCGACCGAGCACCCGGCGAATTCGATTCATGAAAGTGGACTCCGCTGTCACTGCACTGTTGATTTATAGGCAGGCGGAATATAAAAGTTAAAGCTAACTTTAAGTAAAGCCCCTTCGGAGGACCCATGAACAAATCAAGCGAGCCGTTGCTGACCATCACCGAAGTCGCCCGACGCAGCGGCGTCATGGCCTCGGCGCTGCGTTTCTACGAGTCCCGCGGGCTGCTCCACTCGCTCCGCGTCGGCAGCGGCCACCGCCGCTACCCGCGTTCGGTCCTCAGGCGCATCGCCTACATCGTGTTCGCCCAGCGCATCGGTTTCTCCCTCGACGAAATCATCCAGCAACTGACCGGCCTGCCCATCAACACCGCGCCAGCGGGCGCGGACTGGCGGCGCCTGACCGCCACCTGGAAAACCCGGGTACAGCAACGCATCGCCGAACTGGAACGGCTGAACATGAACCTGGAGGAATGCATAGGCTGCGGCTGCATGTCGCTGGAACACTGCGGGCTCAACAACCCCGAGGACATCTACTCGCGCAACGGCTGCGGCGCCCGGCGCTGGCTGGGGGACCAGAAGATTGTTATCGCCGCTGGGCAGGAGGCGGATTGATCCGGACTGCGACCTTCTGGCCCGATGCCGGGTTCTCTCAGGCCAGCACGCCAGTCAGAGGCATGACCCCCACTGTCAGATGCGCTTGGCTCCAGGGCTACTGGATGCAATCAGTGCTCAGAGGTGCATCCACCTGGAGCAAGCGTGGTCAGCACCTCGTCCAGCTTTACCAGGACAACGCCTGCGCAACCTGATTGGCCTCGGTCTCGGTTTGCCCCCCGCTCATGACGGGTGCCCGCAGCAATGACCGCTGGCCTTTGCGATCCACGATCCAGAACGCCATCGCTATCGGCGTTGCCCGCTGGGCGCCGGTGATGGGGTCGACATCGGCAACACCTTCGTCCCTTACCCCCTTCGTTACGTCGAACACCCATTTACGACCGACTGCCGGCGCTGCCTCGCGCTTGACCGACTTGGGCAAAAACGTCGTCTTGCGCACGTTGCCCGCTTGCAGCTGCAGCTGTCCTGCCATGAAGGCGCGCAGCATCGACTCGAGTTCGTCGTCAGATGAGGCATCCAGTCCCGCGCTCAGGCCCAGTTGCACCCCTGTCTGCACATTCTCGTAGTAGAAACGATTGGCGCTGCCATAGCTCAAGCGATAGGTGCCCACACGCATGGGTAATTGCATGCCCGTCGCTCTGTTGATCAGGGCATTCCCGCCTTCAGCTATCCCCCACCCCCACAGCGCATCGCTCTCCTGCCAATCGAGGAAAGTCCTGTTCAAGGCGATGGCCTCGCGGTTCCGGCCTTGGCGGTAGGCAATATCCGCGGCATAGTCCAGCGCAGTCTGATAGATCCCGCCGTCGGGATCGCCACCGTTGTACTGCCAGGCGGGCAGGGCCTGTTCCAGCGAACGGCGAGCGTCCTCCAAGGCGCCGCGGCGGTACTGTGACACGCCGACAAAGGTATTCAGGCGGGCGATTTCCAATGCAAAAAACGCATCAGGCAGCGCCTGTTCCGCCAGCTCGCCGGCCTTGGACCAGCCACCCGGCGTCGCCCAGAGCAAATCGATTGCCCGCTCCTGTTCAGCCATGGTGCGCTCACGGAACAACGGATGCTCGCCCTGCCATTGCAGTGTTGCGAAAAACTTGCCCAGTTGCTCCATGGCCTGGGCCTCGTCCTGCACACTGAAGTCAACGACAACGTGCAGGCGCCAATCCCCCCGCAATGCCACCCAAATGCCCCTGACACCTTGCTCGCCCGAGTCCTCCCATTGCGCTCTCCCTTTGACTGACGTCAGGCCGTCGAAGGGTAGATCGGGCATGGCCGACGCACGCGCTTGCTCAGCGGGTGTCCCCTGATAGCGCTTGAGCGACTCCTGGCGCTGGGTAGCATCCCGTCCGCGCTGTGTTTCGTCGTAATACAAAGAAATCTCGGCGCTTAGAGGGCCGTTCACCAGCGCCTGGGTGTAGCGCACGCGAGCGCTGAAGTCCCGCTTATCGGCCGGTTCGAACTCCGTTAACTTCCACTGCCCCACCATCAGCGGCAGCGATAAACCGGCGAGCTCGTAACGCAAACGCGGCTCGTCTGGCGCCAGGCGCCATAAGCCGGAATAGGGCCTGCCGACGGCAAAGAGCTTTTCCTGCAGACGGGTGACCTCCGCCCTTTCACCTGCACGCATGCTTGCCTCGATGGCCACGCCCAGCAGCTTCGCGCTGTGGTAGTTGCGAAATCGCCTCCCGTTGGAAAGCGCTTCCGCCGCGTCTTCATACGCCACCTGCTCTTCGGCAGCGGCCCGGGCCTCGGCGTACTTCCCCTGCTTGAACAACAGGTTGACCAGCAAGGTGCCCCCGTCCAGCCTCGCCTTGATGCCGTTGACGCCCTCCCTGCGGCCCGCCTCCATAGCCACCCGCGCCGCGACCGTGGCCGCCGCCAGAGATTCCTCGCGATCCAGGCGCTGCGCCTTCAGCAATAGTATGTAGGAGAGTTCCTGCTTCGGTTCCGCAGCCCAGGCGGGGGTGCATAGTGACAACAGGACTGCGGCCAAAAGAGCGGCATATCGATTTCGTTTTCCGCACTTCATATCAGGTTCCGGGACAGGCGCCATACATTTGAAACTCATTATTCAACTTCTCCATTCAACTTCTCCGAAACACAGCCAGAGAGTTTTTTTGAGCATTTCGCTCATCCTGATAAAGGGACAGTTGGCACCCTTTGACTCCTGCTCCCGGCAACGACTCGAACAGCAAAGTTGGGGTTAGCCGCCGAACCACTTGGATTGGCGCTAGCGAATAGCATCGACGTCCAGATCGAACGCGGCACCCAGGACGTGGTCGCCCACCAAGGCGGCAATCGCACGATCGTTGCTATCGGCATCCGGCGGTGCCATCGCGAATTGTTCAGGCACGCGATTGAAGGGGTGCGCCAACCAGCGCTCCAGACTCATTGCCAGTACCTCGGGCTGGTTGGCGATCAAGCCGTAGACCTTGGCCTCGAGGCGCTTTTCTTCTTCAGCGCCTCTTGCCAGCGACGTAAGGAAGCCCGGCAGTGGGGAATGTAGCTGGCCACCATCTTGCGATCGGCATTGTCCAGTATCTGGCGTATCAGTCCACCGCAATCGGGTAAACCGCCTTGCGCCTTCAGCGCCTTGGCACCCATGCGCGTCATCGTTGACCGCGCCTACAGAGGCAATCGAACATCGGCCGGCCTGCTATTTGAGCCGCAGGCGCCGGGCCAGTTTGTGCAGGTTGCTCGGGTCGACTTCCAGCAAGCGGGCGGCGCGGGCCCAGTTGTTGCGGCAGCGGCTCAGGGCCTGGTGGATCTTCTGCCGCTGATAATCGTCGACGGCTTCGCTCAGGGGCTGGAACGGCCCGTCGTCGGCCGCCAGCGGCGACGGTTCGAGCGGCTCCGCGCCCTTCACCGAGCTGTCGAGATCGAGCACGTCCGGCTCCAGGGTCAGGATCTGGCTGCGACTGCCGCCACGGCTGAGCTGCTTGAGCGCGGCGCGGCTGATCACGTGTTCCAGCTCCCGCACATTGCCCGGCCAGGGGTAAGCCAGCAGCGCCCGTTCGGCCGCCGGCGACAGGCGCAGGCCACGCAGGCCGAGACGGCTGCGGTTGAGCTCGAGGAAATGCCCGGCCAGCACCAGCACATCCGGGCCGCGTTCGCGCAGCGGCGGGATCGGCACCGGGTACACCGAAAGCCGGTGGTACAGGTCGGCGCGAAACAGCCCGTCGCGGATGCTGTCCGGCAGGTGGCGGTTGGTCGCGGCGATGATGCGCACGTCCACATGCAGCGGCTTGTCCGCCCCCAGGCGCTGGATCTCGCCGTTCTGCAGGGTGCGCAGCAACTTGGCCTGCACGCTCAACGGCAGCTCGCCGACCTCGTCGAGAAACAGCGTGCCGCCGTTGGCCGCGTCGAAGCGCCCGGCACGGTCGCTGGTGGCACCGGAGAAGGCGCCCTTGACGTGGCCGAACAGCTCACTCTCGGCCAGGGACTCCGGCAGCGCCGCGCAGTTGACCTGCACCAGCGGCTTGTGGGCACGCCGCGACAGGCGATGCAGGCGGCGGGCGAACAGCTCCTTGCCAACCCCGGTCTCGCCCAGCAGCAACACCGGCAACTCGGAATCGGCGAGCACATCCAGCTCGTTGAGCAACTGGTGCAGGACCTCGCTCTGCCCGAGGATCTCGCCCTCCTCGACCGGCCCGCGCGCATCCTGCGGCTCGCTGCGGGACAGGCGCAGGCTGCGGTTCTCCTGCTCCAGGCGGGTGACCCGCAGCGCCGCCTCGATCTGCAGGCTGCAACGCTTGAGCTCGTCGCGGGCCTGGCGGTCGAAGGTGCCGGGGCGCAGCGCGTCGAGGGTGATCGCGCCCCAGACCCGCCCTTCCACATACAGGCTCACGCCCATGCAGTCGTGCACCGCCAGCGGCCCGTTGTCCGGGTGGTCGAGCAGCCCGTCATAGGGGTCCGGCAGGCGGCTGTCGGGCTCGAACCAGGTCGGCTCGCGGGACGCCATGATCGCCGCCAGGCGCGGGTGCTGGGCGATCACGAAACGTCGGCCGAGGGCTTCGTGCACCAGGCCGACGGTGGCCAGCGGCCGCAGGCTGTCGTCGTCCAGGCGCAGCAGGCCCACGGCCCCGGCCTTGAAGTATTCCCGCAGGGTCTGCACCAGACGCTGCAACCGCACGGCATTGGGCAACTCGACAATCAGGTCGGCCGCCAGACTTTCACGCAACATGGTAGTCATCACCCTTTCTGGTGGTTTTAACCCCGTGGTTTCGGGGTCATCCGCACCACGACAAAAAATTAATCCATTATTTTCAAAAAGTTACAGCTGGCATGGCGGCTGCAACGGCCCAGGGGAACCGTTGCCACTCCAACAAGGAAAACCTGATGAACCCGACACTGCTGGAACGACCCGCTCCTTCCCAACCAGACGCTTCGAAGCACAACCTCCTGGAGCAAAGCCTCGGCCAACTGGCCTGCGACATCCCCGGCGCCAGCCGGGTGTTTCATGAGTTCAACCTGGACTTCTGCTGCGGCGGGCAGAAAACCCTGCGCGACGCCGCCCTCGGCAAAGGCCTCGACCCGGTGCAGATCGCCGAGGCCCTGCACCTGCTGCAAGACAGCGCCGCCCGGCAGCAGGACTGGCGCGATGAACCGAGCGAGGCGCTGATCGCCCATATCCTCACCCGCTACCACGCCCGCCACCGCGAACAGCTGCCGGAACTGATCCGCCTGGCCTGCCGCGTGGAGCAGGTGCATGGCGCCCGCAGCAGCTGCCCCAACGGCCTGGCCGATCACCTGCGGGACATGCAGCAGGAGCTCGAAGGCCACATGCTCAAGGAAGAACAGGTGCTGTTCCCGATGCTGCAACAAGGCCTGGGCCGCCGGGCGGCGCCGCCGATCCATGTGCTGCGCCTGGAACACGAGCAACATGGCGAGGCCCTGGAGAAGCTGCTGGTGCTGACCGACCACATCACCCCGCCCGCCGACGCCTGCAACACCTGGCGCGCGCTGTACCGCGGGCTGAGCGAATTTCGCGACGACCTGATGCAGCACATCCACCTGGAAAACAACGTGCTGTTCGTCAATGCCCTGAACGCTTGAGCCCCGCCCTCCCGTGCCAGCCCTGTGGCTGGCACGTTCATTCAGCCGAGCCAATAGAACATCGCCTTGGCCAGGACCACGATCAGCAGCATGTGCCCCAGCACGCTGCGGCGGATCCAGCAGGCGCGGCCGGCGCTCAGCCGCGCGGTCTTGAGCCAGTACGCCAGCAACAGGTAATGGCCGATGATGCTCAGGGCCAGGACAATCTTCAGGCTCAACAGGCTGGCGAAACTGCTGCCCAGGGGCTGGCTCAAGGCGCCGCGATGCTGCCAGGCCAGGCCGATACCGGCGCCGTACAACAGCAGCACCACGCCATGCAGGACCTTGCGCGAACGCACCGCGATGGCCTGGTCCGCCGCCACTTGGGCGTCGCTCGCCAGTTGCCGGCGCGCCGTATGCCAGATGCACACCTCGAAGAACAACGTGCCGATAAAAGCGATGGCCGCCAGCAAATGCGTGACCAGTAACCAGGGGTAGATCATTGCCCTTCTCCTTGCTCTGCGTTCAGGCTCAGCCCGGATGCCCGTCGACCCGCGCCCGCAGCAGCATCGGCCCGTAGCGCCAGACGTACAGGGCAAAGGCCAGGGCCCAGCACAGGCCCGCCAGCCACAACGCCGCCACCGGCAGCCAGAGCACCAGCAGCACCCGGCTGAGGCAGGCCAGGTTGAGCAGGATGAACGCCAGGGTCATGCCCGCCGGCGGCTCCAACGGCCGCCCGGTGTGGCCCAGGCTGACCCGGGCGATCATCGCCAGGATCAGCCCGGCCATGGCGCCGATGGTCAGGCCATGCAGCGCCAGGCTGGGGTTGAGCGGCGCGCCGAAATGCCACAGCGCCATACCCAGGCAGGCCAGCGCCAGCCAGGCGTAGGCCAGGTGCAGCGACCACAGCAGCGGCACCCGCCACAGCCCGCGGTCCTGCCAGCGCCACAGCCGCAGCAGGTGCCCGGCCGCCAGCAGCAGGAACAGCGCGCCGCCCCAGGTATTGGCCACCAGCGCCGGCCCGGCGGCATACAGCAGCGCCACCAAGGCCGAGCCCGCCAGCAGCAGATAATCGAGCCACGGCCAGGGCGTCACGGCCGCGACCCGACCGAGGCCGCGCTGGGTGAAAAACGGAATCACCCGCCCGCCGATCAGGCTCATCATCGCCGCCACCAGCCACAGGCCGCTCAGCACGCCCTGGCGCTGCCAGCCTTCGTGACCTTGCAGCAGGCCGGCCACCGACAGGCCATCGGCCGCGGCGAGCAACAGCAGCACCAGGACAATCGGGTAATTACGTTGCTGGCGCACCTTCCACAGCATGCGCCCCATCAACCATGCCAGCGCCAGGGGAAACCCCAGCTCCAGCACGGCCAGCAGCGGCCAGGGCGCGCTGCCCAGCCAGGCCAGGCGCGCGGCCAGCCAGAGCAGGGCCAGGGCCGCCAGCGGCTTGCCGCAGAGGCCCGGCTGGCCGGTCCAGGTCTGCGCTGCGGTCAGCAGGAAGCCGGCGATGATCGCCAGGCCGAAACCGAACAGCAGTTCGTGGCGGTGCCAGCCCAGCCAGCCCCCCGCCGGTTGCCAGTCGCCCAGGGCACCCTGCAGGGCCGTCAGCCACAGCGGCACCACCAGCAGCGCCAGGACACAACCGGCGAGAAAGAACGGCCAGAAGGCCAGGCGTAACAGCGGCACGATCGCCAGCGCTGCACGACGGTCAAGTACTTGCATCAAGCCCACTCCTTTACCCAGCGGCCGACCCGGCGACGGTCGACACGCGGCGAATGAAATCCCCGGCCATCATCGGCCATTGGCGCGCCCTTGCCGTTGTCGCAAATCAAGCTTGCCCGGGATGCGGCGGGCTGTTGTGCCCGCCATCCTTTCTGGCAGTGCAAGGGCCGTGCCCCGGTGCCCGATCGCAATCTGGAGCGGCCACAAGCCGGCGGGCCGGGGGTTCGGCCAGGGCGGCGTTGGGGTTCGCCTTCCAGCGAAAGGGTCAAATTGACCATTCGCTAGTCATTTACACCCGAAATCGCCAGGTCTTTTTGACCACGCAATCGCAGATCCCCCGCATACAGGGACCCTGGCGCCTGGCCCGGGTCTTGCTGAACACAGGCCACACCCATCCCTCCCGAATTACCGGAGCCACCATGAACACCGCCGGAGCCTTCCTGAAAAAAACCCTTCAGCCACTGACGTGGTTTGTCGTCCTCGGCGCGATCCTCGCCCTCGCCAGCCGTGTCGCCCTCGGCCTTGTCTGACAGCCCTGCTCCGGCAGCTCTTGCCTGGCAGCCGCCCTCCCCTCCAAACCATTAAGGATGAATATTCATGGTGCTTCATCGCGTGCATCACCAGATCCTGCGCAGCCATCACCTGTTCGAGCCCCTCAACGAGGAACAGCTGGACGAGCTGATGGCGGCCAGCCAGTTGCTCAGCCTCGACAAGGGTGACCCGCTGTTTCGCCAGGGCGAGCCGGCCGAGGCCTTCTATTTCGTGATCGCCGGCGCGGTGAAGATCTACCGCCTGACGCCGGACGGTCAGGAGAAAGTGTTCGAGGTCATCGGCCCGCGCCAGACCTTCGCCGAGGCCATGATGCTGATGGACACGCCGGACTATGTGGCCTCGGCCGAAGCCATCGGCCCGACCCAGCTCTATCGGCTGTCCAACGACACCTACCTGCGGCTGCTGCAAAGCAACAGCCGCCTGACCTTCGCCCTGCTCGGCAAGCTCTGCGTGCGCCTGCACCAGCGGGTCAACGAGATCGAAACCCTGTCGCTGAAGAACGCCACCCACAGGGTGGTGCGGTATCTGCTGACGCAGTTGATGCAGCTGCAACCGGTGGAGCGCCAGTTCGAACTGCCGATGGCCAAGCAGCTGATCGCCGGCCACCTGGCGATCCAGCCGGAGACCTTCTCGCGGATCATCCGCCGCCTGATCGATGAAAAGATCATCAGCCAGGACGGCCGCCAGATCGTGATTCTCGACCGCCCGCGCCTGGAGCAATTCGAATGAGCGCCGGGCCGGTCTGCCTGTATTGCCAACAGTCCAACCCGCCTCGGCAAAGCGCCTGCCGTCATTGCGGCATGCCGTTGCCGGCCACCGCGGCGCACGCCGAACAACGCCGGTTGCGGCGCTTTACCGGGTTCTGCATCGGTCTGACGCTGTTCTGCGTGGCGATGTTCTTCTGGCTGCCGCGCTCCTAGCGGACGCTTTTGCCTGAAACACCGTTGCGGCCGCTACGCAGCCGATCGCAGCCTCGCTGCGCTCGACAGCGGCTACAGGTCTGGAGTCGTGCGCGGTCTTGTAGCCGCTGCCGAGTTGCCCGTTTTGCGGCCGCTACGCAGCCGATCGCAGCCTCGCTAACGCTCGACAGCGGCTACAGGTCTGGAGTCGTGCGCGGTCCTGTAGCCGCTGCCGAGTTGCCCGTTTTGCGGCCGCTACGCAGCCGATCGCAGCCTCGCAGGCTCGGCAGCGG
>NZ_JAQZAB010000085.1:0-36897 GCF_028640915.1 Pseudomonas sp. B3G-3 | reverse complement strand
TAAGGCATTCAACCATCTACCGCCGCATCTGCTGGCCAACCCAGCTCATGAGGTGGTAGCAGGTCACGCCCTGTTAAGGGCTCCTGGCGGTGTAATGTTCGAACAGGATGCGGAGTGCCTGAGCATGCTCTAGGGCGACTCCACAGAAAGCCATTGAAGTCTCAAAGCGCTCGCCGGGATGTGTGGGGATGTCTTCGAGCAGTAGCAGGATCTCGTTCTGTAGATCTGCCGAGCGGGTGAGCATTTCCTCAAGTGTCATATCGTCAGACTTCCCTTCAGTACATCGATGACCCCGATTCGTCCGTTCGATGCCCCGTGCTTCGCCGGTAATCAGCGCGATTTGTCGTACAAGTGGCTTCATCAGGTATCTGCGATACTCTCTAGGTGTGGCTGAGGGGAGAGTAGGGGAGCAACGAGCTCTTTGTATCGACTTCCCCCAACAATCCAGACTCCCGGAGCTCTTTGACGTGAATCGCCCCGGGTTACGCAGGCACGGTCAACAGGACTGGGGTCAAGGCGCGTCTAGCTGCTGCTCGCTGCTCCATATCCCAGGCACTCCAGAAAGCGAGTAACAAGTGCAGCCTTGCACGGGAGTTTAGGTGCTTGGCGGCAGCATCAATTTAACGGGGTAATGGTGTCCGATTTGCTAGGGGCCAGTCCAGCATGCTCAAACGGCCACTAATGTGTTACCACGCTCTCTGTCTGGGGCACTTTTGCTCTCCTTCAACTCGGCGATAGCACGGTGCTGTCGAACTCATCCACAGTACGTTATTCCATTTAACATGGGCTTTGCTCCAACTATTGCCGTGACCTATGCGAACTAGCCAAGGACGCGGCAATGGTGAATAGTCGAACAATACAGCGACACCTACCGAACAGGGGACTCTTGACCGCAATCAATAGTCCTCGAGGTTGTTGAAGACTGTCTCCAGCAGGCGGTTCAGGCGTTGGATCTGTGCATCGGTCAACCCGGAGAAGCTGCGCTTGAAAAGATCCCGGGTGCCATCCTGAATTCGCTCTATGGCCGTACGTCCAGCTTGCGTGATACGAACCTGGGTGACACGGCCATCTTCGACGCAGGGAGCGGTGTCTACAAGACCGTCGTCCTTCATGCGGTAAACGATTTTGGTTATGGTCGACAGCTTGGCAATGGCGTGAGTGGATATCTCCGAAATGCTCGACTCCCCATTTTCCTTGAGAATGAACAAGACCCGCCAGCGCGGAATGTCGAGGTCGATTTTCTTCAGGGCCTTTTCCATACATTGGCTGTACCGACCGTGAACCATCGCCAGCCAATAGAAGGGAAATTCCTCTTTGCTGAATTCCTCGCTGGCGGGGTCGTAGCGGCTGCGAAGTTTTTTCGGGTTGCTCATCATGCGCTCTGATTGTGAAACGATGCGCAATCATAGACTTTTCCCGTAATTCCGGCATCCACCTTGGCCCTCACACCTGAGGGCAGAGCATTCAGCCATCTCTGCTCCGTCAGAAAGGAGCAGAGATGGAGCGAGCAAGCGAATTTATGTTCGCAGGGCTTCTGGCGCGGAACTCAGCATTCGCAGCCGATCCTGTTGATACAGAGTCGCAAGCGTCAAGCCTTACCAGATCAGGCCGCGTTCAGCACTCATTTTGCGGACCATTGCCTTGAAGAACTTGTCGGCAAAACCACTCTCACGGATGAGCATGGCGGTGAGGTCGGCACATTTGACACTGATGTCCTCCGGCAGTGGATTGTCTTCGCCCCCCAAGGCTCCTGCCGCACACTGGTTTTCCGCGGCCCGTTGCACGGTCCAGAGTAGAAACAGTGCTTTCTCGATGCTGCTCTCGCCCACGGCTATGCCATGATTGCGCAGTACCAAAATGTGCTTGTCACCTAGGCTCTGGATCATACGTTGCTTTTCATCATCGAATAGGGTGATGCCTTCGAAAGTGTGATATCCGACGCGCCCATGCAACTGCGCGCCATAGAAGTCGTGATGACCGAAACCAGCCTTCTTCTGCACGATCGCCGAGATGGGCGTGGTGTGGGTGTGGATCAAGCACTGGATGTCATCGCGAGCGCCGTGCACCGCGCTGTGCAGTGCGAAGCCGGCGGGGTTGCCATCATATTCAGAAGGCTCTAGCTTCTTGCCGTGCAGGTCGACCTTGAGCAGGTTCTGCGGTGTGACTTCGGTGTAGTTCAGGCCGAATGGGTTCACTAGATAATGGTGGGCGGGGCCAGGCAGGCGTGCGGAGATGTGATTGAAGATTGCTTCTGTCCAGCCGAACCAATCCACAAGGTGATAGCACTGGGCGAGCCTGACCCGCAGGCTCCATTCTTCGTCGCTGCAATGGCTTGGCTGAGTGAATTCGGTGTTGTTCATGCGGGCCTCGATCAAGAAAGGGGAGACTGGGCGCGAAACCGCGCGAGATTGATGATGTCTTGGGTGACGGGCATGCTCAGGCCCTGCAGCGTGGCCAGCTCGATCACGGCGTCGCCAATGGCGAGCAGTTCCAGCGGGCGGCCCTGGCCGTAGTCTTGAAGCATGGACGTGCGTACGGCACCCTTGCCGGCACCCATTTCCATGAGCGATTGCGGGTCATAGTCGACTCTGGCTCCATAGGCGGCTGCGGTAAGCAGAGCTTCGTCGAGAATCTTGCGCACGGTCTGCCGCAGGTCCGGGTGACTGTAGATCTGCTCCAGAGTCGCGCCGGTGACTACCGAGAGTGGGTTCGAAGTCAGATTGGCGATGATCTTGGTCCATAACGAATCACGAATACGGTCAGTGGAGCGCGTGTTGATACCGGCTTGTTCGAGCAGCGCGCGGACCTTTTCCAGGCGCTCGCTCAAGCTGTTGTCGGGTTCGCCGATGATCATCAGATGCGGGTTGCCGCAACGGACTACCCCGGGTAATTCGCTCTCGGCGGTAATGAACACCACACAACCCAGGATGCGTCGTAGGTCCAGAGCGTCATGCAGCACACCATCTGGATCTACCGCATTGACTCGTCGTCCGGCGAAGCGTCCGGTCTCGCCATGGAAATACCACCAGGGCACCCCATTGACGACAGGTACCACCACTGTTTCGGGTCCTAACAGCGGCCCAAGGATCGGTAGCAGACTGTTCAGAGATTGAGCCTTGGTACACAGAAAGATCACGTCCTGCTCGCCCAACTGGCTACAGTCGCTGTCAGCCTGTACCTGGACATGATGTTCGCCATCCAGATCATGCAGGAGGATACCGCCGTCGCGGATGGCCTCCAGGGTCTTGCCGCGGGCCAGGACACTGACTGTCTGGCCGCCGGCAGCGATGCGGGCGGCCAAGGTACAACCGATGGCGCCGGCCCCGACGATGCACACTCTAAGAACTGCGGTTATATGCATTGAGGTCCCCTTAGCTGGCTAGCATTTCCTGGTGTTTACTGGCCGCTCCCAGATAGGCCTCGACCACCCGTGGGTCGTCGGCCAACTCGGCTGCCGGACCTTGCATGGCTATCTGTCCGGTCTCAAGTACATAGGCGTAGTCAGCTACCCGCAGAGCCGCTCGGGCGTTCTGTTCGACCAGCAGGATTGATACGCCCTGACGACGCAAGTCGGTAATGATGCGGAAGATCTCTCGGGTGATCAGTGGTGCGAGACCCAGGCTTGGCTCGTCGAGCATCAGCAGTTTTGGTTTGGCCATCAGCGCGCGGCCGACGGCAAGCATCTGCCGTTCGCCTCCCGACAGCGTTGCGGCTGCCTGCTTGCGACGCTCCAGCAATCGGGGGAATAGGCTGTAGATTTCCATCAGGCTTGAGTCCTGATAACGGTCACCTTTGCGATAGCGCATGAAACCGCCCAGCTTGAGGTTGTCTTCAACACTCATGGTGGAGAACAGTTCGCGTTTTTCCGGGACCAATCCCAGGCCGCGCCCAACCAGAATCTCGACTTCCGGCACGCTTTCCAGGGTGCCGTCGAAACACACCAGGCCCTTGGAACCAAGTACCCCCATGATCGCTGAGAGCAGGGTGGTCTTGCCGGCCCCGTTGGGGCCAATCACCGTGACGATCTGGCCCTCGCCGACCGTCAGGTTCGCCTGGGTCAGCGCCTCGACCTTGCCATAGGCCACGCAGAGATCCTTGACCTCCAGTAGCGGTTTGTTCACTGAGTTGCTGTGCATAAGGTTCACTCCGCTCCGCCGAGGTAGGCTTGCAGTACCGCCGGATTGCTCTGGATGGCTTCAGGCAGGCCTTCGGCAATCTTTTGGCCAAACTCCATGACCGTAATGCGATCGACCAGCCCCATGACGAAGTCCATGTCGTGCTCGACCAACAGGATCGCCATGCCTTCGTTACGCAGCTTGCGCAGCAGCTCCGCGAGAGCTTGTTTTTCCTTCAGGCGAAGGCCAGCAGCAGGTTCGTCGAGCAGTAACAGTACGGGGTCGGCGCACAAGGCGCGGGCGATCTCGAGGATGCGTTGCTGCCCCAGGGCCAGACTGCCTGCTTCTTCGTACAGGTAGTCTCCCAGACCGACACGCTCCAGTTGTCGGTGGGCTTCGGCCAGAAGACGAGACTCTTCAGTGCGCTCGGTATGCAGGGAGCTGGCCAGGATACCGCTGTGACCACGCAGGTGTGCGCCGATGGCGACGTTCTCCAGTGCGCTCATGCCGGGCAGCAGCTTGACATGCTGGAAGGTCCGGCTCATGCCCATACGGGCAACCTGTCGGGAGGGCACACCATTGATGCGTTCGCCCATGAACACCACATCGCCAGAGGTGGGTATGTCGACCCCGGATAGCTGGTTGAACAGTGTGCTCTTGCCGGCGCCGTTGGGGCCAATCAGAGCCAGGATCTCTCCCGCTCGCAATGTCAGGTTCATGTTCTGGTTAGCCACCAGGCCGCCAAATGAGCGGGTCACTTGTCGGGCTTCGAGGATCAGGTCGCCTTTTTTGGGGGGCGTTCGCCGGGACAGGGGCGGAACCTCGACTTCGGCTTTGAGCAACGCCCGTGAGGGCTTGCTGGACAGCGGCAGTCGCTTGGTTAACAGTGGCCACAGCCCACCTGGTACTCGTTGCATCAACAGTACAATCAACAAGCCGAAGACGATGGTTTCATAGTTGCCTTCACTACCGACCAGCGCTGGTAACCAGTCCTGTAGCCATTGTTTGAGCAGGGTCAGAACACCAGCGCCGAGCAGGGCGCCCCAGACGCTGCCGACCCCGCCGATCAGAGCCATGAACAGGTAGTCGATACCCATGTTCAAGCCAAACGGTGTCGGATTGACGAAGCGCTGAGTATGGGCGTAGAGCCAACCAGAAATGGCGGCGAATACCGCGGAGATCAGGAAGATCACCAGCTTGGCGCGAAAGGTGTCGACGCCCATCGACTCGGCCATCACCTGACCTCCCTTGAGCGCACGAATGGCCCGGCCTTCACGGGAGTTCAGCAGGTTGTGAGTGATCAGCATCGCCACCAGCAAGATGGCCCAGATCAGATAGAAAACCTTCTCGCCCTTGTCCAGGCTCAGGCCCAGCAAGGTGATCGGTGGCAGGTCGGTGATGCCGCTTTGGCCCCCTAACCCCTCAAGGTTACCGAACAGATAGTACAGGGAAATACCCCAGGCGATAGTGCCTAGTGGCAGGTAGTGACCGGACAGTTTGAGAGTCAGTGCACCGAGTATTAACGCCACCAGTCCGGTGAAAACAATACCGATTACCAATGTTAGCCATGGTGAGGTACCAGCCCATGCCAGCCACGCCGGCAGTTGTGCGCTTGTGGTCAGGTAGGCGCTGGTGTAGGCACCGAGTCCAACGAAGGCGGCCTGGCCGAAGCTGGTCATGCCACCCACCCCGGTTAGCAGAACCAAGCCGAGTACTACCAGTGCATACAGTCCGATGTAGTTGAGCAAAGTAACCTGAAAGGTCGGCAGAATTAGCGGTGCCAACATCAATGCACCTATAAACAGCATAATCAGGTAGCGCGACTTCATGTCTCTCCCTCCACATGGTGGCTTTTGAGTGAGCGCCAAAGCAGGAAGGGGATGATCAGCGTGAAGACGATGACCTCCTTATAGTTGCTGGCCCAAAACATTGAAAATGCCTCGACCAGCCCGACGACCAGCGCGCCGAGAGCCGCCAGCGGATAACTGACCAGCCCGCCAATGATGGCGCCGACGAAGCCCTTGAGGCTGATGAGGAATCCCGAATCGAAGTACAGCGTGGTGATCGGGGCGATGAGAATCCCTGAGAGGCAGCCGATAAAGGTCGCCAGCGCGAACGTTGTCTTGCCGGCCATGTCCGGCGAGATCCCCATCAGGCGAGCGCCGGTGCGGTTGACCGCAGTGGCTTGCAAGGCTTTGCCATACAGGCTGCGACCGAAGAACAGGAACAGGGCGAAGATCAGCGTCACCGACATGATCAGCACCCACAAGGTCTGGCTGTTCAGGGTCACTGGACCGATTTCGAAGCCTGCCTGGGAAAACGGCGTGGTGCGTGCGCCTTCCGGGCCGAACACCAGCAACCCGACCCCGACCATCGCCACATGCACGGCAATCGAGACGATCAGCAGCACCAGTGCGGAGGCTCCGGCGATCGGCTGGAAGAACAATCGATACAGGCGCGGCCCCAATGGAACCACCAGGCACAAGGTCAACAGCGCCTGGAACGCTACGGGCAAAGTGGCCAGGGGCAGGTTGCGCATGGCAATGATCAGCGCGATGGCGTAGGTACATTTCACGATCATCTGTCGATCGATGCGCAAGCCTTTTCCCGCACGCCAGCGGGCAACCAGGTCCAGGGCGCATTCGATCAGAGTGAGGACCAGCAGTAACCAGGCCAGAGGCGTCGGATGACCGGCCTGAATGGCAGCCATGGTCAGAGCGCCATAGGTGACGAACTCACCCTGGGGGATCAAAAGGATTCTGGTGACGGTAAACACCAGAAGGATCGACAGCGCCAACAGGGCATAGATGGCACCGTTGGTGACGCCGTCCTGGCCCAGCAGCATGGCTATCTGGAAATTCATGAGCACTCTCTTCTGTAGGCTGAGCGGGTGTGTTGACGCGACAAGTGCTACGGATGAGCAGCACCTGCCCTGTCAGCCGTCTCTGGTTACTTGAGCAAGGTCCAGTGACCGTCCTTGACTGTGATCAGCTCGCGGCCGCGCTCATCGAAGCCGCTGTGATCCTCGGGTGTCATGTTGTAAACGCCTTGGGTACCCGACATCTCGTGAGTGTTTTCCAGCGCCAGGCGCAGGGCGGCGCGAAACTCGGGTGTACCGGGTTGGGCTTTCTGTTCTGCAACGGGAATGGCTTTTTCCAGCAGCAGGCCGGCGTCATAGACGTTGGCACCGAAAGTCGCCGGCGCAGAGCCATAGGCCTTGGTGTAGGCGTCGATGTATCGCCGGGCAACGGGTTTGGAGGGGTGGTTGTCAGGCATTTCCGGGAGCACCAGCATCAGGCTCGCGGCGAGAATGGTGCCTTCGACTTTCTTGCCGCCCAATTGCAGGAAGGCATCCAACGCCGCTCCGTGAGTCTGATACATCTGTCCTTTGTAACCCTGGTCGAACAGCGTGGTTTGTGGCATCACCGATGAGCTGCCGGGGGCGGCGACGAGCACTGCATCGGGTTTGGCCATCAGCAGTTTCAGGCTTTGCCCCGTCACGGACGTGTCCTGGCGCTGGAAACGCTCACTGGCAACAATCTTGATGCCATGCTTCTCGCATTGCACCGCCACCACCTTTGCCCAGTTTTCCCCATAGGGGTCTGCGGTTCCGATGAAGCCCAGGGTCTTGATCCCGCGCTTGACCATGTTCTCCACCAGTGCCTGGGCGATCAGGTCGTCGTTCTGGGTGGTCTTGAATACCCATTTTTTCTGTTCGGTCATGGGCAGCACTACGGCGGCGGTGCCCACCGGGGCGAGCATGGGTGTGCCCGATTCGGTGGCGAACTGGATGACTCCCATGGCGTTGGGCGAACCGCTCGGACCGATGATCGCGTCCACGTGCTCTTCGTCTATCAGCTTTTTGAAGGCCTTGACCGATGCGGTCGGGTCGCTTCCATCGTCCAGCGAAATGTAGCGCACGGTCTGATTGCCGATCTTCGTCGGCATCAGGGACACGCTGTTTTTCTGTGGGATGCCGACCAGCGCGATAGGGCCGGTCGCGGAGGTGATCACGCCAATCTTGACTTCGGCGAAGGCCGCTTGGGGCACAACGCAGGTGGCGCAAAGAGCACCGAACATCACAGCGGGCAGAGCTTTCTTGAAGAGCATGTCGATCGATCTCCGGGGCAAGGCTGATTCGGTAAGCCGGCCGCTCTCTGGCGGGCTGGCAAAGGGCGGATTTGCAGATTGCATGCCAGAGAATTTGCCTGCACCAGCTCGGAGCTCGCTGGAAAAAGGCCTTTGACCGGTTATTTCACAGCGTTGTAACCGGCCGTTTTGAAAGGCGATGCCGCCAGCAAATTCAACGTTTTACATTGAAAAAATGCATGTATTTTTTTGATAAAAAATCGTTTAAAAAATCACAAAAAAAAGCGTCAAAAAATATTTTTATCAACCTTGATAACTCGGCGTTTAAATCGCGATCTGACGGCTTAATTGGATCCATTTTTATTTCGGAAAAACTAAATAATCCTTATAAAACAATTAGTTATCAACTGTATTTGCCTCGGTCTAGACTTTTTTGAAGTGCTAGATTTCGGTGCATTTGCTGGAAATTTGCACCAATTTCGACATCAAAAAATATCGCCTAATTCAATTGACAATTCACGTAATAATTCGTCATCTTGGATTTACCCAATGGCGCCACCCGGCGTCTTCCAGGCTCTCGTTACAGGTGAATCCGATATGACGATCGTGGTCGAGCAAGTTTCCCTTGATGGCAATGGCCCCACAGTGATGGTGAAGGACACCATCGACGTAGCGGGTGTGCCGACCCGTGCTTCCAGTCGCGCCCTTCAAGATGCCGAACCTGCTCTGCACCACGCCGCGGTGGTTGAAACATTGCTCGTTAACGGCTGCCGCCTCATTGGCAAGACCAGCCTCCATGAGCTGGCCTACGGCACCACGGGCATCAATCACTGGACCGGCACCGCAGCCAACCCACGCTTTCCCGGGCGTATTCCCGGTGGGTCTTCCAGCGGTTCGGCCGCGGCGGTCGCGGCAGGTTTGGCTGATTTCTCCCTGGGCACCGACACTGGTGGTTCGGTGCGTATTCCTGCGTGCTGCTGCGGTGTGTTCGGCTTCAAGCCGACGTTTGGCAGAGTCAGCCGCAAAGGCGTAATGCCCGAGAAATCGAGCCTCGACTGTGTCGGGCCGTTCGCCAACAGCCTGCCGATGCTGGTGACCGCAATGCGGGCCATCGATCCGACTTTCTCCCGCTTGCCGACCCTCGTCGATGCCCGTATCGGTGTGGTACCGGTGCAGGCCAATGAGGCTGTACAGCGAGCGGTCACCGATGCGCTGACTAACAGTGGGTTGTCTCTGTATGAAGCGCCGTTGACAAACATGGTCAGCGCTTATGACGCCGGTATGGTGGTGATCAACCGCGAAACATTCGTCGCGTGTGGGCACTTGCTGGACACAGGGCGGGTCGGTGCCGACATTGCCGACCGGTTGGCTGCGGCCGGTGAAACCACTGATCAGGCACTGGCCGAAGCGGAGCAGGTGAGGGCGCGTTTTACCGCCGAAGTCGATGAAGCGCTGAAGCATTTCGACGTGCTGGCGCTGCCTACCATGCCGGACTTCCCCTTGGCCATCGCCGACGCTTCCAATACCCGCGCCGTGCTGGGCATGACCGCCCTGGTGCGTCCTTTCAACCTCTCCGGACACCCCGCGCTGACCATTCCTCTGGGCAGTGCACAAGGGTTGCCGGCCGGCTTGCAATTGGTGGCCGCCAAAGGCGCCGATGAGCATTTGCTCGCCGTCGCCGGGTTGTTGTTGCAACGCCTGTATTCGAATCGCACTTGATCATGGAGCCAGTCATGAATCCGCTTAAGGCGACGGCCCTGGACGCTATCGCACCCCAAACCAACGATGAACGTTTCGAGGCGATGCTCAACGACGTGCGCACACGCGCCCGTCAAGGCGAGTTTGATCGCCAACGGCACATTTCCCAGGATGTGATCGACGCGTTCAAGTCCCACGGCATCTATCGCTCCCTGGTCCCGAAACGGTTCGGCGGCGATGAAGCTTCACCGGGTGATTTCTGTCGCTTGATTGAGCGCATTTCCCAGGCCGATGGCTCCGCCGGTTGGGTCGCCAGCTTTGGTATGAGCCCGGTTTATCTCGCGGCACTGCCGTTGTCGACCATCGCCCAGGTGTATGCCGATGGCCCGGATGTGGTGTTCGCTGGCGGGATCTTTCCGCCACAGCCAGCCGAACGGGTAGAGGGTGGCTTCAAGGTCAACGGTCGCTGGAAGTATTCCAGTGGTTCCATGGGCGCCACGTTGCTGGGGGTCGGTATCGCGCCGAAGAACGGCGACAAGCTCGATCTGCCGCGTCTGGCCGTGATGCCGCGCAGCGAGGCACGTATCGAAGAAACCTGGGACACCGTTGGCCTGTTGGGCACCGGCAGTCATGACCTGGTGGTCGAGGATGTGGTCGTGCCCGAGGACTGGACCTTTGTACGTGGCGGCGCTCCGACCCTGGATGAAGCGTTCTTCCGCTATCCATCGCTCTCGTTCGCTACGCAGGTTTTGTCAGTGGTCGGCCTCGGTGTGGCACGCGCCGCACTGGATGAGTTGAGCGGCATGGCCAGCGGACGAATTTCCGTGACCGGCGCTCCAGCATTGGCCGACAGGCCTCTGGCCCAAGTCGAGATCGCCAAGGCCGAGGCCGCCTTGCGCGCTGCCCGCGCTTTTTTCTACGAATCCATCGAGCAGGCCTGGGGTCATGTGCTGGCAGGCGACGCCGTGCCGGCACAGGTCACCAATCTGCTGCGGCTGTCATCGACCCACGCTACACGGGTCGCCGCCGACGTGGCGCGCACCGCGCAAATGTTGTCGGGCATGAGCGGCGTCTACAACGACAGCCCTCTGTCTCGATGCGTCAACGACGCCCAAGTGGTGACTCAGCATGCCTTCATGGGTGACGTCACTTACCAGAGCGCGGGCGCCATGTTCTTTGGCAAGCCGCCATTGCCTGGTTACCTGTAACCCTTCGAGGAGCGAAACATGAGCGAGAAAAAAACACTGCGCGTGCTGTTCTGCATGGGCATCAACCAGAACTTTTTCGACGCGCCGCGCGACGAACAACTGCAGGTCTGGGCTGCATTCAGCGAGATGTGGAACGGCATTCATGACCTGTCGGGCGTCAAGGTGTTCGGCAACATGGATGACGACCAGAGCATGGTCGGCCCTTCCACTGGCTTTCCCTGGACCACCTACTTGTTGGCGGATGTCCCCGACATCGAAACCGTGCACGCGGCCTGCAACCTGTTCCGCAGTACGCCGGTGGGCGACGGTACTTACAAGCTGTGGAAGTACGCCAAGGTCGAGGCCCGTACCGGTCGCGAACTGATCATTCAGCGTTGAGGTCTGCCAGCATGCCCAGCCCCGTCTCATTAACCGAATTACATCAGCGACTACATCGCTTCGAAATCGAACACGCCGTGCGTGCCTGCATGAGTCGCTACATGGCGCTGTGTGATGTTCTCGATGTCAACACGCCGCTGGAGGAACTGGCCGGCCTGTTCACTCGCGAAGCGGTATGGGAGGGCAAGGGGGCCAAATACGCTGACAGTTTCGGTGGCTACCGAGGCCGCGAAGCGATCGGCGCCATGTTTGCCACGTACATGAAACCGCCCGCGCATTTCGTTCTCAATGTGCACTTTCTCACTAGCGAGTTGATCGAGGTGGATGGGCAGGGTGCGTCGGGAAGCTGGGTGATGCTGCAGACCTCGACCTTCGCCAGTGGCGCTTCGCACCTCAACGCCGCGCGCCTGACAGTGCGTTTCGCTGAGGAAGAGGGGCAGTGGCGCATGGCACATTTCCAGACCGAAAACCTGTTCGGTCGCCCCGTGCAGGCATGGAACAGCGACGCCCGTTTGCCGGTACCCAACACACCCGAGCAATGACTGTTGAAGTCGGCCAAGAAGTCGACGAGGAGACACCGTGAGCAATCTGATTGAAACCGTGAACCTGGACGTCAGTCCCGAAGAACTGGTCCAGGCCGACCGCGTCCATACCTCGCTGTACACCGACGCCAAGCTGTTCGATGTAGAGCTGGAAAAGATTTTCTACAGCACCTGGGTCTGGGTGGCGCACACCAGTGAGATTCCGGACGCCGGTAGTTACAAAAGTACCTACATCGGCAAGCAGCCGGTGATCGTGGTGCGTGATCGCAAGAAACAGGTGCATGTGTTGCTCAACCGTTGCCGCCATCGTGGCGCTACTGTTTGTGAGCACAAGAAAGGCAAGACCAACAGTTTCGTTTGCCCGTATCACGGCTGGAGTTACGCACTCGATGGTTCGTTGCGCGGCGTACCGCACCCAGAGAGCTACGGCGATTGCCTGGACAAGGCCGAGTTCCCGCTGGTGAGCCTGCGTGTCGAGGAATACGCCGGCATGCTGTTCGCCACCTTCAAGGACGATATCGAGCCGTTGGTGGACTTTCTCGGCCCGGCAAAAAAGTGGATGGACCTGTTCATGAAGCAGGGCGCCGGTTACCCGATCAAGGTGCCTGGTGAGCATCGTTTCCGCTTCCCGGGCAACTGGAAAATCCAGTTGGAAAACACCACCGATGCCTACCACTTCCCGCTGGTGCACAAGTCCTTCCTGTCGTCCGTGGATGAAGAAACCCTGGCCTTGTTCGACTTCGTTGAAGGACCCGGTTATGTCGAAGACCTGGGCAACGGTCATAGCGTGATGGTGATGATCCCTGACCTGGTGGACCTGGAGGCCGACCTGGACAAACCGATTCCTGAACGCTTCGAGAACCTGGCCGTCGAGTTGCGCGCCGAAGGTGTCGATGAGCAACAGGTGCGGCGCATCGTCCGGGCCGTGGGTGGCTCGGGCTTCAATCTCAATCTGTTCCCCAACGTCGCGTGCTCGATGGCGTTCTTCCGTGTGTTGCAGCCAATCTCGGTGACCGAAACCGAAATCCATCACTCGGTGATCACCATGGACGGCGGCCCGGCGGTGGCGAACCGTTATCGCCTGCGCCTGCACGAGCATTTCCAGGGGCCGATGGGTTTTGGCACGCCGGACGATTCCGAGGCCTGGGAGCGGGTGCAGAAGGGCGCGAGCGCCGGTGAGAACCTGTGGATCATGCTCAACCGTGGGCTGCCTGGAGAGACGCCTACCGAAGACGGACTGCTCAGCGACGTGAGCGCCGAGACCGGCATGCGCGCGGCGTACCAGCAGTGGAAAAAAATGATGTCGGCCCCGAATAAAGCCTGAGGCGTGGAGAAGACCGTATGAACCTGCAATCGCTGCAAGAAGTGACCGCCTTCATCTGGCAGGAAGGCGACATGCTTGACCATTCCGAATATGACGCCTGGCTGGCTCTGTGGGCCGAAAAAGGGACGTACATCATCCCGATTGACCCGAAGGAGCAGGACTTCGAGAACTCACTCAATTACGCCTACGACGACCACCACATGCGCGAGTTACGAGTTCAGCGCCTGACCGGCGGCGAGTCGATTTCCACCAGCCCGCTGCCGCGCACGGTGCGGACGTTGTCGCGCTTTCGGGTGTTGTTCGACGACGGGGCTCACATCACGGTGCGTTGTGCGCAGAACCTGCGGGAGTTCCGAAAGGACGCACTCAAGCACTACAGCGCAGACCTCGTTTATGAACTTGAGCGCTGCGACGAGAGTTTCAAGATCCAGCGCAAGCTGATCCGGCTGATCAACTCCGACGATACCTTGGCTGGTATCGGCTACATCCTGTGAGAGGACGTCTCATGAACCATATCGCACTGGTCACCGGTGCCGCCCAAGGGTTGGGTTACACCTTGTGCGCCCGACTGCTGGAAGCGGGCTACAAGGTGGTGGTCACCGACCGCTCTCTGGAAGCGGCCACCGCGGCAGCCGGGCAATTGGACGACACGGGCGAGAGCACTGTCGCCATCAAGCTCGATGTCACATGCAAAGCCGACTTTGCAGCGGCCCTCGCGCAGGTGCTCGAACAGTGGGGGGCGCTGCACGTGTTGGTCAACAATGCGGCGATCACCATGACGACACCAGTGATGCAGATCAGCCCCGAGGAGTTCGATGCTGTCGTTGGCTTGAACTTGCGCAGCGTGTTTGTCGGCTGCCAGGTAATCGGTGCGTACATGGCCGAAGCCGGTTATGGCCGGATCATCAATATGGCCTCGCTGGCTGGACAGAACGGCGGTACCGCGACTGGTGCACATTACGCCGCTTCCAAAGGCGGGATCATCACCCTGACAAAGATCTTTGCCAAAGAATTCGCGGGCCAGGGCGTGACAGTCAATGCCATCGCTCCAGGGCCGATCGATTCGCCGGCCGTTCGGGCGGCGGTACCCGTTGAGCGTATGGAAAGCCTCATCGGCAACATTCCCGTCCGGCGCTTGGGCGATGCTGGATTCCTCGGCGATCTGGTCGTCCAGTTGGCGCGTCCCGAAGCCTATTTCACCACCGGTGCCACATGGGATGTGAACGGTGGTTTGTTCATGCGTTAAACACATGCCTTTCCCTTGGGTGAGGGCAGACGTCGGGGCCCTACTCGATCTACCACGGTACACCGGTCATGAATGAAGAATTGTTGAAAGTCATCGTAAGCAAGCGCGAAATTCAGGGCGACGGCGTTGTCGTGCTCGACCTGATTAGTCCCGACGGCGGCCTGCTACCCGGGTTCGAGGCCGGCGCGCATGTCGATATCCATGTCGCCCCAGGCCTGGTGCGTCAATATTCCTTGTGCGGCGATCCAGCCAATGCCGGGGTATATCGCCTGGGTGTGCTCAAGGACCCGGCATCTCGCGGTGGTTCAATCGGGGTGCATGAGGAGCTCCTAGAAGGCACTGAAGTCACCATCAGCACGCCGCGCAATCATTTTCCGCTGGCCACCCAGGTCACTCGGTCGATCCTGATCGGTGGCGGCATCGGCATTACCCCGATGATTGCTATGGCGTATGCGTTGCAGGCCGACGGGCAGGACTTCGAACTGCACTATTGCGCCCGTTCGCGCAACAGTACGGCCTTCCTCGACGAATTGCAGAACGCCGATTTCGCGGCGCGGGTAAGCGTCCATTTCGACGATGAGAACGCTGCACAAAAACTCGACCTGATTAGCGTACTCGGCTCGCCTGAAGCCGGGGTACATGTTTATACCTGCGGCCCCTCCGGGTTCATGGATTGGGTCATCGCCACGGCTTTGGAAGTCGGTTACGCCGACACACGTATACATCGCGAGTATTTCCAGGTTGAGGTTGATATCAGTGGTGAAAGCTTCGAAGTCGTGGCTGCTCGCAGCGGCAAGACTGTTGAGGTCGCCGCCGGCCAGACAATCCTCGAGGCACTGGCGAGTGTGGGCATCAAGATCGAGATTTCTTGCGAGCAAGGTGTGTGCGGTACTTGCGTATGCGACGTACTCGAGGGCGAACCGGATCATCGTGATGTCTACCTGACGGACGACGAGAAGGCTGACAACGACCAGATCCTGGTCTGCTGTTCGCGCGCCAAATCGAAAAAACTGGTTCTGGACATCTAGGAGTAACGGCAATGGTCGACATCAATGGATTTCGTAACGCCATGGCCCTGCTCGGCGGGGCCGTATCAGTCATCACCACCGATGGTCCTGCCGGTCGCTTCGGCTTCACGGCCTCGGCTGTCTGCAGCGTTACCGACTCACCCCCCACACTCTTGGTTTGCATGAATCGCGCCTCGCACTCCAACGCGCATTTCAAGACCAACGGGGCTGTGTGTGTCAACGTCCTGGCTGCCAGCCATCAGGCCTTGTCCGGCGCGTTCGCCAACAAGAACCTGAGCATGGATGAGCGTTTTGCCACAACCGCCTGGTCGATTCTGCAAAGTGGCGCGCCCGCGATGGATGAGGGCCTGGTGAATTTCGATTGCCGGATCGCTCAGGTGCATGAAGTCGGTTCCCATAGCATCTTCTACTGCGAAATCCTGGCGATCAGGCAGGGCGATACACAGGACGGCCTGGTGTATTTCAACCGTGCCTACCACCGCCTTGGCGAGACCTCGAAAAACCTGCGCTAAGTCTTGTTCCACATACCTAGAACCTGGCCTCAAAGTCAGGCGAGCGGGCACGTCGTGTCCGTATTTCGCGGATAGCCGTGCCTCAGAATGCACACCGCGAATTGACTGCCGAGTTACTAACTTTGTTGATCTGCTCATACCAAATCCCCCCGGCCTGGCCGGGATGAATGGGGGCGTCACATGTTGTACTCGTCTTTTGCGCGCAGCTTCAAATATTTGGGCCTGATGGGAGCCGTGGCTTCCCCCGTGGCAGCGTACGCCGACCTGGTCGATGACAGTCATCTGAAGGTCGACATGCGTAACTTCTACCTCGACCGCAACTTCACCAAGAGCGGGGCGAAGGTACCGCAAGTGGGTAACTGGTCCCAGGGTTTCGACCTGCAGTTCACATCGGGCTACACCGATACGCCGGTGGCGTTCGGTCTGGATGTGGATGCGCAGTACGCCCTGCGGCTGGATTCCACCGGCAATGACGGTACGTTGCCCTACAACGCCGCCAAAGGAATGACGAGCAAGGATTACAGCCGGGCCGGAGCGACCTTCAAAATGAAGTACTCCAAGACCGAGCTGAAAATCGGTGACATGCGCCCGGAATTGCCTGTCGCCTGGCATGACCCCAGTCGCCAGTTGGACACCATTTTTCAAGGTGCTGTCGTCGAGTCGAAGGAAATCGACAACCTGACGCTGACGGGTGGCCGCTTCTGGTCTGCCGTCACCCGGGAATCGTCCGATCACGAGAAGTTCTACAAGTTCGGCTCCAAGGACAGCCTGGACAGCGACAAGGGAATGGATTTCGGCGGGGCCGTATGGAACGCTACACCGCGACTTCAGGCCAGTTACTTCTACGGTGTTGTGCACGATATCTATCGTCAACAGTACTACGGCCTTGCACACACCACCGACTTGGGCAACGGCTACGGCTTGCGCGCCGATGTACGCTGGTTCGACAACAAGGAAGATGGCGAGGCACTGAGCGGCGATATCGATAACCGCGCGCTGTCCACCGGACTGACCCTGACCAAGGGACCGCACCGTACCAGCCTGGTCTATCAACGCATGTTCGGCCAGAGCATGTTCCCGACGCTTAACGGCTACATCCCGCAGTTCTACCTGCTGAACTGGGCCAATCAGCCATTCATGCGTCCTCAGGAGCGCTCATGGGGCGTGGGTTATGCCTATGACTTCGCGGCCATGGGGATCCCCGGTCTGACCTTCAGTACCCGTTATATCAAGGGGACCGATATCAAGCGCGGTGACACTCTGGCCGACGAAACCGAGAACGAGCGCGACCTGGCACTGCGTTATGTAGTGCAGAGCGGGGCACTCAAAGGTCTGGGCCTCGAATGGAAGAACTACATGGTCAAGCAGCGTTATGGCAATGACTTCGACGAGAACCGTCTGATCACCAGCTACACCTGGAAAGTCTGGTAACACCCATCGGACAAGGCCCATGTCCATGCGGCCTTGTCTGTCCATTACTGGAGAAAATCGTCGCACAGAGTGTTCTTTGCGGTGTCGGAGTGTTCTATGTCGCGTATGACTCAAGCGTCACCTCCAATGGGCCGAATTGTCTTTGCCCCGGTGCTCGGCAACGCCCTGGAGTGGTATGACTTTTTTCTCTACGGTACGGCCGCGGCGCTGGTATTCGGCCCGTTGTTCTTTCCGCCCGATACGGGTCCTGTGATCGCGACTATGGGTGCATTCGCAGGGTTCGCCGTTGGCTTTGTCGCCCGCCCGCTAGGTGGCATTGTCTTCGGTCACATTGGTGACCACCGCGGGCGCAAGCAGGCCTTAGTGATCACTTTGGCACTGATGGGGGTTATCGGCCTGCTGCCAACGTTCGAGCAGGCGGGTTATCTGGCGCCCCTGTGCCTGGTAATCCTGCGCCTGGTGCAAGGTGTCGCTTCGGGGGGCGAATGGGGCGGCGGGGTGCTGATGCTCAGTGAAAATGCACCGCCCAAGCGTGCCGGTTTCTACGCAGCGTGGAGTCAACTGGGGGTGTCCGGAGGTTTTGTCCTGTCGGCGGCGGTGTTCTATCTGGTCCAACAGCTGCCTGGCGACGACTTCATGAGATGGGGATGGCGCCTGCCGTTCCTGGCCAGCGTCGCGATCTTCGGTGTGGGTCTGTATATCCGGCGAAAGCTGCCGGAAAGCCGCGATTTCACCCAGGCCAATGTAGCTAGGGATACAGCTCGTCATTTGCCCGCGCTTCAGGTGCTGCGCGAGCCCCCAGGGAGGTATTGCAGGCCATGGGGTTGCGTCTGGCAGAAAACGGCGGGGCTTACATCTTTTTATCGTTCTCCATGGCCTATGCCAAGCTCTCAGGGTTGTCAACCCAACTGGTGCTGCTTGGCGTGATGCTGGCCATGGTGCTTGAAGCGTTCAGCATTTTGTTCTGGGGCTGGTTATCAGATCGGATCGGTCGTCGTTCCGTTTATGCGTTCGGTTCCATTTCCCTCATGTTACTGGCGTTTCCCTTCTTCTGGATGCTCGATACCCATGATCCGACGCTGGTGTACTTGGCGTTGATCCTGGGTTTGCCGGTGAGCCATGGCGCAATGATCGGGACTCAGCCAGCCATGATGGGGGAGCTGTTCCCCACTCATGTTTGCTATACGGGCTTGGCCATGGGGCATGAAATCGCGTCAATCTTCGCCGGTGGCTTCGCGCCACTTATTGCCACCGCACTATTTGCCAGTTACCACGGCGCGTGGCCTGTTTCCCTCATGTTGGTGCTGTTCGGCGCGCTGACCACGCTGATGTTGCTGACTGTTTGTGGACCTTCGCACGCCCAAGGTTCGGTTGGTGCTGTGGCAGAGAGCGACTGAGCCATTTATTTCCACTGCTGCCCTTTCCCGGTTGCTCGCCGGGTTTTTTCTTCGAGGAATCTGTATGCGTAGCTTCTACCGTGGTCGGGACCTGGGTCGCGTTCACAGCATCGCCGAACTGGCGGAACTGGCTCGCCATCGGTTACCGCATTTCGCCTGGGAATACTTGTCTGGTGGGGCCGAGGACGAATTGACCCTGGCGCGCAACCGCGTGGCATTTGGCGAAGTACAGCTGCATTCGCGCTCGCTGGTTCCGTGTCATCCTCCGGTGATCCTGCGACACTTGCTAGGTCGTGAACTGGCTGCACCGATGCTGATCGGCCCTACCGGCTACAACGGCATGCTGCACCGTAATGCCGACCTCCACCTAGCTAGAGCCGCGACTGCGCGCGGGGTGCCATTCTGCTTGAGTACCGTGTCCAATGTTTCTATGGAACTGATCAAAGCCCATGTGCCGGACGTTGATCTCTGGTTCCAGCTGTATGCCATGCGCGACCCTGAAATACAGGCCAGTTTGCTGTCTCGGGCACAAGAGGCTGGTGTCGACACGTTGCTGTTGACCAGTGACGCGATGGTGCTGGGAAACCGTGAGTGGGATCGCCGCAACTTCATCCGTCCGCGAGAACTGAGTCTTGGCAATAAGCTCGATGTACTGCGTCATCCTCGCTGGTTGCACCAGGTCATGTGGCCAAATGGCATGCCATCTATGGGTAATCTTGAGCCGTACCTGCCGCCCGCCGAACGCAATGCCCTGGGCTCGATGAAGTTCATTGGCGAACAGATGGACACACTCCTGGACTGGGGCATGCTTGCCCGCCTGCGTGATCAGTGGTCCGGGAACCTATTGCTCAAGGGGGTGCTGCATCCCTCTGACGCAGAGCGGGCGTTAGCTCTGGGGCTCGACGGCGTGGTGGTGAGCAACCATGGCGGACGTCAGCTTGAGGGGGCGCTCGGGAGTCTGGATGCACTGAGGCTGATCGCTCCTATGGTTAAAGGCAAGATGGCGCTATTACTCGACAGTGGTATCCGTCGTGGCAGTGATATCGCCAAAGCCTTGGCGCTTGGGGCTGATGCAGTGCTGCTGGGGCGCGCCACTCTCTATGGCGTCACCGTGGCCGCGGAGGAGGGCGCCGGTCGCGCGTTGGACCTGCTCCACGAAGAGTTCATCCGGACACTCAACCTGATGGGCTGCGCCGATATCGCGGACCTAAGCCCCGACTGGCTGGTAGACATCCACGCTCAATCGATCTGCCGGGGATAATGTCATGGACCTGTACGAACTGATCACCTTCACGCTGCGTGTACGTACGTCGGCGCAGGCGTTGCCTCGTCTGCAACAAGCCCTTGAGGAGGCGCCGGAGGGTGTTCGCCTGATGGGCTGTTGGCTGTCCGAAATTGGCCAGCAGAACCGTATTGCAGTCCTTCGTGGATTTGCCGATACCCAAATCCGCCAGCAGGAACGTGAGCGCTGTCTGCTCTCCAGCGACGCGTTCGGTATCGGCGAGTTTGTGTTGAGTCAACAGATTGAGGACTATCGGCTTTTCCCGTTCCTTGAACCTTTACCGCCAGGGGCCCATGGGCCGTTCTACGAGCTGCGTGAATACGACCTGGTACCTTCGGGACTGGCTCCGACGCTTGCTGGCTGGTGCAAAGCGGTGGGCCCTCGCACCGGTGACACCTATTCATCTGTGTATGCGGCGTTCTACGCCACCAGTGGGAAGCTGCCGCGCTATCTGCATGTCTGGCCGTACTCGAGCCTCGAACAACGCTTGCAGGTGCGCACCCGGGCTGTGAACGATGGTGTGTGGCCGCCCGAAAACTCCGCTCCGCAATTGCAGGAAATGCAATCGACGGTGTATTTGCCAGCGGCCTTTTCGCCATTGCAATGATCATCGGTCAAGGGAGGACTAATTGCTCGCCGCGTCGCTATCGGCTGCGTATGCGAAAGGTGATGGTCACCCATGAGCGATATCAAAGGACCAGCATGGGTTCATGTAGTTCAGCATCCCAGAGCAGGGCGTGAATGACGGATTCGATACCTTGCGCTCGCCAGGTTTTTCGATGTGGTGACGGCTATCCTGGTCAACAACGCCGGTATCAGTGTCCTGGGTGCTCCTGAAGACATCGCTTTTGAAGACTTCGGCGCATCCTTGCGGTGAATGTCACCGGTGTTTTTGTGGCCACCCAGGAGGCGCTCAAGCACATGGGGCAGGGTGGGCGAATCATTCATATCGGCAGCTCGATAGTGCAGTACGCCGCTTTCGCCACAGCCTCCGCCTATACCCTAACCAAGGGGGTCGTGGCGGGCTTCAGCCGAGGCCTGGTGCGAGACCTGGGACCACGCGGTATTACCGTGAATACCGTTCACCCCGGGCCGACCGATAGCGACATGAACCCCGCCGATGGTCCGGTGGCCGACTTCGTCCGTCCCAATATCGCCGTGGGGCGTTACGGGGAAGGTCAGGACATCGCCAGCGCAGCGGCCTATCTGGCCAGCACCGAGGCCAGTTTCGTCACGGGTGCCGAGTTGATGATCGATGGCGGCTTCACTGCCTGAGGAGTCCGTCATGAACATTAGCATCATTGGAGCCGGGGCCATTGGCAGTGCAATCGCCAGGTTACTGACGCAGGCAGGCCTGGATGTCAGCATCGCCAATAGCCGTGGCCCTGAAAGCCTTGCGTCGTTGATTGCCGATCTGGGGTCCAAGGCTCGAGCCGTTACGACTGCACAAGCTGCCTTGGCAGACCTGATCTTCCTGGCGGTGAACTGGTCGAAGATCCCATCGGCACTTGTTGACCTGGGGCCGTGGGAAGGACGGGTTGTGGTGGATGCCAACAATCCAATTGAGGTGCCGCTGTTCACCCCCTTTGACCTGGGAGGCAAACCTTCGACCCAGGTCGGGGCGCACATGCTGCCCGGGGCGCGAGTGGTCAAAGCATTCAACCATCGACTCCGGAATCGCTTGCAGTAAAGCTTTCTCATTATCTAGAACGGTCTGCAAAAAAACACACTGGATGACGATGCGCATCATCCAGTGTGCCGACGCTTAGAGGATGTTCAGTGGATAGCTGATGATCACCCGATGCTCGTCGCTGTCGCGCTGGGTGGAGACTTCGGTGCGCAAGGAGGCGTGGCGCAGGGCGATGCTCAGGTCCTTGAGCGGCCCTTGCTGGACCACATAGCTGACGGTCAGGTTGCGTTCCCATTCTTTCTTGTCGCCATTGGGTGTGCGGATGTTCGAGCCGCTTTCGTACATGCCCAGGAAACTCAAGCCAGGCACCCCGACCTTGGTGAAGTCGTAGCCATAGCGGACCTGCCAGGTGGTTTCCCCGGCGCGCTGGAACTTGCCGATCATCGATTCGGTCATGAAGTAGGCGGTGGAGCCGTCGCCCTGGTTCAGCCAGACCGCGTCGCTGTCGCCACTGACCTGTTGCAGGCCGGCGGCGAGGGTGTGGCCGTTCACCAGGTAGGTGAATTGCACGCTGCTCAGGCGGCTGTCGACCTTGCCCTTGGTCACGCCATCGCCGTAGTAGCCGAAGGTGTAGAAGTCGGGGTCGTGACCGTTGGCGCCATCGGAGCGGTTGTCGAAGTGTCGCAGGTCGGTGCGCAGGGTGCCGGGGCCCACCTGCCAGTCGTACTTGAGCCCGAGGAAGTGCTGTTTGTAGAAGTCCTGCAGGTTGCCGTAGTAGTACTGCAGGGTCAGATCCTTGCTGGGTTTGTAGTCCACGCCACCGTAGTAGAACTTGTTGACGAACTGGCCGGTCTGCGCGTTGTTCGCGCCGGGAATGGACATACCCATCTGATTGCTCGAACCGCGGCCCTTGACATGTTCCAACTGGCCCAAGGTGAAGGTGAAGTCATCCAGCTCTTTAGACTGGATCTGCCCGCCGTTGAAGGTCTGTTGCAGCATGCGGTCGGTGGACATCACCACCGGAAGCATCGGCACCAGGGTGCCGTATTTCAGTTCGGTGTTGGAGAACCTGGCCTTGGCGGTCAGGCCCAGGCTGCCGAACTCGTCCACCGCGCGCCCGTCGCTGTCGGTGGGGAACACGTTGCCGTTGAAGGCCGTGCTTTTCGGGTTGTAGTGCCGGCCCTTGCCGGAGTCCAGGCGGATCCCGAACATACCGATGGCGTCCACGCCGAAACCCACCGTGCCCTGGGTGTAGCCGGACTGGAAGTTGGCGATGAAACCCTGGCCCCATTCCTGGGTGTAGTTGGGGTCGGCCGCGCCGCTGCGGTTGTCGGCGTTACTGAAAAAGTTGCGCGCCAGCACGCTGAGCTTGCTGTCTTCCACCAGGCCGGCGGCGTAACCCTGTTGAGCGATGATCAGGCCGCAGATACCGGCGACTACTTTAGGTGTGCGATTGAAAAGCTCCATCGGAGTCATCCCCATGCTGTTGTCGAGTGTGGTGAGAGGGCAGTCGAAGGCGGCAGTGAAGTGCTTATTGTTTTTTGGCAGCGGCGATGGTCGGCGAGACGTTCAGTCTCACCGGCGGCAAGCGGTACAGAATCAGTAGCGCCAACACCCCGATGCCCGCGCACAGCAACAGGCCGACTCCCACCGACTGGGCCAGCGCGTCCCGGGCCAGCGCCAGCCATTGCGGCTGTCCGAGCAGGGCCGGGTCATGGAGCAGCAGCACCTGTGGGTCGGCGTAGGCCTTCAGCCCTTCGGCCTGGCCCTGGGCGAGAAACAGCCGCTGCAGGTTGGCGCTGTACAGCAGGTTGACCAGCACGCCCATACCGGCGGTGCCGAGCAGGCCTCCTACTAGACGCAACGATTGGGTCAGGGCGGTGGCGATCCCGAGGAACTGGCGTTCGGCCAGGGTCTGGGTGAAGACCGTGAGGTTGAGCAGGATGAAGCCGAGCCCGACCCCGGCCAGCAGGATCAGGCCGAGCAGCAGGTTGAACGAGGCGTCGCGCCCGACCAGGGCCAGGCCCACGCAGGCCAGCAGCAGCGCGGCGAAGCCACACAGTGGCAACAGGTTCGGATTGCGCAGGCGGGTGACGATACGGCTGTTGACGATGGCCCCCAGGGTGATGCTCAGCGCCAACGGGGTGATCAGCAGGCCGGCGTCCTGCGGGGAGTAGCCATAGCTGCCTTGCAGCAACAGCGGCAGGTAGAACAACAGCGAGAACATGATCGCGCCGGCGGCCACCGACAGCACGAACAACAGCCGCATGCTCGCCAGGCCGAACAGTGCCGACGGCAGCAAGGCGTGCTGGCAGCGTCGTTCCCAGAACCACAGGGCGATACTGGCGGCCAGGCAACCCAGGCCCAGCGCCGCGCTCAAGGCCAGGCTCGAATGCCCCAGCCATTCGACAAACAGTTGCAGGCTGCCCAGGGCCAGTGCGATCAGCAGCGCGCCGGGCCAGTCCAGGCTGATCTTCAGTTGCTGTTGCGGGCGGTAATAGGGCAGGTAGCGCCAGGCAAAAAACAGCGCCAGGCCACCCAGGGGCAGGTTGAGATAAAACACCGAACGCCAGCCGAACGCCCCGGTCAGGTAACCCCCAAGCCCAGGGCCGATGGCGTTGACCACGCTGAACAGGGCACTGAGCAGCATCTGCCAGCGCAGGCGTTGGCGGGTGTCGGGAAACAGCTCCGGAATGCAGGCGAAGGCGGTGCCGATCAACATGCCGCCGCCCACCCCCTGCAAGGCGCGACCGATCACCAGCAACAGCATGTCGCCGGCCAGGGCGCAGAGCAGCGAGGCCAGGGTGAAAATCAAGGTGGCGGCGATCACGAAGGGTTTGCGCCCGTAGTAATCGCCCAGCCGGCCAAAGATCGGGATGGTGACGATGGAGGCCAGCATGTAGCCGGTGGCGACCCAGGCGTAGAGCTCGAAGCCCTGCAGCTCGGCGACGATGCTCGGTAGGGCGTTACCGATCACCGTCTGGTCGAGCGCCGAGAGCATCAGCACCAGGGAGATGCCGAGCATCGCCAGCAGGGCCTGCCGGAAGCTCAGGGGCGGATGGGGCGCCGTGCTCATCAGCGCTCCTCAGCCCAGTGCCGCGACGGCCGCGGCGATCCGCGAACAGCCGGTGTCGAGGGTCTGGATATCGGTGGCGATCGACATCCGGAAGAATGGCGCCAGGCCATAGGCGGTGCCCGCCACCACGGCGACGCCCTGGCTTTCCAGCAGGTACATGACCACGTCCGAATCGCTGTCCAGGCGCTTGCCCTGGGCCGTGGTCTTGCCCAGCAGGTCGCCGCAGTTGACGTAGAGATAGAAGGCGCCGCCGGGCTTGCGGCAGCTCAGGCCAGGGATGGCGTTGAGCAGTTCCAGGCAGCGATCGCGGCGTTGCTGGTAGACCGCCACGCTGTCCTTGACGAAGCTCTGGTCGCCGTTGAGCGCCGCCACGGCGGCGGCCTGGCTGACCGAGCAGGCATTGCTGGTGGATTGCGATTGCAGGGTGGCCATGGCCGCGATCAGATCGCCGGGGCCGGCGGCGTAGCCAATGCGCCAGCCGGTCATGGCGTAGGTCTTGGATACGCCGTTGACCACCAGGGTGCGTTCGCTCAACGCCGGTTCGATGGCGAGGATGTGCGGGTTATCCAGGCCTTCGTAGCGGATGTGTTCGTAGATGTCGTCGGTCATCAGCAGCACCTGCGGATACTCCAGCAGCACATCGGCCAGGGCACGCAGTTCATCGGCGCTGTAGCTGGCGCCGGTGGGGTTGCTGGGGGAGTTGAGCAGCAGCCAGCGGGTGCGTGGGGTGATGGCGCCGCGCAGTTGCGCCGGGGTCAGCTTGAAGCCGTGTTCTTCCGGGCAGGCGAGGGTCACCGGTTCACCTTCGCAGGCCAGCACCATGTCCGGGTACGACACCCAGTACGGCGCCGGGATCAGCACCTCGTCGCCGGCGCCGAGGGTGGCGGCGAAGGCATTGAAGATCGCGCTCTTCGCGCCGCTGGTGACCAGGATCTGCTGGGCGTCATAACTCAGGCCGTTCTCGCGAGCCAGCTTGGCGACTATGGCCTGGCGCAGCTCTGGGGTGCCGGCGTTTTGCGTGTAGCGGGTTTCGCCCCGTTCGATGGCGGCGCTGGCGGCCTGGCGGATGTGCGCCGGGGTATCGAAGTCCGGTTCGCCGACCACCAGGTTGATGATCGACTTGCCTTGCCGGCGCAGTTCGTTGGCCCGATCGGAAGCGGCGCTGCTGGGCGATGGTTTGATGCGTTGCACACGGGCGGCGATGCGGGAGGCGGTCACGTGGCGTTCCTCGTTGATGACGTTGACGAGGCCCTACAGTACGAGGCGCTTGCGCGGCCGCCATAAGACGAGATCGTTCTGGTCTGATAGGCAGTGCTTATGGCTGCAAGCGTGCAGCCCCTGCACCGCGTTGGTGCGCTCAAGCCGGGATGCCTGTCGCGGGCGGTTCTGCGTGCGGCCGCCAGCCAGCCATAGCAAAGCCTTATGGTTAAGCCCTGGCGTTGATCGGGTGAGGGGGCATTCCGGGCTGGCCTGGCTCTTGCTAAAGCCCGTGGGCTGTCTTCTTTTTTCGAGCAAGAGCAACGCCACCGTGAACCTGCGCCGTTTGAAGTACTTCGTGAAACTCGTCGATATCGGCAGCATGACCCAGGCCGCCGATGTGCTGCATATCGCCCAGCCGGCGCTCAGCCAGCAACTGGCCACGCTGGAGGCCGAACTGCAACAACAGCTGTTGATCCGCACCAAGCGCGGCGTGACCCCGACCGAGGCGGGCAAGGTGCTGTATGGCCATGCGCAGATCATCCTGCGCCAGTGCGAACAGGCGCAGAGCGACGTCAATGCCACGGGGCAGACCCTGTCCGGGCAGGTGTCGGTCGGCCTGGCGCCGGGCACCGCGGCGTCGGCCCTGTCGTTGCCGTTGTTGCGCACCGTGCGCGAGCGCCATCCCGGTATCCTGCTGTACCTCAACGAGAACTTCGGCACCACCTTGAGCGAGCTGATCATGAACGGCCGGATGGACATGGCCGTGCTGTATGGCGGGCGTGAAGTGCATGGCCTGAGCTTCGTCTCGCTGCTGCGCGAGAACCTCTACCTGGTCAGCGCCGACCCGGCCATCGACCAGCGCGAGTCGATCCCGCTGGCCGAGCTGGCGGACCTGGACATGCTCCTGCCGCGGCCCTACAACGTCATGCGCCGGCTGGTGGACGAAGCCTTCCTGCGCATCGGCATGAGCCCGCGGGTGGTGGCCGAGATCGAGTCCTCGATCACCCTGAGCGCGGCGGTCGCCGAGCATTTCGGCTCGACCATCCTGCCCGAGTCCTCGGCGCGGGTGATGGTCGAGGACAAGGCGCTGTACCTGTGTCGCATCGCCGAGCCGGAGATCGAGGCGCCCCTGGCGTTGTGCCTGTCCGGCCACCTGCCGTTGTCGGTGCCGGCCCAGGCGGTCAAGGCGATCCTCCTGGAACTGGTCGCGCAGATGCGCGGCAGCCTGATCTGAGCGGTCATAAGCACGGCTTATCTCGCCAAAGCCAAAGCGTCTTGGCCGCCTTTGGACGGGCTCGCTACATTGGCCCCATCCACTCAAGACCGCTCGACAGGCAGGGGGCCACCCATGGATTCAGAACGCATCAAGGGCTTGATCGATTTGCTCGCCGAGTCCGATCTGCTCGAGCTGAGCCTGACCGAAGGCGACACCACGGTTCGTCTTTTCCGGCAGGCCGGCGCGGTGCAGGTCAGTGCGCCATCGCTCGCTACGCCGCAGGGGCAACCGGCCCCGGTAGCGCCCGAGGTGGCGGCCCGGGCCGATGCCCCGGCGGCGCTGGAGGTCAAGGCCAGCCTGTACGGCGTCCTGCACCTGACGCCCGCCGTGGGCGAGCCGCCCTTCGTCGCGGTCGGTGAGCAGGTCGAGGCCGGGCAGACCCTGGCGATCATCGAGGCGATGAAAATGTTCCACCCGGTCAAGGCCAAGTCCGCCGGCAGGATCGACGCGATCCTGGTCCAGGGCGGCGCCGAAGTCGAAACCGGCCAGCCGCTGTTCCGTCTCGGCTGACCCCACGCCCATCCGTCTTTCAGGTGAATTTCATGTTCGACAAAGTGCTGATCGCCAACCGTGGTGAAATCGCCCTGCGCATTCAGCGTGCCTGCCATGGCCTGGGGTTGCAGACCGTGGTGGTGCATTCCGAGGCCGATCGCCATGCCCGTTATGTGCAGAACGCCGACCAGGCCCTGTGCATCGGCCCGGCGTCACCCACCCAGAGCTACCTGAACCAGGCGGCGTTGCTGTTCGCCGCCAAGGTCAGCGGCGCCCAGGCGATTCATCCGGGGTATGGCTTTCTTTCGGAAAACGCCGGCTTCGCCGAGCGCATCGAAGCCGCCGGCCTGACCTTTATCGGTCCGAGCGCCGACTGCATCCGCACCATGGGTGACAAGGTCGCCGCCAAGCGCGCCATGCGTGAAGCCGGCGTGCCCTGCGTGCCTGGGCCGGACTCGGCGATGCCGAGCGACGAGGCGAGCATCCTCGCCATCGCCCGGGACATCGGCTACCCGGTGATCGTCAAGGCCGCGGGTGGCGGTGGCGGGCGCGGCATGCGGGTGGTCGAGGAGGAGGGCGCGTTGCTCGCCGCCATCGCCTTGACCCGCGAAGAGGCACGCCAGGCGTTCGGTAACCCTGAGCTGTATATCGAGAAGTTTCTCGGCCATCCGCGGCATGTGGAAATCCAGGTGTTGTGCGATGCACATGGCAACGCGATCTGGCTGGGCTGCCGCGATTGCTCGCTGCAACGCCGGCACCAGAAGGTGCTTGAGGAGGCGCCGGCACCGGGCATCGACCCAGCGCTGATCGCCAGGGTCGGCGAGCGTTGCGCGGCGGCCTGCCGGCAGATCGGTTATCGCGGCGTCGGCACCTTCGAGTTTCTGTATGAGGACGGCGAGTTCTTCTTCATCGAGATGAACACCCGGCTGCAGGTCGAGCACCCGGTGACGGAGATGACCACCGGCATCGATATCGTCCAGCAGCAACTGCGCATGGCCCGGGGCGAAGTGCTGCAGCTGCGGCAGCAGGATGTGCAGCTCAACGGCCATTCCCTGGAGTGCCGGATCAACGCCGAAGACCCGCTGACCTTCATGCCCACCCCCGGGCTGATCCAGCGCTGGGAGGTGCCCGGTGGCTTTGGCGTGCGGGTCGATTCCCATGTCACCAGCGGTTATCGGGTGCCGCCCTACTACGACTCGATGGTGGCCAAGGTCATCACCCACGGCGCGACGCGTGACGAGGCCATGGCCCGCATGCGCCTGGCCCTGAGCGAAATGTGCGTGGAGGGCATCAGCACCAATATTCCCCTGCACCGCGACATGCTCGACGACCCGGCGTTCTGCGCCGGTGGCGTGGACATTCACCATCTGGAACGCTGGCTGCAACAACGGAGTCCGACATGAGTACTGCTTCAGTATCGCCGCGTATCAGCCAGCTGGGCTCGACGGCCTTGCTGTTCGAAGCCCCTGGTGAGCTGGACCTGGCGCCGCAACAACGGATCTGGAACCTGGCGCTGCAGGCCGGCCAGTGGCCGGGCATCGCTGAAGCGGTACCCGGTATGAACAACCTGATGCTGACGTTCAGCACGCCGCCGCGCGACCTCGACGGCCTGTGCGAACGTTTGCTCGACGCCTGGGAGCGTTGCTCGCCGCTGCCCATCGAAGGGCGCATCGTCGAATTGCCGGTGGTGTATGGCGGTGAGTTCGGCCCGCACATGGCCGATGTCATCGCCCATACCGGGCTGGACATCGAGACCATCGCCCACCTGCATTGCGCGCCGCTGTACCCGGTGTACGCCCTGGGCAGCCATCCCGGCTACTGCTACCTCGGCGGCATGGACCCGCGCCTGGCCACGCCACGGCGCCAGGTACCGGTGCTGGACATCGTCGCCGGCTCGGTATCGATCGGCGGGGTACAGACCGGGGTCTCCGCGTCGGCGGGGCCCAGCGGCTGGAACACCATCGGCCGCACCGAGATGGCGTTTTTCGACCCGACCCGAAACCCTCCGGCCATGCTGCGGCCGGGCGACATGTTGCGCTTGCGCATCGAGAGGATCATTCGATGATCGAGATTCTATCGGCGACCGCCCTGGCCACGGTGCAGGACTTCGGCCGCTTCGGCAGCCTGGGCTACGGCGTCGGCACCTCCGGCGCCATGGACCGGTTGGCGCTGGCCCTGGGCAACCTGTTGCTGGGCAATCCCCAGGACGCGGCGGCCATCGAGATTCCGCTGTTTCCATTCGAGGTTCGCTTCCTTGCGGACTGTGCCTTCGCGGTGACCGGCGCCGCCGGCGAGGCGACCCTGGATGGCCAGCCGCTGCTGCCGTTCTGGGTGGCGCAGGCCCGGGAAGGGCAGGTGCTCAGCCTGGGTTATCCGGTCTCTGGCAGCCGCGCTTATTTGTGCCTCGCCGGTGGGGTGGATGTGCCCCTGGTGCTGGGCTCGCGCAGCACTCAATTGCGCGGTGAGTTCGGCGGCCTGCACGGACGAGCCTTGCAGCAGGGCGATCGGCTTGCGGCGTTGCGGCCTGGGCCGAGCGTGCTGCCGACTGATTTCGGGGTGCGCTCACCGAGCCTGGCGCTGCCTCTGGAGCATGACGGGCTGCCCGCCATGCGGGTGCTGCCGGCGGCGGAGTACCCGTACTTCCAGGAACAATCCCGCGCGGCGTTCTGGGCCGGCGAGTGGAAGATCACCACCCAGAGCAACCGTTACGGCTACCGGCTCGAAGGCATGCCGATCCTGCCTTCGGCGCCTATGGAAGTGCGCTCCCACGGCATCGTCCCGGGGGTGATCCAGGTGCCCCATGGCGGGCAGCCGATCATTCAGATGCGCGATGCCCAACCCAGTGGCGGCTACCCGAAATTCGGCACGGTGATCGAAGCGGACCTCTGGCGCCTGGGCCAGGCGCCGATCGGCAGCAGGGTGCGTTTTATCGAATGCAGCTACGCCGAGGCCGTCGCGGCCCTGGAAGACAATCAGCGCTACCTCGAGGAAGTTCGCCGGCTGGTGGAACTCCACGGGCTGGCCTCGCGTTAAGGAAGCTCAAGCATGACCAATGAGGAAATCCGCCAGTTGGCGGTATGGCTGAAGGAAAACCATCTGGCTGGCGCGGAAGTGCGGAGTCCGGGCCTGCGCCTGCTGCTCAAGCGTGGCGGCGAGACGGCGCCTGCAGCATTGGCCGCGCCGGCAGCGAGTGCTGCCCCGGTGGCGGCGTGCGAGGAACTGAAGACCCCCGGCCTGGGCTGCTTGCTGTTCAAGCACCCGGGGCAGGCCGAGGCCCTGGCCGCGCTCGGCAGCCGGGTGCGGGCCGGGCAACTGGTGGCCTTGCTGCAAGTCGGCGACCTGCTGTTGCCGGTGCGCAGCCAGCAGGCCGGGCAGGTGGCGGCGGTGTTGGTGCCCTGTGGCACCACCGTCGGTTATGGCCAGGCGTTCATGCGCCTGAATGCGGCCTGACAAGGCAAGGGGACAGCAGATGAACATCGATTTGAACGCCGATCTGGGCGAGGGCTTCGGGCCCTGGCGCATGGGCGAGGATGAGGCGCTGATGAGCCTGATTTCCTCGGCGAACGTCGCCTGCGGCTTCCATGCCGGCGATCCGGTGATCATGGACAGCACCGTGCGCCTGGCCAAGGCGGGCGGCATCGACCTGGGGGCCCATGTCGGATTTCCCGACCTGATGGGATTCGGCCGGCGGCAGATGAACATCGAGATCAAGGAACTGGCGACCTACGTGGTCTATCAGCTCGGCGCCCTGGCGGGCATGGCGGCGGTCAACGGCCATCGCATGACCCACATGAGCTTTCACGGCGCCCTGGGCAACAGGGTCGCCGCCGACGCGGCGCTGGCGGAGCCTCTGGTGCGCGCGGTGGCGGCGTTCGACCCGGGGTTGATCATCAGCTCGTCGAGCAGCCGGGCGATAGAAAGCGCCGCCGAGAAAAGCGGCCTGCGGGTGGCCACCACCTTCCTGGCCGACCGCGCCTACGACGATGACTGCCTGCTGGTGCCGCGCCAGGTGCCGGGCTCGGTGATCAAGGAGCCGGCGGCGGTGCTGCAACGGGTTCGCCAGCTGCTGGAGGAGGGCACGCTGACCAGCCTCAGTGGCAAGCGCATCGCCGTGCCGGCGCACTCGATCCTGCTGCACGGCGACACCCCCGGCGCGGTGGAACTGGCGCGCACCATTCGCCGGGAAATCGAGCAGGCCGGCGGCCGTATCACGCCGATTTCGCAGCTGCTGGCGTAGCTCGCGCCCGGTCATAAGCAGGGCTTATTGCCACACAGTCATTCCGTCTTGGCCCACGGCTTCAGGGCTGGATAGAGTCGAGGTCAGGGCGATCGGCTCGAGATCGGCATATTACCGGACGCGGCGCCTGGCGCTGTCGCCCCCGCAAGAGGACAGGTTCATGGCATTTTCTGATTACACAACCGCGCTGGTCACCGGCGCTTCTTCCGGCATCGGTGCCGCGGTGGTCGAGCGGCTCAGCCAGGAGGGGATCCAGGTGCACGCCCTGGCCCGCAGTGCCGACAAGCTGCAGGAACTGGCGGCCAGGACCGGCTGCATCGCCCACGCCATCGACGTCACCGACCTGGCCGGGCTGACACGGCTGTTCGAGACGCAGCGCTTCGACATCCTGGTGAACAACGCCGGGGTCGACCGCCCTGGCTCGATTCTCAAGGCCGACGCCGAAGGCATCGACCTGTTGATCGACGTCAACCTGCGTGCGGTCCTGCACCTGGCGCGCCTGGCATTGCCGGGGATGGTCGCGCGCGATTGCGGGCACATCATCAACATCAGTTCGATCGCCGCGGCCTACAACTTCGGCGGCAATTCTACCTACCATGCGACCAAGGCGGCGGTGAGCATGCTCTCGCGACAACTGCGCATCGATGCCTTCGGCAAGCGGGTGCGGGTCACCGAGATCTGCCCGGGGCGGGTCGCCACCGACATCTTCGCCCATGTCCATGGCGACTCCGAAGAGACCTACAAGCGCTTCGTCGAAGGCTTCGAATTGCCCCAGGCCAAGGACATCGCCGACGCCATTGCCTTTGCCATTGCCGCGCCGATCGCGGTCAACGTCGGGCACATGGAAATCACCCCGACCCTGCAAGTGCCCGGCGGCCTCTCCACCGCCCGCCCCGAGGATTACCAGGGCTGAGTGTTCCCTTGCCCCCGGCATTTCAGAAGAACGGCCCGAGCCGTCATCGCAACACCCGCGCCATGGCCGTGCCTGGCGCCTTGTTCCTGCCCTTAGCCCAATGCCGATAGGGATTGACCATGAAGCATGACTTCGATTTGGCCGCGATTCTGCGAGGCGAATACGCCGAGCTGATCGTCAAGGGTATCGAAATAACGCTGCAACTGGCGTTGTTCGCCTGGCTGCTGGCGATGGCCCTGGCGCTGTTGCTGGTGACCGTGCGCCTGACCGGCAATAAGTTCGCCGACCGCCTGGTGGCCGCTTACGTGTCGTACCACCGCAATGTGCCGACCCTGGTGCAGTTGATGCTCTGGTACTTCGGCGTGCCGACCTTGCTCAGCGAGTCCACGCAACTGTGGCTGGCGAACTACAGCACCGAATACCTGTTCTCGGTGATCGCCCTGGGGTTGTGCCAGGCCGCGTATTTCTGTGAAGACATCCGCAGCGGGCTGCGCGCCATTCCCGCGGGGCAGACCGAAGCCTCCAGGGCCCTGGGCCTGGGGTACGTGCGCTCGATGCGCTACGTGATCCTGCCGCAGGGCGTGCGCAACTGCCTGCCGTCGCTGATCAACCACACCGTGTTGCTGTTCAAGAACACCAGCCTGGCCATGGCCATCGGCGTGGTGGAGCTGACGTACGCCACCCGCGAGGTCGAGAACTACAGCTTTCGCACCTTCGAGTCGTACCTGGTGGCCACAGTGTTTTACCTGATGTTTTCACTGCTGTTGATGGGGCTCGGCGCGCTGCTGGCGCGGCGCTTCAACAAAGCCTTGGCGAGGTAGGGGACGATGTTCGATATCTTCTCGATTCTGCAGCAGAACTGGACCCTGTTCCTCATCGGCCAGTACCCGCACGGCCCCCTGGGCGGCCTGGCGAGCACCTTGATCCTGGCGGCTCTGGCGCTGGCTCTGGCCTTTCCTTTCGGTTTGCTGCTGGCGCTGGCGCGAGTCTCGCCCTGGGCCGGGCTGCGCTGGGTCGCCACGGTCTGGGTCTATGTGCTGCGGGGCATCCCGCTGCTGATGGTGATCTTCTGGACCTACTTCCTGGTGCCGTTGCTGATCGGCCACAACATCACCGGGTTCGTGACCATGCTCTGCACCCTGGTGATCTACCAGAGCGCCTACCTGTGCGAAATCATCCGCGGCGGCATCCAGGCCTTGCCCGCGGGGCAGTACGAGGCGTCCCGGGCGCTGGGCCTGGGCTACCTGCGCACCACGGTCTGGGTGATCCTGCCCCAGGCCCTGTACAACGCGTTGCCGAGCCTGATCAGCCAGTTCATCTCGATCATCAAGGAAACCTCCCTGGGCTACGTGATCAACGTCCAGGAGGTGACCTTCGCCGCCAACCAGGTCAACAACCAACTGCTGACCCAGCCGTTCCAGGTGTTTTTCATCCTGGCGGTCATCTACTACTTGCTGTGTTTCGGCCTGACCCACCTGGCCGGCTGGGTGGAGCGCCGTATCGCCCGCAAACGCCAGGGCAACGGTGCCGCGGCCCAGACCGGCGACCCCTTGCTGGCTATCGATAATTGAAGAGGGTTGCGCCCATGCATCCGATGATCATGTTTTCGAAAATCAATAAATGGTACGGCGACTACCACGCGCTGACCGACATCACCGCCGAGGTCAAGCCCGGTGAAGTGGTGGTGCTGTGCGGGCCCTCGGGCTCCGGCAAGTCGACCCTGATCCGCACGGTCAACCGTCTGGAGGATATTCAGAAAGGCCAGATCCTGTTCGACGGCCAGGATGTCCACGGCACCGACGGCAACCTCAACCGGCTGCGCAGCCGGGTGGGGTTCGTGTTCCAGAGCTTCAACCTGTTCCCGCACCTGTCGGTGCTGGAAAACATCACCCTGGCGCCCACTAGGATCCGCGGCCTGAAAGGCTCGGCCGCCCGGCACAAGGCCATGGAACTGCTCGAGCGGGTCGGCCTGGCGCACAAGGCCGGGGCCTATCCGGCGCAGTTGTCCGGCGGCCAGCAGCAGCGAGTGGCGATTGCCCGGGCGCTGGCGATGGAGCCGCCGGTGATGCTGTTCGATGAACCCACCAGCGCCCTCGACCCGGAAATGGTCGGTGAAGTGCTGAACGTCATGAAGGGCCTGGCCAAGGATGGAATGACCATGATGTGCGTGACCCACGAGATGAATTTCGCCCGTGAAGTCGCCGACACCATCTGGTTCATGGACGCGGGACAGATTCTGGAAAAGAGCACCCCCGAAAGCTTCTTCAACCAGCCCGCGCACCCGCGAGCGCAACGTTTCATCGCCGACCTGCGCGCTCACTGAGGCGCGGCGGTGTTTGCCACCTCTGCCACCAGACGTTCCAATTTCAGGAGTTATATTCCATGAGTATGAAGCAGCTGTTTGTCACGCTGGCGTTAGGTCCCTTAGCTGTTGCGGCAGCCCAAGCCGATCAGTTGAGCGATGTCATGGCCAAGAAGTCCCTGAGTTGCGGGGTGTATGCCGACGTGCCGCCGTTCTCCGCCCCCGATCCGCAGACCCGCGAGCTGGTGGGCATGGACGTCGACCTGTGCAAGGCCCTGGCCAAAACCCTGGGTGTAGCGCTGGAGCTCAAGCCGTTGTCGGTGGAGGCGCGGATTCCGGAAGTGAAAATGGGCCGGGTCGATCTGATCTTCGCCAACCTGGCCTACACCAGGACCCGCGCCGAACAGATCCAGTTCAGCGACCCGTACTACGTCGCCAAGGAAACCCTGGTGGTGCGCGCGGCCAATGCCGACAAGCCGAAGAGCTTCTTCAAGGACAAGCGCATCAGCTCCACCAAGGGCTCGACCTCCGAGCAGTCGATTCGTCTCGCCGGGGCCACGCCTGTGACCTTCCAGGACACCGGTTCAGCCTACATGGCCTTGCAACAGAACAAGGTCGTAGGCCTGGTGACCAACACCATGACCGCGCTGAAACTGGTCAACCAGGCCAAATCCAACGGTGTCGAACTGGCGCTGGCCAAGGAACCGATGGCGCTGGAGCCGATCGGCGCCGGCATGCGCAGAGATGAGCCGGCCTTCCTGGCCAAGGTCAACGAGTCGTTGATGGCAATGGAGAAGGCCGGGGAGATCGACGCGATCTGGGACCGCTGGATCGGTCCGAATACCGAGTACAAGATGCAGCGAGAGGACAAGGTCCAGAGCCTGGCCGACTTGAAGTTTGAACCCTTGCCTTAAGTTCCGATATCCAGCTATGACGGAACAAGCCCGGCGAGTTAAAACGCTGGGCTTTTTAGCGATATAACGAACCGTTCATAACCGGTACCAACAATCCAATTGAGAGGCCGCTGTTCAAACCCTTTGACATGGGAGGCAAACATTCGACCTAGGTCGTGACGCAAATGCTGCCCGTGGTGCATGTGGTAAGGCATTCAACCATCTACCGCCGCATCTGCTGGCCAACCCAGCTCATGAGGTGGTAGCAGGTCACGCCCTGTTAAGGGCTCCTGGCGGTGTAATGTTCGAACAGGATGCGGAGTGCCTGAGCATGCTCTAGGGCGACTCCACAGAAAGCCATTGAAGTCTCAAAGCGCTCGCCGGGATGTGTGGGGATGTCTTCGAGCAGTAGCAGGATCTCGTTCTGTAGATCTGCCGAGCGGGTGAGCATTTCCTCAAGTGTCATATCGTCAGACTTCCCTTCAGTACATCGATGACCCCGATTCGTCCGTTCGATGCCCCGTGCTTCGCCGGTAATCAGCGCGATTTGTCGTACAAGTGGCTTCATCAGGTATCTGCGATACTCTCTAGGTGTGGCTGAGGGGAGAGTAGGGGAGCAACGAGCTCT
>NZ_JAQZAB010000084.1:0-2220 GCF_028640915.1 Pseudomonas sp. B3G-3 | reverse complement strand
CAGCACCCAAGCGGGCAGCAGCACCTTGAAAGCCAGCATCAACGGCAGCGAGCGCACTGTAGAGACCACCTTTGTGCGACCTCCTCTGATAGAAGGTTTTATAAAACCGTCTACTGCTAAGCGAACTTGGTCTGACGCTAATGCCTATTGCACCGCGAATGGCGCTCGCCTGCCTACGAAGGATGAACTCCAAGCTCTTTGGGGGCAGGCTACGGTAGGTCGTCCATCTAATAGTGAAATGTGTTCGGTTCATGGCTGGCCGCTCAGCGGCCAGTGCGGGGGCAGTAGCAACGTCTACTGGTCCAGTACGCCGAACGGCACGGGCGACCACTACTACGTCAACCTGAACCATGGCACTGCGAACAACACCAACGACTACGATACCATCCAGGTGGCGTGTGTGCGTTGAGGGTTTTAGTCTTTAGCGTTTAGTTTTTAAATTTGCTTTTACTTTTGCTTCTCTTGAGTGACGGAATCGATATGGAAATTGGCGAACGCTTACAGTTGAGTGAGTCCGTCACATGGGTGGCCTGTTTTCGAGAGGGCATGTTCGTGCGCTTTTATGATGCGCATTTGGGTTGGTTTTGCCAGCAGGGCAAACCTTTGAAAGTATTGTGTCGGGAGGTTAAGAAGCTTCAGGGGCGAGCGGTTTTGTATGGTGGGTTACCGGATACGGCCTTTCAGGCGTGGCTGGCTGCGCAAGTACCTCCCTTGGATGTGCAGGAACAGCCGTGGGGGCTGCAACTGCACATCCCCGGCGGCTTGGATAAGGCGGCCTTGCGCGGATGGTGCGTGGCGCAGCAGGTCCTGGCGACGCAGTCGTCGACGCCTGCTACGTCGGGCAGAGAGGGGACGACCGAGGGTACGTTGATGATGGTGCAACAACAAATATTGAAGGAGTTGAATCAGTTGGCACTGGCAACCTGTACGCCGATGCAGGCCATGCAATGGTTGGCGCGTTGGCAAGGGTTGGCTGTATCGAGTCCGCAGGCCGAGTCAGGCGGTGAAGGTTAATGCTCGCTGGCGCAAGCCGGCGTCCAAAGGACCGGGCCGTTACGGCGGCCCGGTAGGGCCTGGGAGCGTAACCGGCCTGCCCCACGTGGCGTACCCGCAGGGGCATCACGTTGCATAGGGGCTTACGTCGCAAGGCGAACAGTCGGGTTCAGAGGGCAGGCAGTATGGTCGGTCGGGATGGCGAGTGTTGTGTGCTCAACGGCCAGTGCGGGGGCAGTAACAACAACTACTGGTCCAGTACGCCGAACGGCACGGGCAACCACTACAACGTCAACCTGAACAATGGCAATGCGAACAACAACAACGACAACAATACCAACCAGGTGGCGTGTGTGCGTTGAGGTTTACGCCGCTGCCTGACTCGTCCTGCGGATTTACAAAGATAAAGAGCGGTTTGCACTCGCCTATGGTGGCCAATGCTGTCCCGGCTCTTGCCAGACTTGCTTTATTTTCAGATGACTGTATTGCGAGTCGCCGGGTATGAAGTAGCGTTTTAAGGCCCCCAAGTGTTGGTGGTAGAACTGCTGGCGCAAGCGCAGGTGGTTGCCTTGGGCGAGTAGGCCATAGTAGCTGTTGAGCGTCGCGAGTACACTGCGTAACACGCTGGCATCGATGGACTCGGGCCATTCGTCGGGGTGAGACCATTTACCGCGTTGCGGCGCTAGGGCATGAGGCTGTTTATCAGGCGTAAGCTTGTGGTTGAACCATGCCAAGCGTGCTTTGAACGTCTGGCAAGTTCGGGGTAACAACCAGCGATGGTGCGGGAACACCCGATAGCCCAGATATAAGGCATTCAACCATCTACCGCCGCATCTGCTGGCCAACCCAGCTCATGAGGTGGTAGCAGGTCACGCCCTGTTAAGGGCTCCTGGCGGTGTAATGTTCGAACAGGATGCGGAGTGCCTGAGCATGCTCTAGGGCGACTCCACAGAAAGCCATTGAAGTCTCAAAGCGCTCGCCGGGATGTGTGGGGATGTCTTCGAGCAGTAGCAGGATCTCGTTCTGTAGATCTGCCGAGCGGGTGAGCATTTCCTCAAGTGTCATATCGTCAGACTTCCCTTCAGTACATCGATGACCCCGATTCGTCCGTTCGATGCCCCGTGCTTCGCCGGTAATCAGCGCGATTTGTCGTACAAGTGGCTTCATCAGGTATCTGCGATACTCTCTAGGTGTGGCTGAGGGGAGAGTAGGGGAGCAACGAGCTCT
>NZ_JAQZAB010000083.1:0-20885 GCF_028640915.1 Pseudomonas sp. B3G-3 | reverse complement strand
AAGGCCCGCAGGGCCTTCATCGGTCTCGAGATCGCCGCGCCCCTTCGGGACGTACGCAGCCTGCGGCAGCGGCTACACGGAGCCAGGCCCCGATCCCTGTAGCCGCTGCCGAGCCCGCGAGGCTGCGACAAGGCCCGCAGGGCCTTCATCGGTCTCGAGATCGCCGCGCCCCTTCGGGACGTACGCAGCTTGTGGCAGCGGCTACAGCGGTATCGGCGCCCGTATCAGTTGGGGCTTTTCGCCGCCGGCCAGCTCGCCACCAACAGCAGCAACAGCGTGGCAATCAGGTAGGGCAGGCGCGGTTCGACGGCGTAGATCAGCGAGCCGGCCAACGGGCCGATCACCACGCCGAACCCCTGGGCCGCACCAATCGAACCGGCGGTGGCGCCTTGTTCGGAGGCGTCCACGGCGTTGGCCGCCAGGGCGGAGAAGGACGGGAAGATCGCGCCCATGCCCGCCGCCGAGACAAAAAAGCCCAGCCACAGCCCCCAGGCATTTTCCACCAGCATGCAGCCGGCAAACCCGCTGGCGGCCAGCAGCGCGCCGGCGCGGATCATCCGCAGCGGTGGCCATTCGAGTTTGCGCACCACCAGTTGCGAGCAGATCAGCGCCACGCCGACCATGGCCAGGGCGATGCCGGCGGCCTGGGCGGCGTCGGCGCTGTCCAGGCCCAGGCGGTCGAGGGCGTAGAAGCTCACGGTGATCTGCGCGATGGACACGCAAAGCATGGCGACGAAGGCCACCGCCATCGGCCGGCGCAGCCGCGGATCGCTCAGGCGTACCGAGCGCGGCGCCTGCTTGAGGTGCAGTTCCTGGCGCGGCAGCTTGTACAGCAGCACCAGGAACGCCGCCAGTGGCAGTACGGCCATGGCGTACAGCGGCAGGCTCAAGCTGACGCGGGCGAGCAGCGCGGCCACGGCCGGGCCCAACACCAGGCCGACGGCATTGGCGGCGCCCAGGGTGGCCATGGCGCGGGCCCGATGCTCGGGCTCGACGTTGTCGGCGATCAGGGCAAAGCCGCCCACCGGGATGGCCGCGTAGAACACCCCGATCAGGCCGCGCCCGAGCATCAGGCCGATAAAGGCCAGCCACATGCCCGGCAGCAGGTGCAGCGAGACATCGATAAACAGGCACAGCGCCCAGTAGGCGAGGGTGAAGCCGGCGGTGCCGAGCAACAGCACTCGACGGCGCCCGAAGCGGTCGCTGGCCTGGCCCCAGGGCCGCGCCAGGAGCATCCAGATCACCCCGGACACGGTCACCGCCGCGCCGGCCTGCCAGGTGGCCAGGCCGAGCACACGGACGATCGGGCCGATCAGCGAGACGAAAGCCATCATCGACATGGTGCAGGCCATGTAGGCGAGCATCAGCGGCAAGAGTTTGAACGGGGCGGCGGTCTGCGGCGGTTGGGCCGTTGGGGTGGACATGCAAAATCTTCCATGAAAGTCAGGAGTGCGCGGGACGTTATCGCTAAAACGCGCCGCCGCCCAGGGTTATCGGCGCAGGTGAGGGCAGATCAGCAGCCTGGGTGATGGGGCAAGTCATCAGCACGCCGGCGCTTGTCTGTAGGAGCGAAGCTTGCTCGCGATAAGTTCGCCAGGACGACGCGGTGAAATTTGAATATCGCCGCTGCGCGGCTATCGCGAGCAAGCTTCGCTCCTACAGAATCGGGCCGGGTACCCGGAGCTCAGTTCAGGCCCAATTTGCCGCGCAGGGTCGAGAGGTCTTCGGCCAGGGTGTTGACCGGGCCCACCAGCGCCTTGCGGTCGTTGTCCTTGACCTTGTCGTAGGTCTCGAAGCCGCCGTCGGCGGTTTTGTACCTGGCCAGGATCTTGTTCACCGTGGCGAAGTTCTTGTCGACCTTGGCGACGAAGGCCGGGTCCTGCTGCTCGATCTGCGGACGGAACAGGTCGACGATTTTCTTCGCCCCGTCGATGTTGCCCTGGAAGTCGTAGAGGTCGGTGTGGCTGTAGCGGTCTTCCTCGCCGGAGACCTTGGTCGCGGCCACTTCCTCCAGCAGGGCGGCGGCGCCACCGACGACTTTTTCCGGTGGGAAGGTCAGGCCGGCGACGCGGGTTTGCAGGTCCTTGACGTCCTTGTTCAGGCGGTCGGCCAGGGCATCCAGGCCTTGGGTGGAATTCTGGGCGAACAGCGAATACTCGATGCGGTGGAAACCGGTGAAGTCCTCGGCCTCGACGCCTTGTTCGTGGTCGTCGACCCGCGAGTCGATGGCCGCGTCGAGGTCGCTGAACAGCTCGGCGATCGGCTCGATCGACTCGTAGTACACCCGGGTCGGGGCATAGAGCTTCCTGGCGGTGGCCAGGTCACCTTTCTTCACCGCGTCGGTGAAGGCCTGGGTGTGGCTGGCCAGCTCGTCGAGCTGCTCGGTGACGTAGATCTTGTAGTCGGAAATCGGCCCCACCAGCTCCAGCGGCGATGTGGCGGCCACAGCCGACAGCGGAACATGGAGCAAGCCAAGGGTCAGCAACACAGCAAGGGGCGACTTTTTCATGGGACGTTTCCGTGAGGGTGTGAGTGGTGGTCAGGCGCTGGTTTTTGCTTGGGTGGCCTCGAGCAGCCCGCGACCGAGGAAGTCGCGCTCGCCAGTGACGCCGGGCAGGGTGAAGAAATACCCGCCGCCGACCGGCTTGAGGTATTCCTCCAGGGGCTCGCCGTTGAGGCGGGTCTGCACTGAGATGAAGCCTTGCTCCAGGTCGGCCTGGTAGCAGATGAACAGCAGGCCCATGTCCAGTTGGCCGTTCTTGTTCACGCCGTTGGAGTAGTTGAACGGCCGGCGCAGGATCAGGTTGCGCTGGGTCTCGGCGGTGCGCGGGTTGGCCAGGCGGATGTGGGCGTCGAGCTTGGTCAGCTGGCCATGGGGGTCCTTGCGGTAGTCCGGCACCTGGTGTTCCTGCTGGCCGTCCATGGGCGCCCCCGAGGCCTTGACCCGGCCGATGATGCTTTCTTGTTCCTGCAAGGGCGTGCGGTCCCAGCGCTCGACGAAGTTGCGGATGATGCGCACCGCCTGATAGCTGCCATGGGCGGCCCAGGCCGGTTCGTCGCTGCCGGGCTGGACCCAGACGATCTGCTCCATGGCCTTGCGATCGTTGGAATCGGGGTTGGCCGAGCCGTCGCGAAAACCCAGGAAGTTGCGCGCGCTCTGCGCCGGCTCGCCAGGGCGCGCCGGGGCCTGGGGCGGCACGCTGCCTTCCTGCTTCCAGCGCACCAGCAGCAGGTCCGGGAGGTTTTTCACAATGTCGCGCAGGGCGTGGATATTGGTGTCGGCGGTGTTGGAGCAGAACTGCAGGCTCAGGTCGCCGTGGCAGCAGTCGGGTTCCAGCGCATCGTTGGGGAAGCCGACCATGCGTATCAGGCGCTTGGGTTTGGCTGCGGCCAGGCCGAAGCGCTCATCGAACAGCGAAGCGCCCACCGAGACGGTGATGGTCAGGTTGTCCGGGGTCACCACCGGGCCGAGGATGCCCGAGTCCAGCGGCGGCAGTTTCGGGTCGACCTGGGGGACCGGGCCGCCGGTCATGAGGAATTTGATGCGCTGGTCGAGGGTGCGCAGCAGTCGCTCCAGGTCTTCGCGATCGCTGGCCAGCACGTCGAACGACACCAGCATGCCGGCCGCCGGGCGCGGGGTGACGATGCCGCTTTGATGCTGGCCGTGGAAATCGTGGCGGTCCTGGGTCTTGTCGCTGCTCGGGGCTTCTGTGACCTGGGCGGTGGTTTTCCCGGTCTGGGCTGCCATTGCCGGGCAGCTCAGGCTGCTGCCGGCCAGGGCGACACCGGCGGCGCCCATGCCCAGCAGCACGCGGCGGCGTTGGGCGGAAAAAGCTGGATTGGATGGATCTGAGTCGTTCATCGGGCGGGCGTCTTCTGCTTACAGGCCTGAGAGGCCAAGGGCGGGATCGATTCCATCGAGTGCATCGGCCAGAACCTTGGCCTGGTCGGCGATCCGCTTGCGCTGATCGGCGCCGACACTGTCGTAGGAGGCATAGCCCTCGGCGCTGCGCAAGGCGCCGTACTGGCTGTCGAGGGCGCCGAGGGCGCTGTCGATCTGCGCCAGCAACGGGGCGGCGGGCTTGGCCAGCAAGGGGCGCAGCAGGTCGACGACCTTGCGGGTGGTCTCCAGGTTGGCGGCAAAGCCGTTGAGGTCGCTGTGGCTGTAGCGCTCTTCTTCGCCGCTGCCGGCACGCACCTCGGCAATGCTGCGCTGGGCGCGCGCGACCAGGCTGACCAGTTGCTCCGGTGGCAGCGACTGGGCCAGCAGTTGTTGCTTGAGTGTGGTGACATCGCTGAGCAGGCGCTGGGCGATCGGCGCCAGGCCGCTGAGGTCGCGTTGCTGGAACAGCGCGTATTCGAGGCGGTGGAAGCCGACGAAGCCGGGGTCCTGCTCGCGCTTTTCAAAGTAGTCGGCGCGGGCGTTGATGCGGTTGTCCAGCTCGCCCAGGCGCTGGGCGGCCGGGGCAAGGCGCTGGTAGGCCGCGCGCGCCGGCAGGTACAAGGCCTGGGCCTGGGCCAGGTCGCCGGCCTGGATGGCTTGCTCCAGGGCGCTCACGGCCTTGATCAGGGCCATGCTTTGTCTGCTCAGGTAGACCCGGAACTCCGACAGCGGGCCGATAAAGGCGACCATCGACGGCCGGGCCTTGGCCTGGGCGTCGGATTCGGTGGTCGGGGTCACATGCAGGGTGCCGCGCGGGTTGCTCAGCAGGCCGCAGGTGATGGCGTAGTCGCCGGGTTGCAGCCTGGCGTTGATCACCTGGCTGAGGCCCGGCGCGATGTTTTCCCGTTCTTCGACCACCAGTACGCCGTCGAGGATTTCCCACTCCACGGCGCGGTCCGAACGGTTGACGATACGGAAGCTCGCCGGCCCGGCCGGCACGTTCAGGGCGTTCGGCTCGCAGCTGTGGGGGTGGATGGTCACGGTGATTTCGTCCTTGTGCGCCTGGCGCTTGCTGGCGGCCAGCTGCGAGGCGTAATAGAACAGCCCGCCGGCGGCGATCATCACCATCACGGAACCCGCCAGCGCCCAGCGCAGGGCGCTCGGTGCCGGGGGCTGTGGGGAGGCTTGCTGGGTCATGGAAAGGCCTTAGTGGCTGGAAACGGAAGACGATGGGCTGGCGACGGGTGCCGCGCCGGGCAGGAAGAACAGCACCAGGGTCACCAGCAGGTAGAGCAGGTAGGCGCCCAGGGTGCTGACGGTCGGGGTGTCCTGGTAACCGAACATGCCGGCCAGCACCGAGCCCAGCGGGCCGTCCATCGGCAGGCTGGCGCTGAAGTCGAACAGCACGCTCTGCAGGTGATTCCAGACCCCGGCTTCATGCAGGGCCTGCACTGCATTGGCGAGGATGCCGGCGGCCACCACCAGGATGAACAGGCCGGTCCAGCGGAAGAACGCGCCGAGGTTCAGGCGCATGCTGCCGGTGTAGATCAGCCAGCCGACAATGATCGCCAGCACCAGGCCGAGCAGGGCGCCGATCGGTGCCGCCGGGCCTTGGCTCTGCTGGAATACGGCGAGGAGGAAGAACACGGTTTCCAGGCCTTCGCGGGCCACGGCGAAGAACACCATGGCAATCAGCGCCGTGACCTGGTGCCGGGAGCCGGTCAGCGCCTGGTCCAGCGAGGCTTGCAGGGAGTGCTTGATTGAACGCGCGACCTTGCGCATCCAGAACACCATGGAACTGAGGATGCCCACGGCCACCAGGCCGACGATGCCTTCGAAGAGTTCCTGCTGCTTTTGCGGAAACTCGGCGCTCATCAGCTCCAGGCCGCCGCCCACCAGCAGGGCCAGGGCCGCGGCGAGAAACACGCCGATCCACACGGCCGGCATCCACTGGCCGCGCCCGGTCTGTTGCAGGTAACTGGCGATGATGCCAACGATGAGCGCGGCTTCGATCCCTTCGCGCAGCATGATCAGAAATGGAACGAGCATTCAGCACCGGCGGGCAGATAGATAGGGAGCTAAGTTGTAACATGTTGATACGTATTCGCAAATGACTATGGTTGCTATTTGCTGAACATCAGCTGAACGGAGCGCGTTTGCCAAGTCGGCCTCTGGTCTTTGAGGGTGAGGCTTTTTGTAGGAGCGAGCTTGCTCGCGATAGCGCCAGATCAGATGCCCGCGGTGCTAACTGGATTGATCGCGAGCAAGCTCGCTCCTACAGGGGGCGGGGAGGTCAGGCCAGGTTCTGTTCGGTCAGGCGCTGCACGGCCAGGCGCCGGTAGTGGGAAGGGGTCATGCCCTTGAGTTGCTGGAAGCGCCGGTTGAAGTTGGAGATGTTGTTGAAGCCGGACTCGAAGCACACGTCGGTCACCGGCTTGTCGCCGTCGGCCAGCAGTTCACAGGATTTGCTGATGCGCAGGCGGTTGACGAACTCGACGAAGCAGCGGCCGGTGGCCTGCTTGAACACCCGGGAGAAGTAGGTGGGTTTCATGCCCAGGTAGTCGGCGACTTCTTCCAGCGGCAGCTCGCGGGCGTAGTGGGCGAAGATGTAGTCCACCGCGCGGTTGGTGCGGTCGACGTTGTGCTCGTCGGCCAGTTGCACGTTGGTGGCGCCGGACAGCAACTGGTAGTCGTCACAGGCCGCCAGCAGTTCCAGCAGGATGAAAAAGTGCCCGAGGCGGGTGATGCCGCTGGAGTCGGCGATGCGCTGCATCAGGTCCATGGCCTGGGCGATGGTGCGCTTGCAGCGGAACTCGATGCCGTACTGCGCACGCTCCAGCAGCGGGGTCAGGCTCTTGAGCTCGGCGAACACCTGATAGCCGCTTTCGAACAGCTCGTCGGTGAAGTTCACCAGCATGTCGCGCTTGGCCACCACTTCGTCCTCGGCCACCTGGCTGATCCAGTTGTGGGGCAGGTTGGGGCCGGTGAGGAACAGCGATTCGGGGTAGAAGTTGCCGATGTAGTCGCCGATGAACACCTTGCCGGAGCTGGCGACGATCAGGTGCAGCTCGTACTCCTTGTGGAAATGCCAGCGCACCAGGGGGCAGGGGAAGCCGTGCTGGCGATAGATGATCGACAGGCCGTTGTGGTCGTCCATCAATTCGTAGGAAGGGTCGGTGACTCTCGCTGATCGGCTCATGGCGCTGCGCTTTCTTATCGTTGTTGCGCCAGATCATGCCTCCATCGGATATCCAGCACCAGTGCTGGCCAGGAGATCCCTGCAGGCGCTCGGGCGCGGCGTTCTCAAGATCGCTGAGGGCCTGCGACCCTATCGCAGCCTCGCTGGTGCCCGTCAGCGGCTACAGGGTTTGTGCCGGCTGACAGATCGAGGCACGGCTCGGTTTCTGTAGCCGCTGCCGAAGGCTGCGATCGCCCCGAAGGGACGCGCTCTTGACGCCTGCGGCAGCGGCTACAGGAGCCTCAGGCCAGGCGGTTTTTCGCCTCGATCCACTGCGCCATGTACTGGGTGCTCTTGTGGTGATGGTGACGCAGCATGCCGCCGGTGAAGTTGTCGCGGCGCAGTTGCGCCAGGTTCGCCCGGCAGTGCTGCAGGCGCTCGATCAGGGCCGGGCCGTGGACCTGTTGCCGATAGCGCGCAAGCAACAGCTGGCGACCCTGTTCCTGGGCCGCGCTCCACAATGTCTGGTCCTGATACAGGCGCACCGCCGCCGCGGCGATGGCGCTGGCCGACTCGGCCACCGCTCCTGGCCATGGCGCGTCGCCGTGCATGGCTTCGGCGCCGACCGGGGTGGTGACACTCGGCGTACCACAGAGCATGGCGTCCAGCAGCTTGCCCTTGATGCCCGCGCCGAAACGCAGCGGCGCCAGGCAGATCCGCGCGGCGGACATGACCTCCAAGGCATCCTCGGCCCAGTTCATCACCTGGAAACCCTGGGCCGGGTTGTGCAGGGCCGCGGCCTTGGGCGGGGTGTAGGCGCCATAGATATGCAGTTGCGCGCCCGGCAGTTGCTGGCGGATCAGCGGCCAGACGGCGTTTTTCATCCAGAGCACCGCGTCCCAGTTTGGCGCGTGGCGGAAGTTGCCGATGCTCAGGAAGTGCGCCCGTTCGGCGAAGGGCACATAGCTGTGCGGCATCTGCTCGGGCATCAGCGGGCACCAGTGCAGCAGGGCCGGCGGCAGGCCGAATTGCTTGACCAGCAGATCGATTTCGAACTCGGAGATCATCAGGCTCAGGTCGCAGCGGTACAGCGCGGCGATCTCGCGCCGGGCCTGGTCGGTCTCGGCCATGCCGGCGAACTCCTGCTCGGCGGCGGGGGCGAACAGGGCGCTGAAGTCATCATTGTCGTCGCAGGCGCCCAGGCGCTCCTTGAGGCGCTGATGGCGGGCGTGACGCAGGCTCTGCAGGTCGGAAGTCTCCAGCACGCGCAGGGCGCCGGGGCACTGCTGCTCGACGCGCCAGCCGAACTGTTCCTCTATCATGAACTGGTCGAACAGCACGATATCCGGCGCCAGTTCGGCGATGAAGCGGTCGAAACTGCTGTTGTTCAGTTCGATCGGGCACTCGCGGATGCCCAGGGCGCTGAGGTCTTCCTTGTGCTCGCCAGGGTTGGCCGGGCTGCTGAAGGTGATGTCCCAGCCTTGCCCGAGCAGGACCTGGAGGATCTGCATCAGGTGCCCGCTGGCCGCCGAGGAGCGGGGTTCGGGCCAGACGTAACCAATGACCAGGACTTTGGTGGCGGCGGTCGGACTCATGGGTGGGTTTTCCTGAAAAGCGCGGGGGTGTTTGCGGGGGCGCCATTAAACCACAGCAGGGCACTGGCGCGGCCGCCTCGGCGCCCATGGCCCAGGCGCTGGTCGGCTCGGAGCGGGTTACCGGGGGTTCAGCCGAGGATGGCGCGGACCTTGTCGCGCAACTGGTCGATGGAGAAGGGCTTGCCGATCACCGTCATGCCGGCGGGCACCTCGATGTTTTCCGCGTAGCCGCTGGCGAACAGCACCGGCAGCTCCGGGCGCAAGGTGCGGGCGCGGGCCGCCAGTTCCTTGCCGTCCATGCCGGGCAGGCCGACGTCGGTCATCATCAGGTCGATTTGCAGTGCGCTGTCCTGCAACCGGGTCAGGGCTTCTTCGCTGCCCGAGGCTTCCAGCACCTTGAATTCCAGCTCCTCCAGCACATCGACAATCAGCATGCGCACGATGGCGTCGTCTTCGACGACCAGGATGGTGGAATCGGTGGGGGACATGGCAAGGCTCTCGAAAAAAATGGAAAAAAAGGACGGCGGCGGAAAAAGGTGCTTGTCTCTTGCATCAGTAAATGACGCGCAATGACAAGTTCCCGAAGCTGTACAAAAAAGTAATTCTGTACAAGCTGTGCCAGAATAACCTGTCTGATCGAGGGCGGGCAGTGCAGGATGAAAAATTGCCACCGAGCTTGTCGGAAGAATAGATGCGCTGCCCCCCTTTGGGGCAAACTCCATGGATTTTGACACTTCACCAAGGCCTTTCAATGAGCTCCCCGTCTTCGGTTGATGAACAGAGTTTTCGCAAGCTGCTAAGCCGCAACATCGCGCTTCCCCTGGGGGTGGGCGTGCTCAGCGCGGTGGTCTTCGTGTCCCTGATCAGCTATCTGCTCTCGGCGATCCAGTGGGTCCAGCACAGCGACCGGGTGATCAACAGCATCAACCAGGCCGCCAAGCTGACGGTCGACCTGGAAACCGGCATGCGCGGCTTCCTGATCACCGGCGACGAGCATTTCCTCGACCCGTATGAAGTGGCCAAGCCGCAGATCTTCAGCGAGCTGCGCGAGTTGCGGGGGCTGGTGGCGGACAATCCGCAGCAGGTCGATCGCTTCAAGCGCCTGGAAGCCTTGCAGGAAGAGTGGGGCCTGCACGCGAAAAGCATGATCGAGATGCGTCGCCAGGAGGGCGATTATCGCCGCTCGGTGCAGTCCGGCCGGGGCAAGCGCCTGACCGACCAGATGCGCAAGGAATACGACGAAGCAGTGGCGATGGAGCAGCAGCTGCGGGTCGATCGCAACGAGAACGTCACCCGTACCACGGTCCTCAGCGTGGTCCTGTACCTGCTGTTCGTGGTGGTTATCAGTGGCCTGCTGGCCTTTATCGGTCGCCGCGACCTGCTCAACCTGTCGAAGAGCTACAGCGCCAACCTAGCCGCCCAGCAGAAAAGCGCCCAGAGCCTGGCGCAACAGGCCTGGCTGCGCAGTGGCCAGACCGAACTGGCCGAGCAGTTGCTCGGGCAACTGACGCTGAACCTGCTGGGGCGCAATATCCTGCAGTTCTGCGCGCAATACCTGGGCAGCGCCGTGGCGGCGCTGTACGTGCGTGAAGAGCACGGTGGCCTCAAGCGCGTGGCCGCCTATGGCTTCTCCCGCGAGCAGGAAGAACGCGAACAGTCGATTTTCATCGGTGAAGGCATGGTCGGGCAGGCGGCCCAGCAGGACCGGCTGATCCGCCTGGACGAGGTGCCCGTCGATTATTTCAAGGTCAGCTCCGGCCTGGGCGATGGCGTGCCGCGCAGCGTGCTGGTGGTGCCGACCAGCGACGACGACCGGGTCAACGGGGTGATCGAACTGGGCTTCCTGCGCGCCCTCAGCGAGCGCGATGTCGAGTTCCTGGAGCTGATCGCCGGTAATATCGGCACCGCCATCGAAGCCGCGCGTTATCGCCAGCGCCTGCAGGAAGTGCTGGCCGAGACCCAGCAACTCAACGAAGAGCTGCAGGTGCAGCAGGAAGAGCTGAAGACCGCCAACGAAGAGCTCGAGGAACAGTCGCGGGTGCTCAAGGAGTCCCAGGTGCACCTGGAAGCCCAGCAGGTGGAGCTGGAACAGACCAACGAGCAACTGGCCGAGCAGGCCCAGGCGCTGGCGCAGCAGCGCGACGCCATGGACCGCAAGAACGGCGAGCTGAACCAGGCCCAGGTGCAGTTGCAAGAACGCGCCGAGGAGCTGCAGCGGTCGAGCAAGTACAAGTCGGAATTCCTCGCCAATATGTCCCACGAGCTGCGCACGCCGCTGAACAGCTCGCTGATCCTGGCCAAGCTGCTGGCGGAAAACCCCCAGGAAAACCTCAGCGCCGAACAGGTGCAGTTCGCCGAGTCGATTTATTCGGCGGGCAACGATCTGCTCAACCTGATCAACGACATTCTCGACATTTCCAAGGTAGAAGCCGGCAAGCTCGAAGTGCGCCCGGAAAACACCAGTGTCGCGCGCCTGGTCGAAGGTTTGCGCGGGCTGTTCCAGCCGTTGACGGCGGACAAGGGCCCGGAATTTCGTGTCGAGTTGCAGCCCGGTACGCCGCAGATGCTGTTCACCGACCGCCAGCGGGTCGAGCAGATTCTCAAGAACCTGCTGTCCAACGCCGTGAAGTTCACCGAGAAGGGCCAGGTCAGCCTGAGCGTGTCGCAGCAGCCCGAGGCGGGCATTGCCTTTATCGTGCGCGACTCGGGCATCGGCATCGCCCCGGAGCAGCAGGAAAGCATCTTCGAAGCCTTCCGCCAGGCCGACGGCACCACCAACCGCCGTTACGGCGGCACGGGCCTGGGGTTGTCGATTTCCCGTGACCTGGCGGCGCTGCTCGGCGGTTCGATCACGGTCGCCAGCGAGCCGGGGCAGGGCAGTGTCTTCACCCTGGTGCTGCCGGAGCAGTACGTCGAGCGTGCGGCAGAGCAACAGGGCGAACTCAAGCCAGTCGCTGCGCCGCTGACCCAGGCGCCGAACCAACCGGCTCCGGCGCCGGCCCCCCTGGTGCCTGAGGTGGAGATTCCGCGTTTCGCCGACGATCGCGACAAGGCGCCGTTCGCCACCCGCTGCATCCTGGTGGTGGAGGACGAGCCGAACTTTGCCCACATCCTGTATGACCTGGCCCACGAGCTGGGTTACCAGTGCCTGGTGGCCCACGGCGCCGACGAGGGCTACAGCCTGGCCGAGCAGTTCGTACCGGACGCGATCCTGCTGGACATGCGCCTGCCGGATCATTCCGGCCTGACGGTGTTGCAGCGCCTCAAGGCGCACGCCAGCACCCGGCACATCCCGGTGCATGTGATTTCCGTGGAAGACCGGGTCGAGGCCGCCATGCACATGGGCGCCATCGGCTATGCGGTCAAGCCCACCACCCGCGAAGAACTCAAGGACGTGTTCGCCCGCCTGGAAGCCAAGCTCACCCAGAAGGTCAAGCGCGTGCTGCTGGTGGAGGACGACGACCTGCAGCGCGACAGCATCGCCCGGCTGATCGGCGACGACGACATCGAGATCACCGCCGTCGGCCTGGCCCAGGAGGCCCTGGAGCTGCTGCGCGACAACCTCTACGACTGCATGGTCATCGACCTGAAGCTGCCGGACATGCTCGGCAACGACCTGCTCAAGCGCATGTCCACCGAGGACATCTGCTCCTTCCCGCCGGTGATCGTCTACACCGGGCGCAACCTGACCCGCGACGAAGAGGCGGAGCTGCGCAAGTATTCGCGCTCGATCATCATCAAGGGCGCGCGTTCGCCCGAGCGCCTGCTGGACGAAGTGACGCTGTTCCTGCACAAGGTCGAGTCCCAGCTGTCCCATGAGCGGCAGAAGATGCTCAAGGCCGCCCGCAGCCGCGACAAGGTCTTCGAGGGGCGCAAGGTCCTGCTGGTGGACGACGATGTGCGCAATATCTTCGCCCTCACCAGCGCCCTGGAGCAGAAGGGCGCGATCGTGGTCATCGGCCGCAATGGCCGTGAGGCGATCGCCAAGCTCGATGAGGTCGAGGATATCGACCTGGTGCTGATGGACGTGATGATGCCCGAGATGGACGGTTACGAAGCCACCCTGGAAATCCGCAAGCAGCCGCGCTGGCGCAAGCTGCCGATCATCGCGGTGACCGCCAAGGCCATGAAGGACGATCAGGAGCGTTGCCTGCAGGCCGGCGCCAACGATTACCTGGCCAAGCCGATCGACCTCGACCGGCTGTTTTCCCTTATTCGAGTCTGGTTACCCAAGATGGAAAGAATCTAGTGGAGCGCAATACCGAGATCGAACTGCGCCTGTTGATCGAAGCTATCTACCTCAAGTACAGCTACGACTTCCGCGATTACTCCGGCGCCTCGATCAAGCGCCGGATCAACCATGCGCTGCGTCAGTTCGAATGCAAGACCATTTCCGCCCTGCAGGAGCGGGTGCTGCATGATCCGGGCGCGTTCATGCAGCTGCTGCAGTTCCTGACGATCCCGGTCAGCGAGATGTTCCGCGACCCGTCGCACTTCCTGGCGATCCGCCAGGAAGTGGTGCCGCTGCTCAAGACCTATCCCTCGATCAAGATCTGGATCGCCGGCTGCAGCACGGGCGAGGAGGTCTATTCGATGGCCATCCTGTTGCGCGAGGAAGGGTTGCTCGAGCGCACCATCATCTACGCCACCGACATCAATCCCAGCTCACTGGAGAAGGCCAAGCAAGGCATCTTTTCCCTGGAGAACATTCGCGCCTACACCCAGAACTACCAGCAGGCCGGCGGTTTGCGCTCCTTTGCCGACTACTACACGGCGGCCTACGACTACGCGATCTTCGACAAGACCCTGCGCGAGAACGTGACCTTCGCCGACCACAGCCTGGCGACCGACAGCGTGTTCTCCGAAACCCAGCTGATTTCCTGTCGCAACGTGCTGATCTATTTCAACAAGAAGTTGCAGGACCGCGCCTTCGGTCTGTTCCACGAGTCGCTCTGCCACCGGGGCTTCCTGGTGCTGGGCAGCAAGGAAACCCTGGACTTCTCGGCCTATGCCCAGCATTTCGAGCCGCTGGTCAAACAAGAACGGGTCTACCGCAAATCATGAATGACGACGTCATCAGGCAAGCCGCCTTGCCGCGGGTCGAGGCCATCGTGATAGGCGCGTCGGCCGGCGGCGTCGAGGCGCTGCTGAAAATCTTCACCGCGTTCCCCGAGGGTTTCAGCCTACCGATCGTGGTAGTGCTGCACCTGCCCGAAGAGCATCGCAGCCAGTTGGCCGAGCTGTTCGCCCTGCGCCTGGCGCTGCCGGTGAAAGAGGCCCGCGACAAGGAGAGCATCGAGCGCGGCACCCTGTATTTCGCCGCGCCCGGTTATCACTTGTCGGTGGAGCAGGACCGCAGCCTGTCCCTGAGCCAGGAGGAGCGCGTGCATCATTCGCGTCCCTCGATCGATTACCTGTTCGACTCCGCCGCCGATGCCTATGGCCCGCGCCTGGCCGCGGTGCTGCTGACCGGGGCCAACCAGGACGGCGCCCATGGCCTGGCCCAGGTCAAGCGACGCGGCGGCCTGAGCATTGTCCAGGACCCGGCCGAGGCCCAGGTGGCGACCATGCCCGAGGCGGCCATCGCGCTGCACCGACCGGATTACATTCTCCCTTTGCACGGCATCAGCCGTCTGCTTGTCGAGCTGGAACGAATCGCATGTTAAGTAATATCCAAGCCAAGCTGCTGATCGTCGACGATCTGCCAGAGAACCTGCTGGCCCTCGAAGCGCTGATCAAGCGCGAGGATCGCCAGGTGTACAAGGCGCTGTCAGCGGACGAGGCGTTGTCGCTGTTGCTCGAGCATGAGTTCGCCATGGCCATCCTCGATGTGCAGATGCCCGGCATGAACGGCTTCGAGCTGGCCGAGCTGATGCGCGGCACCGAGAAGACCAAGAACATCCCCATCGTGTTCGTCAGCGCCGCCGGGCGCGAGCTCGACTATGCCTTCAAGGGCTATGAGAGTGGCGCGGTGGACTTCCTGCACAAGCCGCTGGATATCCATGCGGTGAAGAGCAAGGTCAATGTGTTCGTCGACCTGTACCGGCAGAGCAAGGCCATGAAGCAGCAGGTCGAAGCCCTGGAGCAGAGCCGGCGCGAGCAGGGGGCGCTGCTCAAGCAGTTGCAGGCGACCCAGAACGAACTGGAGCAGGCGGTGCGCATGCGTGACGACTTCATGTCGATCGTCGCCCACGAGGTGCGCACGCCGTTGAACGGCCTGATCCTGGAGACCCAGCTGCGCAAGATGCACCTGGCCCGCGACAATGCTTCCGCGTTTACCCTGGACAAGATGCAGGCCATGGTCGAGCGCGATGAGCGCCAGATCAAAAGCCTGATCCGACTGATCGAAGACATGCTGGACATCTCGCGGATCCGGACCGGCAAGCTGTCGATCCGCCCGAGCCAGGTCGACCTGGTACAGCTGGTGCGTGGCCTGCTGGAGAATTTCGCGCCCCAGGTCGAGGCCGCCGAATCCTCGATCGCCCTGAGCGCCGAAGGCTCGGTGCTCGGCCAGTGGGACGAGTTCCGTATCGAACAGGTGATCTCCAACCTGCTGACCAATGCCTTGCGGTATGGCGCCAAGAGCCCGATCGAAGTGCGGGTCTACAGCGCGGACGGGCAGGCGCGGGTCGAAGTGCGCGATCACGGGATCGGCATCAGCGAGGAAAACCAGGCGCGTATCTTCCAGCAGTTCGAGCGCGTCTCTGTCAATCATGCGGTGGCCGGGCTCGGGCTCGGGCTGTTCATTTCCGAGCAGATCGTCACCGCCCATGGCGGCACCATTGAAGTCGACAGCAGGATCGGCGAAGGTGCGCTGTTTCGCGTTTGTCTGCCGCTGTAGGAAAACACCGGCGCCCACGCAACCTTCTGGATGACCGGATGGTCGTATCAGCAGCTATTGACTGAACAAAGGCTTCTCATGAGTGAAGATGCACAAGACGTCGTACTGATCGTCGAAGATGAACCGGTGATTCTGATGTTGCTCGCCGACTACCTGTCGGGCCTGGGCTACCGGGTGTTGCAGGCGGAGAACGGCGAGCAGGCATTCGAGATCCTCGCCAGCAAACCGCACCTGGATGTAATGATCACCGACTACCGGCTGCCGGGCGGGATTACCGGGGTGATGATCGCCGAACCCGCGGTGAAGCTGCGTCCGGACCTCAAGGTGATTTTCATCAGCGGCTATCCCACCGAGATTCTCGAATCCGGCAGCCCGATCGCCAGAAGCGCGCCGATCCTGGCCAAGCCCTTCGACCTCAACAGCCTGCAAGAGCAGATCCAGCGCCTGCTGGCGTGACACCTCTAAGCCCTGCAGCCCTGCAGCCCTGCAGCCCTGTAGCCGCTGCCGAGCCCGCGAGGCTGCGATCGGTTGCGTAGCAACCGCAAGACCGGGCTCCACGATGGATCAGGTAAATCTTGCGCCTGCTACACAGGCGATCGCAGCCTGCGGCAGCGGCTACAGGGGCGGGTGCGACATTGAAATATCGTCCGGCGGCGCGGGTTTACAGGCCTTGCTGCAAGGCCGGATCGTCGGGGTTCTGTTGTTCCAGCTGGGCCAGGAGGATCTGCACGTTCTGCAGCTGGCCGCTTTCCTTCCAGTATTTGATCAGCAGCACCCGCGCCTTGCGGTTGGCGGGTTGGCGCTGGACGATTTCCTGGAGCTGTTTCTGCGCCGCTTCCAGCTCTTCTTCGCTGTGCAGGGTGGTGGCCAGGTCGTAGCGGTAGTCGGCGTTGTTCGGCTCCAGCTCCACGGCGCGGGACAGGCCGAGCAGGGCGAACTCGCTCTGGTCGTGGTGCAGCAGCCACATGCCCAGGGCGTGTTGCAGGTAGGCGGAATCCTGTTGTGCCTGCAGTTGTTTGGCCAGCAGCTTGCGGGCATCTTCGCTGCGGCCCTGGCGGTCCAGCACCTCCAGTTGCAGGATCACCGCTTGCAGGTTGTCCGGTTGCAGGCTCAAGGCGTGCTCCAGCGTCTGCTGGGCCTGGTCCAGGTTGGCGTTGTGCAGGTACAGGCGCGCCAGCTGGTATTGCGCCTCGACATTCTCCGGCTGGGCCTTGAGCACCTGGGTGTACTCATCGATCACTTGCTGCAGCGGCCCGAAATACAGGCCTTGTTCATCCGGCGACAGGCCGAGCAGGGCGGTGACGGCGGCGAAGCGCACGCTTTGCACTTCGTCGTCCAGCAGCGGGCCGATCAGCAGGCTGCGCTGGCGCGCCGGGACCAGGCCGAGCACTGCCTGAATGGCTGCCTCGCGGACCTCGGGCTCGGCGTGGTGCAGGTCGGCGTCGGCCAGTTTCAACGCCTGCGGGCTGGGGTAGTTGTGCAGCTCGGCGAGCAGGCGGATGCGCCGGCTGTCCGACAGGTCGGGCCGCCCCAGCTGCTGATACAGCACTCGGGCGGCGCCGGGCTGGCCGTTGCGCGCCTGTTCCAGCGCCTTGCCGTAACCGTGCTTGATCGCATCCGGCACCACCGGCGGCGTGGTGCGCAGGAACAGCCACGCCAGGCCCAGGGCCAGGACGACGAGAAGGCTGATCAACAGGGTGCGGCGGGGCTTGGTCATGCAGGCATCCATGGCAGGGGCGGCTTTACGAAGGCGCAAGCTTCGGTCAGGTTCCCCCCGGAGTCAAATCCGCTTGCGGGTCGATGGGCACGACTCGGGTTTTCGCGCCGGGGCCAGGCCGCAAGAGCGGCATCGGCTGGCCCAATCACTCTGCTTGCCCACGCGGTTGGCACGAACGATCGACAGTTCGGGAAAAATTGCCTTCCTGCCGGGAAGGCCGGGACGATAAGCTTTCCCGGCCGCAGACTGACTACGCTAGCCGCAGGTGCCCCTTTGCCCAGAACCCACTCATGCAGCCACTGATCAACTACTTCAAGGTCGTCATTCATCCGGGAGGCGCGGTGCTGCGCTTCGCCCTGCGCACCATCGTTGCGGGCCTGTTGACCCTGTACCTGGCGTTCATCTTCGATCTCGACCAGCCCAAGTGGTCGCTGATGGCGGTGATCATCGTCAGCCAGCCCCTGGCCGGCATGGCCCTGGCCCGCAGCTTCGGCCAGGTGGTCGGCACCACCCTGGGGGCCGCGGTGGCGGTGCTGATCATGGCGATCTTCCCCCAGGCGCCGCTGCCGTTCCTGGTCACCCTGGGCCTGTGGCTGGCGTTGTGCACCGCCGGCGGCACCCTGTTGCGCTACACCAGTTCCCAGGCGTTCGTGCTCAGCGGCTACACCGCGGTGGTGGTGGCGATGCTGGCGATCCCCGAGCAGGGCAATACCCTGATGCTGGCGATTACCCGGGTCACCGAGACCCTGCTGGCGGTGGCCTGCGTCTGCGTGGTCAGCCTGCTGACGGCGCGCCCGGAGGCCGTGGCCCACGGTTACTTCGCCAAGATCGACCAGGTGCTCAAGCTGCTGGCGACCCACGCCGCGGCGGCGATTCGCACCGACGAAAGCGAGGCCGACTTCCATAAGCGGCAGATGCAGCTGCTGGGCGAGATCAGCGCCCTGGAAGGGTTGCGCCGCCATCTGTATTTCGACGCGCCGCGCCTGCGCAGCGCCGACGGCCTGGTGCAACTGCTGGGCAACCAACTGGTGTTGCTGACCTCGCGCCTCACTGTGCTGCGCCACCAGCGCGAACTGCTGCGGGCGCGCTGGGTCGGCGAGCTGCCGGAGGCGATCCAGCAACTGCGCGCCGACGAGCTGGCGTTTCTCGATGAACTGGCGCAGCACGGTCGCGCCTTGCCCGCCGCCTCGCGGCAGCAGTTCGCGCAATTGCAGCAGCGTTTCGACGAACAGGCGCGGCGCGCCGAGCGCGAGGCCGATGCCTTGCCCGCCACCTTGCGCTCCCTGGCCTGGGCCCTGCGCTGGGAGCAGGCGCGGATGCTCAAGCAGCTCGAAGACATTCTCGAGTTCAGCGATGCCATCCAGGACGGTCGCCAGGCCAGTTGCCTGTACCGCCAGGGCCGGGCCAATCCCTTGCACCTGGACTGGCCGCTGGCGGCGATGAATGCGCTGCGGGCTTTTACCGCGCTGCTGGTCGCCGGGCTGATCTGGATCGAAACCGCCTGGGACGGCGCGCGTTCGAGCATGGTCCTGGTGGGTATTCTCTGTTCGCTGATGGCGACCTTCCCGCGGCCTTTGGCGGCGGCGCAAAGCTATATGCGTGGCCAGGCCCTGGCGCTGGTGATCTCGGCGGTCTACGTTTTCGCCCTGGTGCCGTTGATTGGCGATTTCGAGTGGCTGGCGCTGCTGCTGGTGCCGCTGCTGTACACGGTCGCGGTGGGCCTGGCCAGTCCGATGACCGCCGGCATCGGCATGGGCCTGGGGCTGTCGAGCCTGCTGATGATCGGCCCGCAGAACATCGGCGCCTGGCAGAACAGCGCCATCCAGTGGTTCGAGTTCGCCGGGGCCTATGTCAGCGGCGGGGTGCTGTCGTTGCTGGTGTATGCCTTTATCTTCCCGTTCAACCCGGTGCTGCGCATTCGCCGCTTGTTCCGCGACACCCGCGAGCAGGTGTACGCCTTGCAGAAAACCACGGCCAGCGACGAGGAGCAGTTTGTCTTCGAAAGCCGCATGGTCGACCGCCTGACCCAGATGCTCGGGCTGTTGCCCGCCGCCGGCGACCGCGCTTCCGCCGAGCGTTTCGAAACCAGCCTGGCCTGCATGACCCTGGGCGTGGCGATGAACCAGCTCAAGCAGCAGAGCCTGGACAACCCCTGGCTGAGCAATGCGGCCAACGCCGACCTGCAGCAGTTGCTGCGGCGGGTCGGGCGTTATGTGGCCGGGCGCTCGGGGCTGGAGGTGGATGAGCTGCTGGCGCGGCTGCGGCAGCTGGGCGACTACCTCGACCAGTTGCACACCGACGACCGGCCCCAGGCCCACGAGCAGCTGTGGTCGGTGTTCCGCATGCGCGTCTCGCTGCTGATCGTCGGCGCCTTCCTGGAGCGCTACAGCCCCATGCTGCAACCCACGGAAACAGGAGAACCGGCCCTTGCCCATTGATTTCGAGTTCGGCGGCGTCTACCTGCCGCCCATTGCCCAGGCCCTGTTGCTGGCCTTGCCGATTTTCCTGCTGCTCGACTGGGGGCTGCGGCGCCTCGGTGTGTTGCGCTTCGTCTGGCACGAAGCCTTGTTCGAAGGGGCGCTGTATGCCTGCGTCTGCGCCACGGTCATTTTGCTGATGGGAAGCCTATGAATCTGAAAAACACCCTGGCCCGCTCGATCACCCTGGTGGCGGTAGTGCTGGCGCTCGTGCTGGGCTGGTTCGCCTGGGAGCATTACACCCGCGCGCCCTGGACCCGCGATGCGCGGGTGCGGGCCGATGTGGTGACCCTGTCGGCGGACGTCGCCGGACGCATCGTCAGCCTGAAGGTGCAGGACAACCAGCACGTGGACAAGGGCCAACTGCTGCTGGAGATCGACCCGGCGCAATATGCCCTGGCCGTGGAGCATGCCAAGCGTTCGGTGGAAGTGGCGGTCGCCACCCTCGGCCAGTCCGAAGCGGCGATTGCCGCCAGCGCGGCGCAGCTCAAGCAGCGGCAAAGCGAAGAGCGTCGGCGCCGGAGCCTGAAGCAGGGCTTCGCGATTTCCGGCGAGGAGTGGGAGAAGTCCAATACCGATGTGGCGGTGGCCCAGGCCGATCTGTTGCGCGACCAGGCCAATCTCGGCCTGGCCCAGGCCAACGTGCACCTGGCCCAGGCGGCGCTGAAACAGGCCGAACTGGACCTGCAGCGCACCCGGGTCGAAGCCCCGGTCAGCGGCTACGTGACCAACCTGCAGACCCGCCAGGGCGACTACGCCAGTGCCGGCGCGGCCTTGCTGGCGCTGGTGGACAGCGACTCCTTCTATATCAGTGGTTACTTCGAGGAGACCAAGCTGCCGCGGATCGAGGAGGGCAGTGCGGTGCGCATCCAGCTGATGAGCGGCGAGACCTTCGGCGGCCAGGTGCAGAGCATCGCCTTCGCCATTACCGACCGCGAGAACTCCCAGGGCAGCCGCCTGCTGGCCAACATCAACCCCAGCTACACCTGGGTCAAGCTGGCGCAGCGGGTGCCGGTGCGGATCGCCATAGACCCCGATTACCCGGGCAAGGACAGGTTGCGCGCCGGGACTACGGCGACGGTGACGGTGCTGGAATAGGCGAGAGGTTGTTGTGGATGAACGATCTTATCGCGGCAAGCAGGCCTTCGCGCGGATGTTCTATGCCCGCCACAGCGGCGACCATCACAGCTTCTT
>NZ_JAQZAB010000082.1:0-18510 GCF_028640915.1 Pseudomonas sp. B3G-3 | reverse complement strand
CCTCGCTGCTGCTGAGCGATGGTGTGGCGTTGCTGGATGTTGCCCAGGGCAAGGCGATGCTAGGGCCGTCCCTAAGCGCTTGAGCCTCCCCTCCCGCCGTCCTCTGCGGCAGCCTGTTGCAGGCGCTAAAAAAGCCCCTGGATCTTTTGATTCGGGGCTTTGCTATGAGGGGCGTTCAGGGGTGGCGCGTTATCGTTAACGTTCATCGCGGGCAAGCCTCGCTCCTACAGAAGCACCACTGTCTGTAGGAGCGAGGCTTGCCCGCGAAGCGATCTGACAACCACCGCAATCAGAGTTTCCAGGCCCCAGCCTCGGCAAAGAATGCCCGTGCGTTGTCTTCCAGGCTTTCCAGGTGGTAGCCGCCTTCCTGCACGATCAAACACGGCAGGCCGAGGCTGCGGATGCGTTCGCCGAGGCGGGCGAAACCTTCGCGGGTTACCGCGACTTTGCTTTGTGGGTCGAGTTCGTAGATGTCAAAGCCCAGGGACAGCACCAGCACTTGCGCGTCGAAGGTCTTTACCGCCGCCAGGGCGGTTTCCAGTTGGGCGAGGAAATCGGCTTCGCTGGCGCCGTGGGCCATGGGCAGGTTGAGGTTGTAGCCCAGCCCCGCGCCGCTGCCGCGCTCGTCGGCGAAGCCGGCGACGCCCGGGTAGAAGTTGGTCGGGTCGCCGTGCACCGAGACGTACAGCACGTCGTCGCGCTCGTAGAAGATTTCCTGGATGCCCTGGCCGTGGTGCATGTCGGTGTCCAGCACCGCGACCCGGGCGAACTTCTCGCGCAGCACCTGGGCGGCGATCGCCGCGTTGTTCAGGTAGCAGAAGCCGCCGGCGGCTTCGGCCCGGGCGTGGTGGCCCGGCGGGCGGCACAGGGCGTAGGCCGCCGGCTCGCCGTCGAGCAGGGCCCGGGCGCCGGCAATCGCGCTTTGCGCCGACCAGTAGGCCGAACGCCAGGTCAGTTCGCCCACCGGGCAGCTGCCATCGGCCAGGTAACGTGCGGCCTGGGCGAGGATGCCGCGCAGGGCGTTGGGTTCGCGGACGAAGATGTTCGACATCACCTCCTCGCCCCAGTCTTCGGGAATTTCCTTCCAGCGCTGGTGAGCTTCCTTGAGGAACTGCAGGTACGCCGCGCCGTGCACCGCCAGCAGCGGCTCCAGGCCGGCATCCTCCGGTTGCTGCACGTCAAAGCCCAGGGAGTGCGCGGCCTGCACCAGGCGCTGGGCGCGCTCGGGCACTTCCTGGGGCGTGCGCATCTGGCCGCGGGAGTAATAGCTGCGCGGGTGGTGCAGCAGCTGTTCGGGGTGGAAAAAACTGCGCATGACCTTCTCCTTATTCGACCCGGCCGGCGCGGGCCAGCACGGCGTTGAGCAATACGTCGGTGCCCTGGCGCACGTCCTCGGGCAAGACGTCTTCGGCTTCGTTGTGGCTCAGGCCGCCGACGCAAGGGATGAAGACCATGGCCGTCGGGCAAAACCGCGCCAGATGAATCGCGTCGTGGCCGGCGCCGCTGACGATCGATTGTTGAGCGTAGCCCAGGCCGTCCACCGCCTGCTGCACCGCCGCCACGCAGTCGGCATCGAAGGGCGTGGCCGGGCTGATCCAGTGCGGGCTGATGGTCACCTTCAGCTGGCGTCGCTCGGCGATGGCGCCAAGCCGCGCGCGCACCTCCTGTTCCATGGATTCGATGGCGCTGTCGCGGTGGTGCCGCAAATCGACAGTGAACTGCAACAGGCCGGGAATGGTGTTGCGCGAGGATTTGGCGATGCTCAGCTCACCGACGGTGGTCAGGCCCTCGGGGGCGAAATCCGTGGCCAGGGTTTCGATCGCCAGGATCATCTGCGCGGCGCCGTAGAGCGCGTCCTTGCGCAGCGGCATGGGCGTGGTGCCGGCGTGGGCCGCCATGCCTTCGACCTGCACGTCGAGCCAGCGGATCGCCTGGCCGCCGCTGACCACGCCGATGCTCTTGGCGTTGTCTTCGAGGATCGGCCCCTGCTCGATATGCGCCTCGAAATAGGCATCCACCGCCCCGCCCAGCGGCCGTGTGCCGGCGTAGCCGGTGGCGTGTAGCGCCTCGGCGACGCTGATGCCGCCGGCGTCGCGCACCGCCAAGGCGGTCTCCAGGTCCATGATCCCGGTGAACACCGCCGAGCCGAACATGGCCGGGGTGAAACGCGCGCCCTCCTCGTTGGTCCACACCGCCACTTCCAGCGGCTTGCGGGTCTGGATCTGCAGATCGTTGAGGCGGCGCACCACCTCCAGGCCGGCGAGCACGCCGTACACGCCATCGAAGCGCCCGCCTTCGGGCTGGGTGTCGAGGTGGCTGCCCATCATCACCGGGGCGGCATCGGGATCGCTGCCCGGACGGCGGGCAAACAGGTTGCCAATGGGGTCGACGCTCAGGCTCATGCCGGCCTCCAGGCACCAGCGGGCGAACAGTTCGCGCCCGGCCTTGTCGTCTTCGCTCAGGGCCAGGCGGCAGCTGCCGCCACGGGCGGTCGCGCCGATTTCGGCCATGGCCATCAGGCTCGCCCACAGGCGTTCGCCGTTGATCTTCAACATGCTTCGGTTCTCCGGATGCGATAAAAACTCAAGCCATTTCCAGGCGGTGGGCGGCGGCATGCCGGCGAGACAGGGCCAGTACGCAGAGCAGCGAGATAGTCGCGATCAGGCTGTAGAACAGCGCCATCGGCCACCACTGGCCGGCGAACTGGTGGGCCAGCCAGGTGCCGATCAACGGCGTCAGGCCACCGGCCACGGCGCCGCAGACCTGATAGGCCAGGGAGATCGCGGTGTAGCGCACGCGGGTCTCGAACATGCCGCTGACGTAGCCGGCGATCACCGCATAGAAGGACGCCATGCACACCACCGCCAGGGCGATGCCGAGAATGATCAGCGGCGCCTGGCCGCTGCTCACCAGCACGAACATCGGGTATGGCGACGCCATGGCCAGCAACGACGCCAGGCACAGGAAACGCGTGGCGCCGAGCTTCTCGGCGGTCCAGGCCGCCAGCGGCTGGATGCAGAACTGGATGATTGCCACCACGAACAGGCATTCCAGGATCAGCGAACGCGGCAACCCCAGTTGCTGGGTGCTGTAGGCAATCATGAAGGTGTTGGTGAAATACACCCCGGCGATGCCCAGGGTATTGGCGCCGATGCACAGCAGCAGCGGGCGCCAGGCGCTTTGCAGCACTTCCATCACCGGCGCCTGCTCCTTGCGCTGGGCCTTGTGCGCCTGCTCGCGGCTGGCGAGGAATTCCGGCGACTCATTGACCCCCAGGCGAATCGCCAGGCCCACCACCAGCAACAGTGCGCTGGCGAGGAACGGCAGGCGCCAGCCCCAGCTCATCAGGTCTTCTTCGGGCAGGCGGGTGACCGCGCTGAAAGCCAGCAGCGACAGGATCAACCCGGCCGGGCTGCCCAGCTGGGCGAAGGAGGCGAAGAAGTTGCGCCGGCCCTTGGGCGCATGCTCGCCGGCCATCAACACCGCCCCGCCCCACTCGCCACCGACGGCAATGCCCTGGACGATGCGCAGCAGGATCAGCAGCACCGGCGCCGCCGCGCCGATCTGTGCATAAGTCGGCAGCAGGCCGATGCACACCGTGACCACGCCCATCATCAGCAGGGTGATCACCAGGGACTTCTTGCGCCCGATGCGATCGCCGATATGGCCGAACACGATGCCGCCCAGTGGCCGGGCGAAGAAGCCCACGGCGAAGGTGCCGAAGGCCGCCATGGTGCTGAACAGTTTGTCGTCGGAGGGGAAGAACAAGGCGCCGAACACCAGCGCCGCAGCGGTGGCGTAGATGTAGAAGTCGTACCACTCGATCATGGTGCCGATAAAGGCGGCGGCCGCCGCACGGCGCGGCTGGGGCGAAGCGGAAGGCTTCATGGATCGTGCTCCTTTGATTATTTTTCTGGCAGGAGAGAACGGGAACGCAGAGGCGCTCTGGCGGCGCCTGTCTGGGAGGGATTTATCGTCGCGGGCCTATAATTAGTCAATTTTCTATTTATTATGCTGATTATTACTGCTGCTTATTATCAGCCCTGTCCTTCGACCCAGAGCCCTGCGCCATGTCCAACCGCCTGCCCGACCGCCTGCTCAACGACCGCCTGGACTGGAACCTGCTGCGCACTTTTCGGGTGATCGGCCAGGAGCTGAGCATCAGCCGCGCGGCCGCCCGCCTGCACCTGACCCAGCCGGCGGTGAGCCAGGCCCTCAAGCGCCTGGAGGAACAATTGGGCCGTCAGTTGATTGCCCGGCGCGGGCCACGTTTTGCCTTGACCGAAATCGGCGAGCAGATCTTCCACCTGGCCGGCGAGATCTACGGGCAGATGTCCCAGGTCAGCGGCGTGTTGGAGCAGCCGGCCGACGAGGTGATCGGCAAGGTGCGCCTGCTGATGATCAGCCGGATCTTTTCCGAGCGTTTCGATGACTTCCTCGCCGACTTCCATCGCCAGCATCCGCGGGTCGACCTGGAGATCGAGGTGATGCGCAGCTCGGACATCGTCAGCGCCCTGCAGGAAAAAACCGCGACCCTCGGCCTGAGCCTCAACCGCCGGCCCCAGCCGCGCCTGGAACAGCGGTTGTTCCTGCGCCAGCGCTATGCGTTTTTCTGCGGCAAGCACCATGCCCTGTTCGGCCAGCAGAAGGTGGCCGAAGGCGATTTGCAGCGGGAGAATTTTGTCAGTTTCACCAGCGACCAGATCGGCGGCATGCTCTCGCCGCTGACCATCTTTCGCGACCAGCAGGGTTTCAGCGGGCGCATCGTCGCCTCGTCGCCAAGCCTGGAGGAAGTGCGGCGCCTGGTGATCGCCGGCTACGGCATCGGCTGCCTGCCCGAGCATGTGGTGGCGGCCGATGTCGAGGCCGGGCTGCTGTGGCGCCTGCCGCCCCACGACGGCATCGCCGACGTCGACATCCATCTGCTGTGGAACCGCGAACAGCGCATGAGCCGCGCCGAGACGGTCTTTATCGAAGCCTTGCAGGCCTGCCTGGGCGCTCAGTAACCCTGGGCCCTGTCTACCTCGTTCAACAGCGGCTCGCCGGCTTGCAGGCGCCGCAGGTTGTCCGCCACCTGCTCGGCAATGCAATCGTGGGAGGCCGCCGACGCCATGTGCGGGGTAATGGTGACCCCGGGCATGGTCCACAGCGGATCATCGGCCGGCAGCGGTTCCTGCTCGAACACGTCGAGCAAGGCGCCGCGCAGTTGGCCGCTGGCCAGGGCCTGGCGCAAGTCGTCGAGGTTGAGGTGGCCACCCCGCCCGACATTGACCAGCGCCGCACCGCGGGCCAGCCGGGCAAAGCTGTCTCGCCCGAGAATGCCGCGGGTCTCGGCAGTCAGCGGCAACAGGTTGATCAGCAGCTCCACTGCATCGAGAAAGGGCTCCAGTTGCCCCGGCCCGACGAAGGTCTGCACCCCCGCCAGGCTCTTGGCACTGCGAGCCCAGCCACGCACGTCGTAGCCGGCGGCGGCCAGGTCGAGGGCAATGGCGCTACCCAGGGAACCCAGGCCCATGACCCCGACCTTGAACTTCCGCGCCGGCCGTTGCAGCGGTCGCTCCCAGTGCCGTTCGCGCTGCTGCTCCAGCACCCGGTCGAAGCCGCGGTGATAGTGGATCACCGCCCAGCGCAGGTACTCGGTCATGCCCTGGCGGTGCCCCGGGTCCACCACCCGGCAGATCGGCAGGTCCGGGCACGAAGGGTCGTGCTCCAGGTGGTCGATGCCCGCGGCCACCGAATGAATCACTTGCAGATTGGGCAAACGCCCCAGGCTGCCGGCGGGTGGAAACCAGCAGGCGGCCATGGGTGCCTGGGCGGCACGCGGGTCGTCGGCCAGCACCGCCTGCAGCTGTGGCACGCAGCGGGCGAAGGCGGCCTGCAGTTGCTTGAGCAACAGGCTGTCGCGGGACAGCAGCACCACGATGCTCATGACAGATAGGACTCGCGCTGGGACTCGATCAGGGTCAGGGCGGCTTCCCAGGCCAGTTCGATGATGTTGTCGGCGTCGTCGCGTTCGAACTGTTCGGCGGTGTGGGCGCAGACTTCCGGCGACGGGTAGTTCAGCTCGCAACCGCCGGCCAGCGCCTGGACCTGGGCCTGGCAGGCGCGCTCGAGGAAATGGATCTCCTGGAAGGCATGGGCGACGCTGGCACCGCCCACCAGCAGGCCGTGGTTGCGCAGGATCATCGCCTTGTGCGGGCCGAGGTCGGCGATCAGGCGCTCGCGCTCGTCGAGGGACAGGGCGATGCCTTCATAGGTGTGGTACGCCAGCTTGCCGTAGAACTTCAGCGCATGCTGGCTGATGGGCAGCAGCCCCTGTTTCTGCGCGGCCACCGCCATGCCGGCGGCGGTGTGGGTGTGGATCACGCAGTTGAGATCCGGGCGCGCCATGTGGATCGCCGAGTGAATGACGAAGCCGGCGGCGTTGACCCGGTGCCCGGCGTAGTGCGGATCGACGATGCGCCCTTGCTGGTCGATGCGCACCAGGTCGCTGGCACGCATGCGGTCGAAAATCACCCCGTAGCGGTTGATCAAAAAGTGATGCTCCGGCCCAGGAATGCGCAGGGTGATGTGGGTGTCGATCAGGTCGGTCATGCGAAAGTGCGCGACCAGTCGATACAGGGCCGCCAGCTCGCAGCGGGCCTGCCATTCAATCGGGCTCATGTGTTCAGGTTTGCTCACGAATACACCTCTTTGGCAGCGTGGTGGACGGTAGGGTTGGCGCGCAGCCGGGCCAGGCCGCAGACGCCGATCAATGACAGGGCCGACAGCAGGCTGAAGAACGCCGCCAGCGGCAGCCACTGCCCCGAGAATTTGCTGGCCAGCAAGGTGCCGATCAGCGGCGTGCTGCCACCGGCGACCGCGCAGGCCAGTTGGTAGGCGATGGAGATCCCCGAGTAGCGCAGGTGCACCGGGAAGGCCTGGGTCATGTAGCCGGCGATCACCGCGTACAGCGCCGAGAGAATCACCACCGCCAGGGCGATGCCGAGGGTCATCAGCACAATGTTCTGGGTGCCGACCAACAGGAACATCGGGTACGGCGTGGCCATGCACAGCAGCGCCACCCACTTGAGGAAGCGCCCCTCGCCGATACGCTCGGCCAGCAACGCGGAGAGCGGCTGCGACAGCAGTTGGATGATCGTCACCAGGAACAGGCAATCGAGAATGGTCGCCCGGGAAATGCCCTGGTACTGGGTGACGTAGGTGATCATGAAGGTGTTGGTGAAGAAGAAGCCGGCCGAACCGATGGTCACCGCGGCGGCGAACAGGATCTGCTTCCAGCAGCTGCGCAGCACTTCCATCACCGGGTACTGGGCGGTCTCATTGTTGGCCCGGGCCTTGGCGAACTCCGGCGACTCGTGCACGCCGGAACGGATCATCAGGCCGAACATCATCAGCACGCCGCTGGCGAGGAACGGCAGGCGCCAACCCCAGTCGAGGAAGTCCTGCTGGTCGAGGCTGGTCACCAGGCGGAAGGCGATCAACGCCAGCAGCAGGCCGGCCGGGCTGCCGAGCTGGGCAAAGGAAGCGTAGAAAGTCTTGCGCCTGGCCGGAGCATGTTCGCTGGCCATCAGCACCGCCCCGCCCCACTCGCCGCCCACGGAAATGCCCTGGATGATGCGCAGCACGATCAGGCCGATGGGCGCCCAGATACCGACGCTGGCATAGCTGGGCAACAGGCCGATGCCGGTGGTGGCCAGGCCCATCAGTGCCATGGTCACCAGCAGCATTTTCTTGCGCCCGAGGCGATCGCCCAGATGGCCGAACACCATGCCGGCCATGGGCCGGGCAATGAAGCCCACGGCGAAGCTGCCGAACGCCGCCAGGGTGCTCATCACCGGGTCGCTGCTGGGAAAGAACACCTGACCGAGGACCAGGGCCGCAGCCGTGGCGTAGATGTAGAAGTCGTAGAACTCGATGGTCGTGCCGATAAAGGCCGCCGCCGCGGCTCTGCGCGGTTGAGGGGTGGTGTGCATGCAAGGACCCTGTGTAATTGTAGTTTTGGGCAGGTGCGGAAGGCTTGGATCACGGCGCTCTGCGGCGCTTGTGGGCTTTATCGCCGGCGTGCCAGGATTAGTCAATTTTCAAATCCTTATCCTTGCTATTAGCACAGCTACTAGATGGAGCCGCCATGCCTACACCACTCTCCACGTCCAACCCCTGGGTCGGCCGGCGTTTCCTCAACGATCGCCTGGACTGGAACCTGCTGCGCACCTACCTGGTGATCGGCCAGGAAGGCAGCATGAGCCGCGCCGCCGCGCGCCTGCACATCACCCAGTCGGCGGTCAGCCAGGCCCTCAAGCGCCTGGAGGAACAGCTCGATTGCGTGTTGATCGCCCGCAGCGGACGGCGCTTCGAGCTGACGGAAACCGGGGAGGAAGTGCTGCGCATCGCCACCGATATCTATGGCGATATTTCGCGCCTGGGCACCGTGGTGGAGAGCCGCAACGACGACGTGGTGGGCAAGATCCGCATCCTCACCGTCAGCGGCGTGCAGGCGCCGCACTACGATGAGTTCCTCGCCGATTTCCATGAGGCCCACCCGAAAATCGAGCTGGAAGTCGAGGTGATGGGCAGCTCGGACATCATCAGTTCGCTGCTGCAAAAGACCGCGACCCTGGGGGTCGGGTTGTGTCGTCTGCCGCAGCCCAGGCTGGAGCAGCGGGTGCTGTTTCGCGAGCGGTATGCCTACTTCTGCGGCCAGCGTCACCGGCTGTTCGGCCAGCAGAATCTGAGCCTGCAACAACTGGCCAACGAGAACTTCGTCAGCTTCACCAGCGACCAGTTGGGGGGCAACCTGTCACCGTTGACACTGTTTCGCGACCAGCAGGGCTTTACCGGCAAGATCGTCGCCTCCTCCACCAGTTTCGAAGAGATTTATCGCCTGGTCTGCGCAGGGTTCGGTATCGGCTGCCTGCCGATCCACCTGGTCAAACGGAATGTCGAGCAAGGGCTGCTCTGGCGTTTGCCGCCGGACGAGGGCGTGGTGGATTTCGATATCCAGCTGCTGTGGCACCGGGAACAGAAGATGAGCCAGGCCGAAACTCTGTTCCTGGACAGCATCCAGCACATGCTCAGTATTCGTGAGCAGGTGCCGGACAGCCTGATGTTCAAATGACTCAGGCGTGGGGAACGTCCGGCCCCTTGCCGGGGCTGGCGTATTGCGGCTTCAGGTGGCCTTGCTGGTCGAGCAGCCAGGCATCCATGACCTGACGCACCACCGGCCCCGCGACCCGGCCACCGGCCTCGCCGTTCTCGATCATCACCGCCACCACGATCTGCGGGTGCTCGGCCGGGGCGAAACCGACGAACAGGGCATTGTCGCGATGACGCTCGTGGGTCTTGAGCCGGTTGTAACGCTCGCCCTGCTTGATCGCCACCACCTGCGCCGTACCGCTCTTGCCGGCGATGCGGTATTGCGCGCCGGCCGCTGCGTCGCGCGCGGTGCCGCGGGGCGCGTGCATCACCATCTGCATGCCGTGGCTGACCAGGTCCCAGTCGACCGGGTCCTTGAGCTGGATATTCGGCATCGGGTGTTCGTCCACCGGCGCCACGCCATCGACGGTCTTGGCCAGATGAGGGCGATTCCACACGCCCTTGTTGGCAATCAGCGCCGTCGCCTGGGCCAGCTGCAATGGAGTGACCTGCATGTAGCCTTGGCCGATGCCGAGAATCACCGTCTCGCCGGGGAACCACGGCTGGCGCCGGGTGGCGCGCTTCCAGGCCTGGGACGGCATCAGCCCCGATGCTTCCTCGAACATGTCCAGGGAGACTTTCTCGCCCAGGCCGAACATCGCCAGGTAATCGTGCAGGCGGTCGATACCGAGCTTGTGCGCCAGGTCGTAGAAGTAGGTGTCGTTGGAGCGCATGATCGCCGCGTCCAGGTCCACCCAGCCGTCGCCGCTGTGGTTCCAGTTGCGGTATTTGTGGTCGACGTCCGGCAGTTGGTAGTAACCCGGATCGAACACCCGGGTCGAGGCGTTGACCACCCCGGAATCCAGCCCGGCGATCGCCACTTCCGGCTTGATGGTCGACCCCGGCGCATACAGGCCGCGCAGCACGCGGTTGAACAGCGGCCGGTCGATGGAGTCGCGTAACGCGCTGTACTCCTTGAAGCTGATGCCGGTGACGAACAGGTTCGGGTCGAAGCTCGGCTTGCTGACCATGGCCAGCACTTCGCCGGTCTGCGGATCGAGGGCCACCACCGATCCGCGACGGTCGCCCAGGGCCGCCTCGGCCGCCTCCTGCAACTTCACATCGAGGCTGAGCACGATGTTTTTTCCAGGGATCGGATCGGTGTGCTTGAGCACCCGCATGACCCGGCCCTGGGCGTTGGTTTCCACCTCTTCATAGCCGACGTGGCCATGCAGCTCGGACTCGTAGAACCGCTCGATCCCGGTCTTGCCGATCGACTGGGTGCCGCGGTATTCCACCGAGTCCAGGACCTTGGCTTCCTTCTCGTTGATGCGCCCGACATAGCCGATGGAATGGGCGAAGTGCGCGCCCATCGGATAGTGCCGCACGAACTGCGCCTCGACCTCCAGCCCCGGCAGGCGGTACTCGTTGACCGCCAGCACGGCGATCTGCTCTTCGGTCAGTTCATAGAACAGGGTGACCGGCACGAATGGGTGGCGTGACTGCTTCAGCGCCTTGTCGAACAGGACCCGGTCTTCGGCGGGCAGGTGCAGCAGGCTGACCACCTGGTCCAGCTCGCCTTTGAGGTCGGTGGTGCGCTCACGGGTAATGGTCAGGTTGAAACTGGGACGGTTGTCGGCCAGCAGCACGCCGTTGCGGTCGTAGATCAGGCCGCGGGTCGGGGTGATGGGCAGCACGTGCACACGATTGTTTTCGGAGATGGTCGAGTGATAGTCGAACTCGACCACCTGCAGGAAATACAGGCGCCCGATCAGGGTGCAGGTGATGGCGACCACCAACAGGGCACAGGCCAACAGTCTTTTGTTGACCAGCTGCGTCTCTTTTTCGTGGTCCTTGATCGGTATCGGTTCAGGCATTGCTACAGCTTCTCGTGGAATAGTGAACGCTGGTCCGTGCGGGTGAATGTCGGTCCCTTGAAAAACGAGCTGCACCATACCAAAAACCGCCCTGGCGCTTTCATGAAGAATTCGGCCGATTCGTGATGCCCGCTCAAGATTGTTGTTCCGATTCATGCATTTTTCCATGGGCCGGGCCTGGGGATACTGCTGCCCTGTAATCCCTATGACCGTCTTGCCACGGGCGAGACGCTGGAGCCCTTCATGCACCCTCGGTTTCAACGCCTGCTTGGCAGGAACAACTTTTCCATCGGCCTGGAACTGCCGCTGGACAACGACTGGTCCAGCGCTGGCCAACGCCTGCGCCAGATCGCAGGTCGCCCCTTCGGCGTGCCGGACCTCAAGCAACATGCAACCCTCGCCCGTTTGGCGGACCAGGCCGGCTTTCGTGCGCTGTGGGTACGTGATGTGCCGGTGTACGACCCGAATTTCGGCGATGCCGCTCAGGTCTTCGAAACCTTTTCCTATCTCGGCTACCTGGCCGGCATCACGCAGAACATCATGCTCGGGACCGCCGCGGTGGTCCTGCCGCTGCGTCAGCCGTGGCTGACCCTCAAGGCGGCCAACAGCATCGACGAGTTGAGCGATGGTCGCTTGCTGCTGGGGGTCGCCAGTGGTGACCGGCCGATGGAGTATCCGCTGTTCGGCGTCGATTACGCCCAGCGTGGGGAGCTCTTTCGCGATGCGGTCGAGCTGCTGCACAGCCAGGGGCAGGATCGCTTGCCCGAGGGCGCGCATCTGCTGCCACAGCGCCCTGAAGCCGCACCGCTGCTGGTGGCCGGACTGGGCCAGCAATCGCCGGCCTGGATCGGTGAGCACATGGACGGCTGGCTGGCCTATCCGGGCACCTCGGAGGAGCACCGCCGACGCGTCGCGCTCTGGCGTGAGGTCGGTGGCGACAAACCCTATATCAGCTTCGTCCACCTGGACCTCGCCGCTGACCCGCATGCCCCCATGCAGCGCCTGCGCTTTGGCGGCCGCTGTGGGCGCCTGGCATTGATCGACGAGTTGCAGGCCCTGCGAGAAGCGGGCGTGCAGCATGTCGGCCTGCATCTGCGGCGCAGCGAACGTCCGGTGGCCGAGGCCATCGAGGAAATTGCCGAATTCGTACTGCCGAGGTTTCACCATGCCAACTGAATACAACGCCTGGGGCTGGACCGCAGGGGCCGGCCTGGAAGGCCTTCAACTGATCCGCAAGGTATTGCCGCAACCGGGGCCCAAGGAAGTGTTGATCGCCAATACCGCGATCGCCCTCAACCCGGTGGACTGGAAGATCATCGAGTGGGGGCATGCCGATTGGCATAGCGGCCGGGTGCCTGGTGTCGATGGCGTCGGGGTGGTGGTGGCCGCGGGAGCCGCAGTGACGCTGAAGGTCGGTACGCGGGTGGCTTATCACCAGTCGCTGAGCCGTGATGGCAGCTTCGCCGAGTATTGCCTGCTCGATGCCGATGCGGCGCTGCCGGTTCCTGAGTCACTGGATGACGCGGTTGCCGCCAGCCTGCCCTGCCCCGGCCTGACCGCCTTGCAGGCGCTGGATAAAGTCCCCGTTGTAGGTGCACGTGATGTGCTGGTGGTGGGGGCTGGCGGGGCAGTGGGTTCGCTGCTGGTTCAGTTGGCGGCGCAACGCGGTCTGCGGGTGTGGGCGACAGCGTCCGCCAAGCACCATGCGCGGTTGCTGGCGCAGGGCGCGGTCGGGGTCTTCGACTATCAGACAGCCACTTGGCAAACCGAGCTGCAATCACGGTTGGGGGAACGTCACCTGCATGCGCTGTTCGATACCGTCAGCGGCGCTCACGCGCGCAGCCTGGCAGCGCTGCTGGGCTACAACGGGCACCTGGTGTGCATTCAGGATCGTCAGGAGACGACGCCATTGCCGGCGTTCAGCACCGCGATCTCACTCCATGAGGTGGCCCTCAACAGCATTCACGCTTACGGCAGCCGGGTCGACTGGCAACAGCTACGTCAGTACGCCGAACAACTGATGAGCCAAACCGTATCAGGACTGCTGCAACCTGCACCGCTGATTGAATTCGACTTCAACCAACTGCCGGAGAAACTGCGGGCATTGAAGAGTGGCGAGCAGCATGGCAAGTGGGTAACCCGGCTAACGCACAACAGCCTGGGACGTTAACGCCGGTCAAGGGTGCCTTCGGCTTGAGACAGTCTTGAGTCGAAGGGCGCTGCTCTCCGTTGAAAGGTTTTTCTGCGCACAAAAGACAAAACCCCAACTGCTTTCGCAATTGGGGTTTCGGAATTTAATCTTGACGATGACCTACTCTCACATGGGGAAACCCCACACTACCATCGGCGATGCATCGTTTCACTTCTGAGTTCGGGATGGGATCAGGTGGTTCCAATGCTCTATGGTCGTCAAGAAATTCGGTGTGCCGAGTCGTCTTTCGACGCTTCAGCAAATTGGGTATGTAATAGCTTTGTGTGTTTTCTCGAACTTTCGGTTCGTTTCGTCTTCACACACCGCAACTCGCTCTTAAGCAAATTGCTTGGGTGTTATATGGTCAAGCCTCACGGGCAATTAGTATTGGTTAGCTCAACGCCTCACAGCGCTTACACACCCAACCTATCAACGTCGTAGTCTTCGACGGCCCTTCAGGGAACTCAAGGTTCCAGTGAGATCTCATCTTGAGGCAAGTTTCCCGCTTAGATGCTTTCAGCGGTTATCTTTTCCGAACATAGCTACCCGGCAATGCCACTGGCGTGACAACCGGAACACCAGAGGTTCGTCCACTCCGGTCCTCTCGTACTAGGAGCAGCCCCTCTCAAATCTCAAACGTCCACGGCAGATAGGGACCGAACTGTCTCACGACGTTCTAAACCCAGCTCGCGTACCACTTTAAATGGCGAACAGCCATACCCTTGGGACCGGCTTCAGCCCCAGGATGTGATGAGCCGACATCGAGGTGCCAAACACCGCCGTCGATATGAACTCTTGGGCGGTATCAGCCTGTTATCCCCGGAGTACCTTTTATCCGTTGAGCGATGGCCCTTCCATACAGAACCACCGGATCACTAAGACCTACTTTCGTACCTGCTCGACGTGTCTGTCTCGCAGTCAAGCGCGCTTTTGCCTTTATACTCTACGACCGATTTCCGACCGGTCTGAGCGCACCTTCGTACTCCTCCGTTACTCTTTAGGAGGAGACCGCCCCAGTCAAACTACCCACCATACACTGTCCTCGATCCGGATAACGGACCTGAGTTAGAACCTCAAAGTTGCCAGGGTGGTATTTCAAGGATGGCTCCACGCGAACTGGCGTCCACGCTTCAAAGCCTCCCACCTATCCTACACAAGCAAATTCAAAGTCCAGTGCAAAGCTATAGTAAAGGTTCACGGGGTCTTTCCGTCTAGCCGCGGATACACTGCATCTTCACAGCGATTTCAATTTCACTGAGTCTCGGGTGGAGACAGCGCCGCCATCGTTACGCCATTCGTGCAGGTCGGAACTTACCCGACAAGGAATTTCGCTACCTTAGGACCGTTATAGTTACGGCCGCCGTTTACCGGGGCTTCGATCAAGAGCTTCGCGTTAGCTAACCCCATCAATTAACCTTCCGGCACCGGGCAGGCGTCACACCCTATACGTCCACTTTCGTGTTTGCAGAGTGCTGTGTTTTTAATAAACAGTCGCAGCGGCCTGGTATCTTCGACCGGCATGGGCTTACGGAGCAAGTCCTTCACCCTCACCGGCGCACCTTCTCCCGAAGTTACGGTGCCATTTTGCCTAGTTCCTTCACCCGAGTTCTCTCAAGCGCCTTGGTATTCTCTACCCAACCACCTGTGTCGGTTTGGGGTACGGTTCCTAGTTATCTGAAGCTTAGAAGCTTTTCTTGGAAGCATGGCATCAACCACTTCGTCACCTAAAAGGTAACTCGTCATCAGCTCTCGGCCTTAGAACCCCGGATTTACCTAAGATTCCAGCCTACCACCTTAAACTTGGACAACCAACGCCAAGCTGGCCTAGCCTTCTCCGTCCCTCCATCGCAATAACTAGAAGTACAGGAATATTAACCTGTTTTCCATCGACTACGCTTTTCAGCCTCGCCTTAGGGACCGACTAACCCTGCGTCGATTAACGTTGCGCAGGAAACCTTGGTCTTTCGGCGTGGGTGTTTTTCACACCCATTGTCGTTACTCATGTCAGCATTCGCACTTCTGATACCTCCAGCAAGCTTCTCAACTCACCTTCACAGGCTTACAGAACGCTCCTCTACCGCATCACTTACGTGATACCCGTAGCTTCGGTGTATGGTTTGAGCCCCGTTACATCTTCCGCGCAGGCCGACTCGACTAGTGAGCTATTACGCTTTCTTTAAAGGGTGGCTGCTTCTAAGCCAACCTCCTAGCTGTCTAAGCCTTCCCACATCGTTTCCCACTTAACCATAACTTTGGGACCTTAGCTGACGGTCTGGGTTGTTTCCCTTTTCACGACGGACGTTAGCACCCGCCGTGTGTCTCCCATGCTCGGCACTTGTAGGTATTCGGAGTTTGCATCGGTTTGGTAAGTCGGGATGACCCCCTAGCCGAAACAGTGCTCTACCCCCTACAGTGATACATGAGGCGCTACCTAAATAGCTTTCGAGGAGAACCAGCTATCTCCGAGCTTGATTAGCCTTTCACTCCGATCCACAGGTCATCCGCTAACTTTTCAACGGTAGTCGGTTCGGTCCTCCAGTCAGTGTTACCTAACCTTCAACCTGCCCATGGATAGATCGCCCGGTTTCGGGTCTATACCCAGCGACTAAACGCCCTATTAAGACTCGCTTTCGCTACGCCTCCCCTATTCGGTTAAGCTCGCCACTGAATATAAGTCGCTGACCCATTATACAAAAGGTACGCAGTCACAGAACAAAGTCTGCTCCCACTGCTTGTACGCATACGGTTTCAGGATCTATTTCACTCCCCTCTCCGGGGTTCTTTTCGCCTTTCCCTCACGGTACTAGTTCACTATCGGTCAGTCAGTAGTATTTAGCCTTGGAGGATGGTCCCCCCATATTCAGACAAAGTTTCTCGTGCTCCGTCCTACTCGATTTCATGACTAAGAGACTTTCGCGTACAGGGCTATCACCCACTATGGCCGCACTTTCCAGAGCGTTCCGCTAATCTCAAAGCCACTTAAGGGCTAGTCCCCGTTCGCTCGCCACTACTAAGGGAATCTCGGTTGATTTCTTTTCCTCAGGGTACTTAGATGTTTCAGTTCCCCTGGTTCGCCTCTTGCACCTATGTATTCAGTACAAGATAACCATCTTATGATGGCTGGGTTCCCCCATTCAGACATCTCCGGATCAAAGTCTGTTTGCCGACTCCCCGAAGCTTTTCGCAGGCTACCACGTCTTTCATCGCCTCTGACTGCCAAGGCATCCACCGTATGCGCTTCTTCACTTGACCATATAACCCCAAGCAATCTGGTTATACTGTGAAGACGACATTCGCCGAAAATTCGCGATTAAACTCACAAATTTTACCTTAGCCTGAATAAACACCAGTGAAAGTGCTATCCAGTCTATCTTTCTATCACATACCCAAATTTTTAAAGAACGATTCTGATAAAGATCAGAAATCAACATTCATCGCCTATCAGCGGAATGCTCATTTCTAAGCTTTAAACGATGGACACCAATCTGTAATGGTGGAGCCAAGCGGGATCGAACCGCTGACCTCCTGCGTGCAAGGCAGGCGCTCTCCCAGCTGAGCTATGGCCCCGTATCGCTACAGGGTGCACCAGTAATTGGTGGGTCTGGGCAGATTCGAACTGCCGACCTCACCCTTATCAGGGGTGCGCTCTAACCAACTGAGCTACAGACCCAATCGTCTTCTTCAATGAATCAAGCAATTCGTGTGGGAGCTTATGAAGCAGCTGATGTCGTCGATTAAGGAGGTGATCCAGCCGCAGGTTCCCCTACGGCTACCTTGTTACGACTTCACCCCAGTCATGAATCACACCGTGGTAACCGTCCTCCCGAAGGTTAGACTAGCTACTTCTGGTGCAACCCACTCCCATGGTGTGACGGGCGGTGTGTACAAGGCCCGGGAACGTATTCACCGCGACATTCTGATTCGCGATTACTAGCGATTCCGACTTCACGCAGTCGAGTTGCAGACTGCGATCCGGACTACGATCGGTTTTATGGGATTAGCTCCACCTCGCGGCTTGGCAACCCTCTGTACCGACCATTGTAGCACGTGTGTAGCCCAGGCCGTAAGGGCCATGATGACTTGACGTCATCCCCACCTTCCTCCGGTTTGTCACCGGCAGTCTCCTTAGAGTGCCCACCATGACGTGCTGGTAACTAAGGACAAGGGTTGCGCTCGTTACGGGACTTAACCCAACATCTCACGACACGAGCTGACGACAGCCATGCAGCACCTGTCTCAATGTTCCCGAAGGCACCAATCCATCTCTGGAAAGTTCATTGGATGTCAAGGCCTGGTAAGGTTCTTCGCGTTGCTTCGAATTAAACCACATGCTCCACCGCTTGTGCGGGCCCCCGTCAATTCATTTGAGTTTTAACCTTGCGGCCGTACTCCCCAGGCGGTCAACTTAATGCGTTAGCTGCGCCACTAAGAGCTCAAGGCTCCCAACGGCTAGTTGACATCGTTTACGGCGTGGACTACCAGGGTATCTAATCCTGTTTGCTCCCCACGCTTTCGCACCTCAGTGTCAGTATCAGTCCAGGTGGTCGCCTTCGCCACTGGTGTTCCTTCCTATATCTACGCATTTCACCGCTACACAGGAAATTCCACCACCCTCTACCATACTCTAGCTCGCCAGTTTTGGATGCAGTTCCCAGGTTGAGCCCGGGGATTTCACATCCAACTTAACGAACCACCTACGCGCGCTTTACGCCCAGTAATTCCGATTAACGCTTGCACCCTCTGTATTACCGCGGCTGCTGGCACAGAGTTAGCCGGTGCTTATTCTGTCGGTAACGTCAAAATACTCACGTATTAGGTAAGTACCCTTCCTCCCAACTTAAAGTGCTTTACAATCCGAAGACCTTCTTCACACACGCGGCATGGCTGGATCAGGCTTTCGCCCATTGTCCAATATTCCCCACTGCTGCCTCCCGTAGGAGTCTGGACCGTGTCTCAGTTCCAGTGTGACTGATCATCCTCTCAGACCAGTTACGGATCGTCGCCTTGGTGAGCCATTACCCCACCAACTAGCTAATCCGACCTAGGCTCATCTGATAGCGCAAGGCCCGAAGGTCCCCTGCTTTCTCCCGTAGGACGTATGCGGTATTAGCGTCCGTTTCCGAACGTTATCCCCCACTACCAGGCAGATTCCTAGGCATTACTCACCCGTCCGCCGCTCTCAAGAGAAGCAAGCTTCTCTCTACCGCTCGACTTGCATGTGTTAGGCCTGCCGCCAGCGTTCAATCTGAGCCATGATCAAACTCTTCAGTTCAAACATCTTTGGGTTTTGAGAAAACCCTAAACTTG
>NZ_JAQZAB010000081.1:0-15127 GCF_028640915.1 Pseudomonas sp. B3G-3 | reverse complement strand
TGAACGAGCCCCTTGAAACACAGGACACCGTTTCCCCCTTACCATAAGGGATAGGCAAACGACTGTGTTTATGACTACCAGCAAAGACAAAAGCATCGAAGTGCTCGGCCAGGAGCGGCGTCGCCGTTGGAGCGTCGAGGAGAAATTAACCATGGTGCGCGAGAGCCTGGAGCCTGGGCAAAGCGTCTCGGTGGTGGCCCGGCGCAACGGCATCAATCCCAACCAACTGTTCCACTGGCGCAAGCTCTACCAGGACGGCAGCCTTTCGGCAGTCAGTGCCGGTGAAGCGGTGGTGCCTGCTTCCGAGCTGGCCGATGCCCTCAAGCAGATCCGCGAACTGCAACGGATGCTGGGCAAGAAGACCATGGAGGCTGAAATCCTCAAGGAAGCGGTGGAGATCGCCCGCTCGCGAAAATGGATTGCGCACTCACCCTTGTTGCCGGGGGACGACCAGTGAAAGCGGTCAGTGAGAGTCTCGGTGTGGCGCGCTCGCAATTGACGGCTCGGCTCAAACAGCCCACTCCGGGGGCGCAGCCGCGTCGTCGCCGGACGCTCAACGATGCGGCCCTGGTCGAGCGGATCAAGCAGGCCGTCGGCGCATTGCCCAGCTATGGCTATCGCCGGGTCTGGGGCCTTTTGCGTCGACAGCATGAGCAGCAGGCCCAGCCACCGATCAACGTGAAGCGGGTATACCGCGTCATGCGAGACCACGACCTGTTGCTGGAGCGCCGGCGCAAGCAGCCGGGGGTGGCGCGGCGTCATGAAGGTCGCGTCGCGGTGGACACGAGCAACACCCGCTGGTGTTCGGATGGCTTCGAGTTTCGCTGCGAGGACGGCGAAAAACTGCGTGTAACCTTCGCTCTGGATTGCTGCGACCGTGAGGCCATCAGTTGGGTGGCCAGCCCAAATGGCTACAGTGGCGACGATGTTCGAGATGTGATGCTGGAAGCTATCGAGCAACGCTTTGGTGACCAGCTACCGACATCGCCGGTGCAATGGCTGAGCGATAACGGCTCGGCCTATACCGCTGAACAGACCCGGGGCTTTGCCCGGCAGATCGGCCTGCTGCCCCTGACAACTCCGGTGTGCAGCCCGCAGAGCAACGGCATGGCGGAGAGCTTCGTGAAGACTATGAAGCGTGACTACATCCGTCACATGCCCAAGCCCGATCGAGCGACGGCCCTGCGTAACCTGGCCATCGCCTTCGAGCATTACAACGAGGAACATCCGCACAGCGCACTGAACTACCGCTCACCTCGGGAGTTCAGGCGCCTGGCTGAGGCATCAACTTAACGGGGTGCCGGTGTCCGGTTTGATAGGGGCAAGTCCACAGAGGTTTATCGTCACTTGATTTGGAAAAGATGCGCGATTGTGGCTAGGGCTTTTTTGTTGTCAGCCTCATAGGGGTGAGATAAGGGGGATCGGTAAGGTGATGCGGGTGGAAATGGGGGGATCGTGCAAGGCACCCTCAATTGAGCGTCCGGAGAGAGTACTACCCCCGTCATTTGCGAAGGGTAACAATCGGCCAAAAGCAGTCATTTCGATGCGTCTACGAAATTAGTGGCGATTCAGTTCAAGCCTTCTCTATGGCGGAAGGTCTCCGATACAAAGTCGATGAAGGCAACCGCGGAAGCTACAGCAAGCCGAGCATGCCGTGGCTGAAGTCCGCGATGTTGACCGTCTCTTCCATGTCCTGTGCCGTATAGTCCACGCAACTGAGCAAGGTTGTTCGTGAGTTGGGTAAGATTCCGAAGAATCAAACGAATGTTATCCGCCCCCTTCGTAGCATCCGTAATGCCCTCTGGGACGAGCTGCAGCTCCTTCGCGACTTTCTTTGTGAGATCGCCGAGATCCTCGGATTTGGTAAATGGAATAGCCCGCTTTGTCAGAATGGATTTGCAGCATGTTTCAATGAGCTCTTTTGCTGTACCAATCGCTAAGGCAGGGTCTCGATCAATAGAATGTTCCAGGCGCTCGATTTCCTTCGCCATCCAGCCTGCGTCGAGGGCCTCTGCGACGGTCTTAGCTCTTAGAACTGCTCGGGACGAGCTGCTGCGCTGCCGGAAGGAAAAGCGTGGTCGACCGGCAATGCGCTCCTCTTCATAGATCTCCCAACCAGCAGATCGAAGTTGATCGTTGAAATGGAGCACTAATTTAAGTGCCTCATCGCGATCGGGACGGACAATTGGATGCACGACCTCACAGAGAAACCGTAGGAACTGTTCCACCGGGCCGTCAATCAGCTGAAAGCGAGAATCTGTGTAGACCCAGTCATTTTCCCAATCATCATTGTTATAACGATGCTGCCAGATATCACCTGCTGCATCCTTGAACCTACTGTCTGTGGACGGAAGTTTCTGAAGGTCGAAGAGACGACTCAAGAACTCGACGTCGTCGAGCTGACCATACCAAGCCACATCTTCCAAACGTAGGCCATCCAAGATGTTAACGCGGACTTGCCGGGGGAGATCTGATGAGTCAGATCGCCAGTCAGTACGCTGTTCTCTTGCCGGCACGATCTTGGCTGAGTACCAATCCTGTGTTTCAGGCTCAATAGCAGTCCTCAGTCGAGCTGTAATTTGCTCTTCTAATTGGCTGCGTTTCGCTCCTAGCCGGGCGTAATCCTGAGCGGGCAGCTTGAACTGCACATCACAGATGTTTGTACCACCATTCCAATTGTCGTAACCCGTCTGCTCAATATGCGCCGGATACTCGCGTACGATGGCAGCCGCTTCGCTCATGCCCTCTGCACGTAGGAGCGCGTGGACCGTTGCAAGTATCTGTTCTGTCTGTTCCATCGCACCTGCTCCTATCCTTGCTGGTGATTGCGAATCTATGTACCCAAGCATAGCGATGTCTGCGCTCGGCCGAGGCTGTGTAAAAACGTTTTTGAGCGCGACAGGTAATCAAAACCGGACTAAGCGCGATTCTGGATCAGCACGGATGAAAAACAGTAAACCCTGCTTGATCGAGTCAGGTCTAGGCACCTTTGGGTAATACTCTCCGATCCGATGCCATGTCCTCGTTGAAGCCATCTGGCACGGGCTTGAAACCTGAGGCTGGCGAGCGGTGGCTGGACTGGAACTGGCGCAGGCTCAGTACGTCGATTTCACCTGTAATGCAGTAGTCGTGGTTACCTCCCTTGACTCGTAATATGTCGCGCTTCCAGCGCTCCTTGTAAGGTGCGCGGATACGGCTATCACCGAAGCGGCGGTTGTTGCATTGGATGATGTAAGCATGAATATCCAGGGCGGCAGACTCCACCAGTGCGTTGAATGTGTCGGTGTCGCTGTTCCACTCTGGAACAAACAGCGCGTCGACCTGACCGCGTAGGGCCGCGCGATAACGAATATTGGTCAGCTCGCTGCAGATCATGATGGCAAAGCGGAAATCACCATGCTGGATTACCGGAGGCTTTTGCCACTGTTGCTCTTGAGTCGGCTGCATCTGCAGGCCTGCTAGGCGAAAGAGTTCTTGCTCCTCATGGAATGCTGGACGCTGTTTATCCTGGCGATAGAGCATCAGCGAAGGGAACCCAAGACCGTCGTGCGTTAGCGAAGCCCAAACCTGGTGGCGCACATACTTTCTCGGTGCGTGGAGGTACTCCACCCCGGTGATCAAAGATATGCCACGGCCCTTTAGCTTGTCGGCGATACGCATAAACCATTGGGGTGGTAGAGACACTTCCGGGAGGATCAAGTAACCAGCGCCGTCAGGCCGAGAGATCAGTTCGTTGATCAGGCGATTGATGCGTTGGTAACGGTGCAGGCCGTCCGGATCGGGCAACCCCATGATGGCGGCGGTAAAACTTTCATCTTTGGTTTCCAAACTGGCCACAGCGATGGTCTGTTTGGCATTGGGTTCGCCGTCCGGGATATGCAAAACCTGCTTTTTGTCGAGGTGCGGCATCTTGTGCGCGGTCAGCTCAAAACCTCGCAGTGCTTGCACCACCAACCCCAGTGTTTGGCGGCTGGAGACGGCAAAAGGGGTGGGGGCGATGAGGTAGAGCTCATTGAGGCTGAATGGGCGAGTGGTGAAGGTTAGTCCAGGCGGGGTACCGCGTTTAAGCCTGAGCCAGTTCGCCAGTGTGGCGATGCCGTCGGTCATCTCGTCAGGCAATAGCTCTTCTGCGTCAAAAGTTGAGAGGTTTTTACGGAGTGGAATACCGCGCTGGCTTACCATTTCCTGAGGCAGGCCTGTAAAGCGCAAGGGGATATGGGCGAGATCGAAGCTGAACAGCCGAGCTTGCAGCTTCTGTATGTGCTGGCTGGTGATGTTCGTTGGCCTGTCAAGGAAGTTATTCCAGATGACGAAGGCAAGGCTCTCCATATGGCCGGTCATTTGGTTCTTCCAGGCGGTAGTCCCCGATTTGCTTAGGCGGGGCGGAAACGCAGAGACGATGCTCTGCGCTGTCACTTCCCAGATGGATCGCTTCCATAAATGTCGGGCTTCGGCTGGCATGTTGGCAGCAGCCAGGCTTTTGATCGCTAGAGTGCAGTCGCTCTCTACTTTATTGATCAGGCCACCCAGTGCATTGATGATTTTGTCTAGGTACTCAAAATCTTCACAGGCGGTTGCCATGCGGATGATGCGTGGGAGGTATTGAGCCAGTTCGAAAAACTTAACTGGGGTGAGCAAATGCTCGATGACTGCGGCGAAAAAGGCATGGCGGTGTGCTTGCCAATCCTCCGGGGGGATATCGCGTTCGAAGGCTTCGTAGTTGCGAAGGCTTAGGGCAAAGCCGGCGCGGTGCAGCGTCAGTGCATCGGTCTTTCGCAGATTGTCTGCTTGCTCTCCGGCAAGGTTGGTAGCTTTGAGCAAGTCCGTAGCCACGGTGTTGGGCGAATTCGGCAGGTCGGGTAACGCGCGCCATTCGCTTGCACGTTGGTTGATCTGTTCGGAAATGGCGTTGACCAGAGCGGTACCTGCAGACCCTGCAAGGATGAACAGCTTGTTTTTGCTGTTTTCAAAAGCGATGCGGTCTTCTTTGAGGTATCCAGGTTTGAACAGGATGCTGCCGTTATCTTTTTTGAGCAGGTCCTTGCCGCCGTCACGACTGAAGATCCACTCCCAAAACTGCTCAGTGGTTTTGATATCGCTGGCGTTTTCCATAACCAGCAGAATGTCGTCCACATAACGACCGTAATACAGTGGCACTACTTGTTGCTCGATGAACTGGTCGAGCCTGATTAGCGCCGCGTTTGCGACCACGGCAGACGCAGGCAAACCTACAGGTAAACCTTTTCCTAGTGGCGTTTCTTGTGCCCAGGCCAACAAGGCGGAAATGAACAGGCGGTTCAGTTTTGACTGCGATTCGCTCAGTTCAATTTTGGCTAACTTGAGGAAGCTATCATCGAGCATAAAGCCGGGGCTTAGCTCGTGATAGAAACTGCTTACATCGGCTGTGAGTGCCAATACTTTTTTCTTCTCGCTCAGGGCTGTGCGCATCGCCTTGATGCCACCGTCGCGCCATTCACGGAAGGGTCTGAGATAGGGCTTGAATGATCCAAGGGCCCACGTGTTGATCTCATCGTGCCGGTTACGGCGTAGGCGGCTGCCAAAGACGTTGCTGCTGAGCTGCCTGTCGAAGAGATCGCCGACTTCCATCATCCATAGTGATGACAGCACGTGAAAGTCGATGCTGCAGCGGGCCATGAGGCGGAATACGGCAGTGGGATGGTTGCCGACCTCAGTCGCGCTTAGCCACTCGGCTTCCGGTGAGGCGAAGATCAGACTTTGATCCTGCTTTCCTTTCACAATCTGGATTTCTTTTGGTGCCAGCGTCCAAGTGCCGAGAAATGCAGGGTCTTTCACCCAATCCTCGTTCATCGCTTCGATCTGCTCTTTCAGGCGAGCGAGGTTTTTGCTCAGGTCGTCTTCATAGTTAGCAATGTCGAACAGCGACGGGTTGGTTGAGTAGTAGAGGTCAACCTTGGCCTTGCGATAGGCGAGGCCAAGGTCGTGCAGCGATAACGACATCTGGATGACGTCCATTTCTTAACCTTCGGCAATCCTGAGATATCCCGGATATTACCGAAAGCAAGCGTGAGTGGGCTAAAGCATTGCAAGGCGCTCTATCTCTACTCACCGATTGTCATGACTGGACCACTGAGCCGCCCCTAGTTTAGTAGGCGCTTTAACGGGCCGCTTTTGGCCGTTTTTTGCCTGTCGCGAAGGACGGCAACCGCCCCTTAGTCGTCATCCAACTGCGAACTGACGAACATTAGCCAGATATCTTGGGATGTTTAGCGCTTCGACGCCTGAATGGCTGAAGCAGTCATTCGGAATAGGTAAAAATAGCGGCGTTTCAGACTATTGTGCCATTATCCATCAGGTCGCCTTAAGGTCAGTTAAAACAGCTGAGAGTCCGCTTTAAAATTTAATCGGCTAGCCCTATTAGGTTCGGTAAAGAAAGGCATAGATGAGAGCTATTCCTCATCCATGGTCTCAGCATTGAAAATTCGCACCTGGATAAAGCCTGGTCGTTGTAGCGTAGTTGAGTGGTAAGCAATTCCGGTAGCCTTATCGACTAAAAGAGTAGAAGCGGCCCCACATTTGAATTTCCCTCTGCGCAACTCGGCAGCATAATCTGATACCGCACTAGAATTTTTTGCTGATATGGCTGCCATGGTATTCATATATTTGAGCATGTTTTCAAGATATTTGTGATCCTGTTCCTCGCTTCGCCCTAGACCGTCTCCCAAATTCATAACCAAACGAAGCTCGCTAACTTCTTTGTCGGAACCGATGAGCTCGATGTAGCCATCGCTATTTTCAATTGATCCGACGTAGCATCTACTTAGTGGGCAGGTTACTGCTGGCGTATATGTGACATATCCTTGTGTCCCTTTTATGAAGTTATCCATCATTGTGCCTTTCATTACTTTGAATCCATCGGATGATGGGAAGGCCGTCTTTGGGGTGTCCGATAATAACGCTTTTACAAACGCCACGTGATTGTTGAGTTTGAGTGGGGTTAACGTTTTTCCGGCCAACTGATCGAGTGCTGTGTAAATGTTTTCAGCTCTTATCAAATTATGGAGGTGGGTTTGAGGGATATCTGAGTGTGCAAAAACAATACGTCTTTCATTCCATTCATCCGCTGTCAATATAGGCAGCGGTTTCCTCCGGGCTGCAAGAATCGTAAGGGGGTCAAAAAAATTTCTATTTTCCGACTCCTCGCCACATGTTTGGTGACTGATTTCGATTGCAAGATCATCTGCTTTAAAGCCGCGAAAATTTTCAAGCCCGGCCATCAACTCGCTGTCCCTGAAATATTCTGCTTGCACCAGAGATGGTAAGGATGAACCTACAGGGTCGGAGAGAAATCGTGAAACAGATTGATTATTTGATTTTTTCAATGCATCAACGTAGTGGTTCATAGCAACGATCGCTACCTGATCAGCTCGATTTTCTTCATTGAGTGTTAAGTTTGCTCCAATTTCTGAAGCGGTGCCTAATAATGTATTCAGACCGAAGACACCGCTGCCGACCTGCAGGTGTGCGACTTCATGCTCTAAAAGAAGAGCGAGTGATAGCTCAAATATTACTTTTTGCATGCCGTCGATATTGTCTTGTATTGCATCGTCTTCGTTAGTCTTATTTTTGAAGTCTAAAAGACTCGATGAAAATGCATTGATGTCTGAGTCATTAGCGTCTGAGCCGAAGAATAAAGTCGGCACGTGGTTAGATCTGATTACTTCGCTGTTTGCTACGCTCGCCACCGAAAATTCTGTCGCTAGATCGGCAATGCTTCCCTCGCGTTGAGCTACGGCTCGAGCGGTGGCGAGAGTCAGGTTGTAAGTCTCGAAAATCAGGCTGGAAATTAAATGTCTATCGATCAGGATCAAGTTTGGCGGAAGGGTGATAGCATTGTTTCTCAAGTTTTTTAGAAGTTTCAACTCGGTCTGATTGGTGATTTTTTCGACGACAGATAAGTCTAGGATTAAAATATTTGTGCATTCTTGTTTAAAGGCCGTGTTTACACAAAGTGGTGCGTCATTTTGCCAGGCCGAACGAATTTCATTGAGGCCTGCAATCAAGGGTTGATAGTCAACGTTCTTATCCACCAGTTGTAGCAAGCTGGCATGTGTTCTTGAAGTGGCGCGGTCTTGAGATTGTTTTAATAACACAAAGCCGCCGAGGAGTAGCGTGCACAGTACGATCAACGACAGGAGCGCGCGTTTCATAGGACTTTTTCCGGCTTCGGCTCGGACTGTCTGAACTTGTCAAAAATTACATTGAAGAAGAATCCATTTTGATATGACATAAGTGCAACAATTATAGGGTCTGGCATGTCCCCCATGGATTTATATATTGGCAGGATTACGACTGGCGCAATGACGGCAGCAAATATAATGTCGGTACGCTTGAAAAGCTCTGCATCTTTGCCTTTCATAAGGCGATCGTATACGCCGTTCGAAATGACACCGAGAAATGTTGCAAAGGCAATTATGGTAAATCGAACGTAGTCCAGGGAGCCTTCGATAGGTTGCATTCCATGTGACAGGTCAGACCAAAAGAGCAATGAAAGGATTGCTGATATGACTACCAAGGCGCCTGTCAATAATAGTGTGGCTCTGATCATGGGCGTTCTCCATGCGATCAGGGACTAACCAGAGGGTTTCAACGATTCAAATCCAATACAAAGGTAATGCTCGAATTCTTTGATGCATGCAGGTTGAGCGTAGCTTGTTTTTGCCGTTTGCGTTTGTTGAGCTTGCAATTGTTTAACCGCACAACCTTCCGTCGCATATCCGGGGCTATTCAGTTAGCTGCACACGCATCATCGGTTGATGTTAGATGCTTGATGGCGGCCAGTGCTGATAGATAGGCGACCAACTCTTCTTAAGCTCTGGGTTTGAAAGTCGCACATGCTGTGTTAACTCGACGACAATCCGATCTTGCTCAAACGCCGCAGCATGGCTGCTGACCTACGTGACGACAGCCGTCCAAAGACCGCTCTTGGCCGACTTCTGCCCGTCATCAATTGCAGAAATCGACCAAATGCTACGGTTACGAGGCTAACTAATGCCACCGAAACTGAGGAACGAACTGCTCAAGCTGGTTCAGGTTCTCAAGTCCCTGAACAGCAGTACTTCCGACAAGTCCCGAAGAGACAAGTAGCGAGGTATCCCCGAGAGATTCCAAACTCGAGCGAATCTCTGCAAATATGCGCATCATATTCGCCCTCCTCCAACCATATGCACCTGGTAGAGTCCAGTAGCGTTCCTCCTTCTGAATGCACGGTATAGCGTATGACAGGGCGAATAATACCTCGAGCCTATCAAATGCGATCTGAAACGCCATCTGTGACGGAAAACTGGCACCTAACAGTTTCCATAAGAGTTCTTCCAGATGATTGTTCAAAGGGGTGTACTGACGTTCGCGGCCGGGAAGAACTTTCATAACATCTGACCCCATCTGAAAAAGAGCCCAGATTGGTACCATTTCAACCACACGCTTGTCTTCTCGCTGCTCTCCAAGAACAGGCACATTCAATAGCACGCTCAGCGTGCACCATTGATCATTCGATACCGCTCCAAGTCCAAAAGCATAAAGCAGGAGAGTTGCTGGATATCGCTGAAGATCTAACCACAAAGTGTTACCACTATTGGCTTGCCTCAACGAGAGCTTTGCTAGAGCTTTTTTCCATGATGCCAACTGTTCTCCTTCGATCCATTGGCCAGCCACGAACCCCATTCGGATCAGAGTGGTTGATGCCGCTTCATACCCCTTCAGTCGACTTAGTACGGCTTGGCCACAGGTGTCACTGGATCGCACATCAAATGCGTCGCCCGCTGCGACCTTCACCACGCTCTCAACCTCTCGGGCGACGAGATCATCCAGCGCAATGCGATACTTTGGTTCGGAAAGATATTTCTTGAGGGTCGCAACAGCCGCTTCCGTTGATAATGGGTGGGGGCGGGAAAATTCTTCCAACGCCTTTACTTGCTCGCTCAGCGTGCTGAACAACGTATCCGCGTCATCAATGCTCACGAGCATCGCCCCTTTACGAGCAATGATGTCTTTCGCTTTTTCGCTGGGCTCTCCCCGGCTAGCCCAGAAGGTCGAGAAGCGACGGTACGGAGCGCGTGTAAGTGCATCTCGAAGTGCAACATCCCAATCCGCGGACCATCCCGCCACGACCAGCCCGAACTCGTCAAAAACACGGTCAAGAAGGTGTTTGAACTCCTCGGGATAGAGGGCCAATTCTTCGGGAGTGTTCCTGATGCGAGTATCCAGGTAGTCACCGTGGATCTTGATGATAGTGCAGGTCGTATGGATAAGCGGTAGGGCACCTTCGATTTGATCTGTGGTGCTCAGTACAGTTGGCTGAATACCCACATCATGCAATGCCAACTCCATCAGGCGATCGAAGTTCGTGGTCAACAAGACCCGGATATATCCAAGTTTCACCAAATCGGCAATGGCGCGGTGCGCTCGGGTAGGGAGTTTCGCCCCTTCCTCCTGCTCTTCTTCGCTGGGCTCCCAGTAAGAACGAAGGAGTTGCTGCCGTTCAGCAGGTGTCTTGGCGACCATATCAAGCAAATCGGAATAGTCTGGCTGCTTGCCTGTTTTGTTTTGGAACCAAGCCGCCGGGTCTGGTTCGCACTGCTCCTTCTTGAGCGCGGCAGCCTTCCGAACAAGTTCGAGGGTTATTTCCCAGCCGGTCGGAATCCTGGCGGCACGAGAGATTCCAGAGCCGAGAAGCAGCGCATAGACTCCCTTATTGGCATGCATGGAGAACGCGAGTGAATTGATTGGGTCGATCATATTGATTCCTTGACCACTGACTGGGGGAAGCCACGGAAGCTGCTGAAGGCAATACACCATCGGTGCGTCCGATTTCAATGAATAGCATGCCCCGTCGAACTCTGCTTCTTCCGTCACAGGTTCTTCAGGAAAAAGGGATAGTGTGCTCACTTAAGTCAGATGACCTGAATGACTGCTCCTGGCCGATTCCAGTCTGTCGCGAGGCCGCTATCGACCGCTTGCATCCACAGCCAGCAGCCGACACCCAGAAACTCAACCCCGCACCAGGTAGGCTCCGGGCGGAACCCGATCGCGCAGTTTCTTGCATTTGCCGGGCTTGGGCTGATGCCCCGGCGGGCGATCGGGAAACCAGATTCGACATTTACCCGGAGGCGGCCGATGGCCACGGGGAATCTCAATCTCGTCGTAGGTGGAGGCTGGCTCGGCGGACGTCATTCGCAGTTGCCCTTCGGGGCTTGGCCTGTCACCCGTTGGCCAGTTTGCTGCGCTTTCCGCCGTTTCGCGGGTGAGTGTCTCAGGGCGGCGTTCAGTGTCCGGCGTGGGCTGCTCGGCGGCGACAATTTCTGCTGCACGGCGCCTTTTAACCTCTTCTTCCAGGCCTTCCCGTACGGCAACCAGAGGCTTGTCGGCGTTGGGTGGGGTATTCGACACCTGGGCCTTCTGCGCCGCCTGGATCAATTGGAGGTTGCGATTGCGTAACGCGAGGTTGCGACCGACCCGCATGTTGGAGCGCGTCGCCAGCGCTTCAGCCTGCTGATACTGCCCCTGCTGAAGACGCAACACGCCGAGGTAGTGCAGGGTCGCGGGATTGTTCGGCTGGATATGCAGGGCACGCTCCAGCGTGGCGGCGGCCTGGTCCAACTGGCCATCTGCATACTGCTGCGAGGCGGATTCAATCAGGGTTGTTGATGCGGTGTTACTTTGCTGAGAGGCTTTGCGCTCGGCCGCAACCGGACAATGCGACGCGACTGCGCAGAGCGCCAGGATCAGACCCGGCAGAAAACGCTTGGTTGGCATCAGGGGGCAGACTCGGTTGATCATCGACGGCACGCTCGTAAAACAGGCCTTCAGCGCTGTTCGGCCGGGGTGTGTTCACTGTCCCGTCATGACCGATGAAGGGGCTGCTATCGACCTGGCCAGTCACCTGAAGTTCCCGCAGGAACGGCCCCAGTGACGATAGCCGACGAGTAGCCGAATCAGTGCTACAGATGACTCGGCCTGGAGCAGGGCGGAGTCCTGCGTGGTTACGCAAAAAGTGGCTCAAGTAGGATGTATGGCGAGTCGGGCCGAATGCGGACAGATGGGCAAGCCCGTGCAGTTACCCATGAGAAAAAGGAGAGGTGTGCATGCAGTCGTTCAAAGTGCGCGAGCTACGCAGTACGGATACGCAAGCGCTGCTGGCTTTCGAAACCCGGAACCGTGAGTGGTTCGAATCCCATATCAAGGCGCGCGACCCTGCTTTTTATTCGGTGCAGGGCGTAGCCGAGCATATCGAGGGCTACCTGGCCGGTTTCGCGGCTGGCACCTGGCACCCCTTGGTGATCGAGGATTGCAGCGGAACCATCATCGGCCGCGCCAACCTGAAAAACATCGATAGTGCGCAGGGCTCCGCCGAAGTCGGCTATCGGATTGCCCAAAGCGCTTGCGGCCAGGGGCTTGCGACACAGGCGCTGCGGCATCTGATCCAGCAAGCGCGGACGCGCTGGCACCTGACGCAACTGGTGGCTTATGTCTACAAGGAAAATCTCGGCTCGACCAAGGTGGTGGAGCGCTGCGGGTTCTTGCTTGAGCCATCCGCAGAAGACGGCAAGGCGGGAGACGAGCGCCGATTTGTTCTCCCGATCTAGATAAGGGTTCTAGCCGTTTACCGCCCTTGCGACTCTGACTGCCTGCAACCGCTACGTCGCGCCAGCCAATTGCACATCCTCACCCACGCCGCTCGGCCACCAGCAGCAACGACTGCGGCACCGGGCTTTGCGGGTGTTGCGGTTCCTGCAGGCTGGCCAGCTGGAAGCCGGCCATGTCCAGGGCATTCAGCCAGCTGGACAGGGTGCGGAAGTACCACGGCATGGGCTGCCACTGGCCCTTGAAGCCGGCGAAGGTCTCTTCGCGCCAGCCGTCCTGATAGTCGCCGGCCGCCGCGCTCCACGGATGCAGGGTCTGGATCGCCAGCGCGCCGCCGGGGGCGAGCAGGGCGTGCATGGCGGCCAGCAGCGGGATGATGTCCTGGTGCAGCAGGGCGAAGTTGGCGCAGATCAGCTCGTAGTCGCGGCCGATGTCCACCTGCGCTTCCACCAGCGCTTCATAGCTGGCCACATGCACCGTTGCCGAGCCTGCGGCGCGCGCGGCCTCGACCAGGGTTGCATCGCCATCCACCCCGACCGCCTCGATGCCCCGCTGAGCCAGGGCCCGCAACAGCCAGCCTTCACCACAACCCAGGTCGAGCACACGTTCGGGCTGACGGCCCAGCACCGCCAGCAGGATCGCCTGGTCGGTGACCTCGACGCGGCTTTCGATGGCGCCGCTACGGATGGCCTCGATCCAGGCCTGGGCGTTGTGCTGCCAGCTGTGCAGAAGGGCAGTCTCGGAGGTGGGCATCTCGGTGTCCTCAGTCGGGAGGTGGATGCCAAGCATAGGGCAAAAGCAGTTCCTGCCGGGACCCTGCCAGTGCCCGTTCGCGCCCGCGACGCAGGCCGAGCCAGAGCCGGCTGCCACCTTCGTCCTGGTTGCCCCCAAGGCCAAGGGCGAGCCGCAGCGCCTGCTGGTGTGCGACAAGAAAATTCAGAGGGCGCGCTTATTCGTCGTCATTCGTCGGCGGGTTCGACTACCGTCTAGGGGCCCTTCAGAACAATCTGAATCTCCATCCCCGCATGTTTCGCGAGATCGGGATCGGGCATTGTGGCAGCTCGAGTCGGCAAGGTTTTCGAGGGGGAACCGAGCGGACGGTACAAGGCTCGCTATCGCCGAGTCGTGCCCTTGAGCCGCTATCGTCATTCAACCGAAAAAAATGCTATGCAAAAGGCCCGGCAATGGGCTGTGACAACCCCTCGCGAAAGTCTTTGGTAATGCCGACTCGTTCTTTACAACAACATATAGAATGGACTTGTTCATGATCAAAAAGACGTTGTTCGTACCACTCGCCAGTACGCTTTTATCGTTGGCCTGCGCTCAAGCGATCGCCTCTCCCTATTCCAACTTCATCGTCTTCGGCGACAGCCTCAGCGATGCCGGGCAATTCGCCGACCCAGGCGGCCCCGCGGGAGCCACCCTGCGGGCTACCAACCGCACCGGCCCGGTCTACCTGGATGGCAGCGGTGAAGTCTATTCCGCCAACGCAACGCAATTGCTCGGCGCCAAACTGGGGTTCTCCGAGGACCAGCTCGCCGCCTCGACCTCGGCCACCCGCGCCAGCGAAGGCCTGCCAGACGGCAACAACTGGGCGGTCGGCGGTTATCGCACCGACCAGATTCTCGATTCGATTACCACCACCTCGACCGCCGGCAGCCGTAGCCGCCCGGGTTATCTGGTGACCAACAATTTGCGCGCCGACCCGAATGCCCTGTACTACCTGTCGGGCGGCGGCAACGACTTCCTCCAGGGCCGCGTCACCAGCCTCGACCAGGCCAACGCCGCGGCTGGTCGCCTGGTCGACAGCGTGCAAGCCCTGCAACAGGCCGGCGCCCGTTACATCATGGTCTGGCTGCTGCCGGATATCGGCCTGACCCCGGCAATCAACGGCAGCCCGTTGCAAGGGTTCACTTCCCAGCTCAGCGCCCAGTTCAACAGCGAGCTGGTGCGGCAATTGCGGACAGTCGATGCGCAAGTCATTCCCCTCAATATTCCCGTGCTCTTGAAGGAAACCTTCGCCAATCCGGCACAGTTCGGCCTGGCCACCGACCAGAACCTTATCGCTACCTGCTTCAGCGGCAGAAGCTGCACGGAAAACGCCCGTTACGGCCTTCACAGCGCCACACCGGACCCGAGCAAGCTGATCTACAACGACGGGGTCCACCCCACCGAAGCCGGCCAGCGGCTGATCGCCGATTACGCGTACTCCCTGCTGGCAGCGCCCTGGGAAATAACCCTGCTCCCGGAAATGGCCCAGGGCACCCTGCGTGCCCATCAGGATGAGCTGCGCAACCAATGGCAGGCCGATTGGGAAAACTGGCAGGGCGTCGGTCAATGGCGGGCGATTGTCGCCGCGGGTGGCCAGCATCAGGACTTCGACAGCCAACGCAGCGGCGCCAGTGCCGACGGCAATGGCTTCAACCTGAACATCGGCGGCAGCTACCGGCTCGACGAGGCCTGGCGAGTGGGCGTGCTGGCCGGCGCCTATCGGCAGAAGCTCGAA
>NZ_JAQZAB010000080.1:0-33156 GCF_028640915.1 Pseudomonas sp. B3G-3 | reverse complement strand
TGGACTTGCCCCTATCAAACCGGACACCGGCACCCCGTTAAGTTGATGCCTCAGCCAGGCGCCTGAACTCCCGAGGTGAGCGGTAGTTCAGTGCGCTGTGCGGATGTTCCTCGTTGTAATGCTCGAAGGCGATGGCCAGGTTACGCAGGGCCGTCGCTCGATCGGGCTTGGGCATGTGACGGATGTAGTCACGCTTCATAGTCTTCACGAAGCTCTCCGCCATGCCGTTGCTCTGCGGGCTGCACACCGGAGTTGTCAGGGGCAGCAGGCCGATCTGCCGGGCAAAGCCCCGGGTCTGTTCAGCGGTATAGGCCGAGCCGTTATCGCTCAGCCATTGCACCGGCGATGTCGGTAGCTGGTCACCAAAGCGTTGCTCGATAGCTTCCAGCATCACATCTCGAACATCGTCGCCACTGTAGCCATTTGGGCTGGCCACCCAACTGATGGCCTCACGGTCGCAGCAATCCAGAGCGAAGGTTACACGCAGTTTTTCGCCGTCCTCGCAGCGAAACTCGAAGCCATCCGAACACCAGCGGGTGTTGCTCGTGTCCACCGCGACGCGACCTTCATGACGCCGCGCCACCCCCGGCTGCTTGCGCCGGCGCTCCAGCAACAGGTCGTGGTCTCGCATGACGCGGTATACCCGCTTCACGTTGATCGGTGGCTGGGCCTGCTGCTCATGCTGTCGACGCAAAAGGCCCCAGACCCGGCGATAGCCATAGCTGGGCAATGCGCCGACGGCCTGCTTGATCCGCTCGACCAGGGCCGCATCGTTGAGCGTCCGGCGACGACGCGGCTGCGCCCCCGGAGTGGGCTGTTTGAGCCGAGCCGTCAATTGCGAGCGCGCCACACCGAGACTCTCACTGACCGCTTTCACTGGTCGTCCCCCGGCAACAAGGGTGAGTGCGCAATCCATTTTCGCGAGCGGGCGATCTCCACCGCTTCCTTGAGGATTTCAGCCTCCATGGTCTTCTTGCCCAGCATCCGTTGCAGTTCGCGGATCTGCTTGAGGGCATCGGCCAGCTCGGAAGCAGGCACCACCGCTTCACCGGCACTGACTGCCGAAAGGCTGCCGTCCTGGTAGAGCTTGCGCCAGTGGAACAGTTGGTTGGGATTGATGCCGTTGCGCCGGGCCACCACCGAGACGCTTTGCCCAGGCTCCAGGCTCTCGCGCACCATGGTTAATTTCTCCTCGACGCTCCAACGGCGACGCCGCTCCTGGCCGAGCACTTCGATGCTTTTGTCTTTGCTGGTAGTCATAAACACAGTCGTTTGCCTATCCCTTATGGTAAGGGGGAAACGGTGTCCTGTGTTTCAAGGGGCTCGTTCATCATGTTCCAAATAGAACTCCAACCCATCATCAAACTTCATACACTCACCTTATTTGAGTAGGCGCTCTACTCATCACTCACGTAGAGCACTCAACTAACAATGCACCTTGCAGGAGCCACCTTCAGCTACTGCTGCATTCATCGCCACATACAACCCATACAGACCAATGCATCTAACATGGTGTGCATTGGGTATGATTATTAGATGTAGATATTAGATATAACATAGATACCAATATTCAGGATCTCCGCCTCCTCCGGTCACACCAACGAAACGGATAGACAACACCAACGCGCGCCGGGGATATTTACAAACTGGAAAATGAAAGTTAGTGCTTGTGTCTAGTTCGGATTAGCCCCAACACAGGAGGAGCTAGCGCACCGATGCAGCCAAGCATTAACGTCTTCCTCCAGCCATCCCACAGCAAAGCTGCCCAATTTAAAAGGCTTAGGAAACGTTGCGTCATATCGCGAAGATCTTGGGTTGATCCGATCATAAATGGTTGATCGCGACAGCCCCACCCTAACTGAGAGCTGTTTGAGCCTGATAACACTTGGATGCACTGCCGAAGCTTGCTGCATGGTAGATACCTCGGGTTGTAATGAATCCCAACGGTAAAAGAACCTCTGCCCGCATTCACTCGACTTAACACCTAGTAAAAAATTCCCAGGGGACAAAACAGAATTCCAACTGACGACCATGACGCTGACGGACAGACTCACGCACACAAGCCAACCTTCCAGTGCAGAAAGTTGGTTCCCAGCTCTGAAATGTTGGTTCCTCTGTGACCGGGAACTAACTTTGGCTCTCTCTGCTGACTCCACGACTCAATTCGAAATAATTTTAGCCATACATGACACTCAGGAGGCAACAAACAGTCTTGACATATCCAAAAACCTGGAATCTGAAAAATGAATAAATGTCCAAGCTGCGGCTCATCAGCCGTGGCAAAGCAAGCCATAGCCAAGAGAGCAGGTGCCGCCATCGGCGGTGTAAGCGGCGCACTCCGAGGATTATCCGCCACGTCTATCGGCGCCAGCATCGTCTTGATAACCAGTGGCCCAACTGGTGGGCTGACCGCCACAATCGGGCGATTAGCCTCAGCTATTACAGCGGCATTTGTAAGTGGTGCAGCGGGATGTATCGCAGGAGCGAAAATAGGATCAGTGATTGATCACTATGTTTTCGACGCCTACCAATGCAACCAATGTAATTGCTCTTTCCGTATGCACTTACCCACAACGCCCCTACCAGTTCAACGTACATTCGAAGCATCTCAAGAAGACTGACAACTAAATCACTTGTGCACTCCTCCCTGCTGATATCTCAGCAGCGCTGCCGTGTGCCTATCGAAAGAGAAAAAACCAATGGCTCACTATGTTGAACAAATGGCCTATGTCGGGCAGGCGCCGTGGCACGGCCTCGGCTCCGCGCTTTCACCTAAACAACCTATTGAGGTCTGGCAGAAAGAAGCAGGTATGAACTGGCGCATAGAAGACAGCCCCGTCCATTTCAAGGCCAACACAGTAGGTAACCTGGGATCAATTTATACATTTCCAGAACAGAAGGTTTTGTACCGTTCTGACACCAAAGCAGCGCTTTCAGTAGTCTCACAACGCTACCAAATAGTGCAGCCTCACGATGTGCTGGAATTTTACCGCGACCTTACTGAGGTCTCCGGGTATGAGCTGGAAACTGCGGGAGTGTTGAAAGGAGGCCGTAAGTTCTGGGCGCTGGCACGGACAGGGCAAACCGCCGCATTGGCAGGTAATGATGAGGTGAATGGTTATCTGCTACTGGCAACCTCGTGCGACGGCACGTTAGCCACCACCGCCACACCCACTACCGTTCGAGTCGTCTGCAACAACACACTGACCATTGCCTTGGATGGGGCCAGCCGCGCCATCAAAGTTCCGCACAGCACTCGGTTTGATCCGCAGGCGGTAAAGAAGCAGTTGGGTATCGCGGTGTCGCAGTGGGACGAATTCATGCATCGAATGCACATGCTCGCAGAGCGCCGGGTGCAGTGGCCGGAAGCGATGAGTTTCTTCCTCAGCGTGCTATGCGACACCCCTCCTAACAGCCCCATTCCGGAAGTACTACCGAACGAACGAGCATTACGCAAAGTACAAAGCCTGTATGAAGGACAAGGCCGAGGCTCAACCTTGCAGTCTGCTAAAGGTACCGCATGGGGACTACTCAACGCCGTGACCGAATATGTCGACCATGAGCGGCGGGCAAGGAGTTCTGAGTACCGGATGGACTCAGCATGGTTCGGACAAGGTGCCATCATTAAGCAGAGGGCACTGGATGCGGCTCTTCGCCTGGCGGCCTGAACCGTTTCGCATATCAACCTGCCCAGCCAGTGCTTAGAGGGCTGGGCGACTTATACCCTATAGGAACACCATTGAGATATGTTTGCCCCTACCCAAATGAATTATGCAAAGGATGGACAGATACAGGAATTAAGAACGACTTTTGCAAACAAACCGTTGATAAATGGCAGGTCACAGCCCTGCTTCGATGAGCAAATCTGAAGGCTTGCAGCGCAAAGCCGTCGCGATCCTAAGAATATTCAAAAAAGTAACATTCCTTTCCCCTCGTTCAATTTTCCCCATGTGGGAACGGTCGATCCCAGCAGCGTCCGCTAGGGCTTCTTGTGACAGCGCATGCTCGAGCCGCCGCGCGCGTACCGCCGCACCAAGCTGTACCAGGTCGCCGTCTTTATCGTGAGTCGCAGAGATTCTTGCCATGGCGGAAATCGTCGCGCTATGATGCTTTAACGGCCACGGTATTTACGACCCTTTTACAGGCACATGGCATCGCGCTAACTCAGCGTGAGGGTCACCTCCTACGCTCAGCAAAGAGAACTTTAAACATGCCACTCAAGACAGTTAACGGCCTAAACGAAACTGAAATAGACATTCTCCTACGCGCCAAAGCATCCTTCGTGATTGTAGGTTTACGAGGTCAGTTCACTAAGAGCGTACTGAAAGTCGAAAAAAAGATAGAGAGCCTAGGATTTAAGTGTCGCGTCAGTAGCGACTTAAAAGGCGTGGTAGCCAAAGGTGGAGTGCTAGGTGCATTTGGAGTTCTTGCATCCGTATCTACTCTACCGCTATTAGCCATTTCAGCAGCTACGATTACTGCCCACAAGCTGGCCACCTACAACCCTGACTACGAAATAATAAAAGACTTTGTAAATAAAAAGATAACAGTCAATTACAAACCTAACTGAATCCCTCCAAAGGCCGAAGCCAACACAAACTAAAAAGGACTTCCCATGCGACAACTCATTCGTCACTTTATAACAGCACTACCGTTTCTTGCATTTGGCACATTAGCAAATGCCGCTGTAGACTATGGTTATACTTATTCACCAATGTTTCCAAGTGAAGTGACAATGGAGGGACTGCCCTATGCAATTCCCTGTGCTAAAGCGAAAAATCAATATGGCGCTGAGTTTTATCGGTGTACCTGGAAGGTCCTGCCACGCCTAATAAAAGTATACGATGCCGCCCAGCGGCAAAACATTACCTACAACAACCAACTAAGCGGGCTGTGCCGCCGAGGCAAGTGCATTGTTCAAGGAGCTGATGGTGTATTTGGTTTAATTGACCAAGACATAAACTTTACGGCATCTCGCCACTACTACATCTATCCGAGCAGTGATGGCTTCCCTATTGCGTACCGCATGGACGGTGGGCCATATCAAAATGGCAAGCCCGTTTCTTATGCACAAGCGCGCGGACTACTTTCCGAATTTCTTCTGGATCATGGACAACTCGAGTCTATCGTTAAGGACGATCTAGCGGCGTATACACTGGACTCAGACACTAAGCAATCGGCTACTGCACCGAAGTCTAAAACTAGTGTGAGCGAAGCGTGGTGCAACCCGCAGATGGACGACGACTGCCATATCAACAAGAATAAAGTAGCTAAAGCTGATCTAAATCAGTTCCTTCCGACCGTTAAAGTAGATGACGTGGAAAGTGCTGGCGGTTACTGCGAATATCCAATTTGTTACGACAAAAATGATAAACCTATAGGCATTCATTAAGAGGCACACGACAATTCCATACGCTCACAACTTCTAAATCAAAGATATTAGCATATTGGCTTTATCTTACCCGTCAAACCTGGACTATTATGTCCCTGTAGCGGTCTGAGCCCAGCATCTATAGGAACTCAGACTGCTTACACGTTATTCCATTACTGCACGACTCTATGTATTTTTTTCACCGTACAACTTCAAGCAACTTACTACCATCAAGGTTCCTTGTTGCTAAAAATAGCCATATGGCACATTGAAGTTGAATATTCTCCAGGGCGAGTGCAACACTCAGCATACCAATCTCAACAATTGGGGATCATTTCGTAGCAAAACACACCATTTGGCTACCGCAGATAATTCTGCGCTGTTTTTTGTAAGCTCAAATATCTCACGAGCTTCAGATTTAGCACGTTCGCGGGCTGCTCCAGAGTGTCTAGACTCAGCCAACGCACGTTTGTAGTTACCTATGTGGTTGCTTACGCGCTGCCAAACCTTACGACGCTCTTCGGCTAACGCCTGATGCTCCGTGAGTTTTAAACGTTCGACAGTCCGACGAACGCGTACATGTTCCCACCGGGAGATTCCCGGTGCCGGCACAGCCTTACCCTCTTCATCGAAAGCAAGTAGTGTTACATCGTAAGCATTTGTCGGGTCAAGGAAGTGTGGGATCTCATCGCCCTCACATCGCCTTGCGTAACTGGAGCGTCGGGAACCGTAACGTAACGGAAACCATGCTCCCTTCTTACGATTGGGCACGGTGCCTGCGATGCGAAAATTCATAAAATCAAAAGCCAACCACCAATAACCATCTCGGTCCGAGCCCTTAACGTTACGAGATGCTTTTTTGGGGCGAAAATGCTCCACATCTAGATGCGAGGCAATTTCGCGAGCTTCGGTAAACCAGCACTTTCCGCAGGAAATGGCCAACAACCATGGCTTAAGCTTGCCCCAATGCGCACTGCGATCATCTATCAACTGATTCCGTTCTTTAATCTTTCCCGCGACATCCAGCTTGGCTAGCTCTCCTACAAGGCGAGTTGATTCGGCTAACCACGCGTCCCAAGCAGCTTGCGACCAGCGAACATCTGGCGGCAGCTCAGCGTCAGTTGGCAGCTTGTGCTCCAAGTCGATGAAGATCATTTTCCACCTTTCTCGCGCAAAATTTCTTCAATAATCGAATCGGCAATGGCGTCCTGTTCGGCTTGCTCTTCTGGCGTCAGTACAGGCTTGCGGAATCTGCGGTGCTGCGCCATCTTGCGTACAAACAAGGCGTAGTCAGGATCCCGAAAATCAGCCGTTGAGAAGCCCAAATCGGCCAGCTCAGCAGAAAGACGAGATAGCTCCGCCTCTTCCTCCGGCGTACGTGAGGCCTTAACAAACAACTCATTGCGGCGAAACAGGCGCCGCTCTGTTTCAATGTCTAGAGTGGATGACAAGCCAAACAACTCACTCTTAAGCAAGCCAGTCACGCCCATACCTTGTGGATGTTCATCCGGTACATCTACTGCCGTCCGCTCGCCATCACGACGTAAAATATGCACCTGCTCACGCTTAAGACTGCCGATCATCATAGGGTCATGAGTGGTGATCAGGATTTGCGATTCACCCTGCACCAGCGCGCCATCGTCCGACGTCAGCACACCTTCAATGTCATCGAAGTAACGCAGCTTCCAGATTGGATTGAGATGAGTATCCGGCTCGTCGAGCAGGAATAGACAATTGTCTTCGCGAGTTATCCTCATCAAACCGAGCACGGTAAGCATTTGTAGTTCACCTTCAGAAAGCTGAGTGAAGCTAACCTTGCCACCGTGTTCATCGCGTTTTTTTACTGTGATGCGAACTTCGTCGATCAGGTCGCCAATGTAGGCCCCTTCGGCGTAACGGAAAAAACTGTCGGTACCGCCAACTAGCTCGCCGAGCTGTTTGAGCTTGTCCTGACTTGGAACAAACAGATAGAGCTGTTTCTGTTTTTCGCTGCGGCCTCGGAAGTCGATCTGTTTCGTGGTTTCCTGCTCAATTGGAGCCCAAGCAACCTGCCAAAGCTTATCGAGAAACTCGCTCACCACATTGCCACGCGCATACCAAAAACGCGGATCACCTTCATTAATTTCGTTTTCGTCTAATTTACCGCCTTTGCGTTTTTCGCGCAGACGGTGTGGCTCCTTAAGGACAAATAGAGCGGACTCCAATGACTCAATATGCAGGTTTTTCAATACTTTCTGAAAGACCGGATCATCGGACAGCAAACAGGCCAACAATACCAGCTGGCTGTGGCCACCACGGCAGTAAAACAGTCGACGTAAGCGGTCGTCCCCAATCTGTTTGAGACGAGTGTCCCGCCTACGCTTAGCATCGTCTATCGCGCGTATGTCAGCTTCAGACGCTGTGAACCTTTCCAGCAATTGCTCGGACAGCACTTCATCTGTTGTGATTTCCTGGCGTTGATTGAAGCGGCGCTGATGCTCCTGGAAAAGTGCCTCGATGCGCTCATTACGGCCAGAGTAATAAGCAAAGATATGAGTTGGCAGTAGCCGAGGACCTCTACGTTCATCACGCGGCACCTTGTCAGCCGGCCCATTTTTTATTAAGTATTCCTGGCTAACGCGCTCGCCATCTACCCATACAAAGGGACGCTTCTGTTTTGCTGTATCCGCTTCGATACGCACCACATGACCACGAATTTCATATCCTAATGTGTAATCGAATGCTGCCTCACGATCTAGATCGATGTCGCGAAAAATAGTGATCAGCGCTTCAATTAGATTAGACTTGCCAACGCCGTTTTGGCCGATCAAAACATGACTGCGAATAGGCTTAAAACTGACTGGATCTGCCCCCTCGAACTCGGGCATAAAATGTGACGTGAAAGATATATCTAATTCACGCAAATTACGAAAGTGTGGTAGCCGAAGAAATTGCAACTGCATTTCAGACACCTTCTACGTCAGTCAGTGTTTGGCGCATTTCAGCTACAGAAGGTTCCATAATCCATCCCTTTGAAACTTCCACCTTCAATTGCGCGTAGAAGGCATCAACATCGCCACTGAAGCGCTGCCATAAATCTTTTGCAGGCATTTCACCGTTGTGGCGAGTCAGAATTGTCGCCAATGGCGCCTGGGCACTAATATTGGGCGTGTTACCCAAGCGCAACTGGGCAATCAGTTCAGTTTTGGGTGCTTTCATAGGTTCCTCTTGCTGTTCAGTGGCAATGCCAGTAAGGGCTTCCACAGTTGCGCCCGCAAGCAATGAGGCTAAGCGCTGCTTTTTTTCTAACTGTTTACGCCAGGCTACTGCCTGACTTGTCAACTCATCTAGTTTGACTAATATCTCTTGCTGCTCATCAAGCGGTGGAATAGGCAAGGGAAAACTTCGGAGTTGCGTCATGTTAATTGACGCAAGGTTTGTCGTTTGCTTCGACGCTCCAGAGAAATAGTCACGACCTACACCTGAGTTGAATACGAGCTCAACCCATTCATTGAGCAAATAGGATGATGAAACGCGAGCTTTGAATACGTGATTTTGGTGCAAAACGTCTTCAACGCCGCCTCTCCAGATTGCAGTACGTCCAACCTTATCCCAATCGCCACCTTCGGTGATTAGCAAATCACCGTCTTGAACAAGATACTTACTCAACTCCTCCACGCCAATTTGGATTGTCTTCAATTCAGTCAATTTAAAAAAACCACGCTGAACATTGGCGACCGCTAGATAAGGGCGGGTCAAAACATTATTTCCACGCAGATTGCGGCCTTTGGTTACACCACCTATGACAACAGCTACCTTGTCAAATGGAACAATCGCCCAATGCGCGGGATAGATAACTTCGGTACTTGTAACTGTGACGAGCTTTTGACGCCGCATTAGGCCAGACGAAACGTAACTATCACGTAAGTTATCGCAATCTGTCGTAATCCTGTCCACATCAACCGAGGAGGTAGAGGCTAAAGAAAGCAATCCACGGACAGACATGTTTTTCAGCTCAGCGATGAACTGATCCACGTCTTCCGGAAAATTAAATAGCAGACTGAAGTTCTCGTCCAAACGCGACCACGCCGTTTGCAGCTCATATGGACTTGTAGCTGTGGCGACAGCTTGCAAAGTGGCCTGACGCAATTTGTTTTGCACACGGCGGCAATCTTTCTGCTCTACCTCAAGATCATCGCATAAGGCTATCAGCTCATTTACTTTAGCGACAATGCGGGACTGTTCTTCAAGTGGAGGCAGCTCAATTTCTTGAGCCTTCAAAATCGTTTGCGAGATATTTTGCTGAGCAAGCCCCTTACCCTTAAGAAAGAGATTAGCTCGTATGGCTCTGATGAACACAAAAAGATACGTTGTAAGGGCCAAACTATCGTCTACAACGCAATGTGCAATAGCTTGATTTGTAGCACATTCAACCCCTGCTATACCCAACTTCCCTATCGATCCATACATGCCAACCAGCAAAGATCCCGCAGGGACTAGTTTTGCAGAACTATTCTCTAGGCCTTTTTGTGTAATGGAGCTAGACGCGGACTTCACTACACCGTCATTTAAGTCACCAATTACTAACCACGGAATATCTCCGCCATAGTAGTCAGCGTGTGTTTTTGCAGGTGTTCCGCCACTGCCCCACTTACCAAGCTCTGACAGTGTGCGCAATGTCCATGAAGGCCCCTTCTCTATTAGTCGCCCCTGCACCGCAAATTGCAGCACCAACTCGCGCAAGCGCGTTATGCCCCCTGGCGCGCTTGCAATATGCCCAAACTCCGCTAGAAATTGCTGCGCCTCCATCAGGCGTCCTCGTCTACAAAATGATGCGCTAGCGCGGCAGTCAGTTCACTTTTGAGCCTGTTCTCAGTTTCCTCAATTTCGCCTAACAGCCTTTTGTAGTTTTCAAGAAGGCGGTCTGGATCTTGGATTTCCTCTTCTGGCGAGTTGGGGTTCTTGATGTCGAGATTGTAGATCGGCCAATAAACTCGGTCTCCCGCAGCTTGTGCTTCACGGGCTTGCAGACGCAACTGTTCGACCTGGAGACGCTTCTCAGCTATCTGAAGCTCGATTTTTTCATGGCTGGCCGACTTAGCTGAAGTACCCAGACTCCTGCGCAAATCGTTAATTTCTGATTCCAGCGCAACGATCTGTTTATTCAGTTCCGTAGCGCGCTGCCAGTGGGGCTTAGCGGCAGTTTCAGCTCTCTCGCGATTGGCCTTGAAGTCAACTTTCCAGGCGAACTCGCTTTCCACTCGACTAGCAAAATCGCTAGCTTCAGACCCCCACCACTCCTGCTCGGATTTGAATTCCTCAAAACGGATTGGCTTGGTTTTGGAGTAACTCTTGTAACCTTCCGGATACGGGTGTTCGTAGAACCAGATAGAGTCTGTATGAAAGTGTTCCGCGTCATTGTCCGCTGTGCTGCCCTTTGTAAAAAACAGCAAGTTGGTTTTGATGCTTGTGTAAGGGGCGAAAACCCCCTTAGGCAGACGGATGATAGTGTGCAAATTGCACTTCTGAAGTAGCAGCTTTTTCAGCTCGCCCTTGATCCCATCACCAAACAAAAAGCCATCGGGCAGAACTACAGCAGCACGGCCATTTTCTTTCAACAGCTTCTCAATAATGAGTGCCATGAACATGTCGGCAGTTTCGCGTGTGCGCAGGTTCGGCGGGTAGTCGCTACCAACACCATCATCTTCATATCCACCAAAAGGAGGGTTGGTGATGATGCAGTCTACTTTGTCGTTAGCATCCCATTCTTTCCAGAGTGTGCCCAACGTATTGCGGTGTTCAATCTGACTCGGAACATCAATGCCGTGCAGCAACATGTTGGTGGTGCAGAGCAGGTGCGGCAGCTGCTTTTTTTCAATGCCGTGAATCAATTTCTCAATCGCGAGCCTTTCAATATCACTGGGGTCAGTGCGGAGCTGATTGCGAAAATGGTCAATGGCAGCAGTCAAGAAGCCACCCGTGCCACACGCTGGATCCATTACCGTATCGCGCTTGTCCAATCGCGGATTAACACGATCTGCCATGAACTGGGTAATGGCACGCGGGGTGTAAAACTCGCCAGCGTTCCCAGCACCGCGCAAATCGTTGAGCATTTGCTCGTAGACATCCCCCAAGCTGGCGCGAGTCTTGAAATCATGAAAATTGATGGCCTCTTCCAGCTTTTCGACCACGGCCAACAGCTGGGTACCGGATTTCATGTAATTGTTAGCATCCTCAAAGACGCTACGAATTACCTTGTGCTGCGGGCTTGCATTTGCATCCAGTTCCTTGAGCTGTGGAAACAACTCGTTGTTGATGAAACCGATGACTTCGGCGGGAGACTTTTGCGGCGTTTTCCGGCCATCGGCCCCTACCAAAAATGCAGCCCAATTGCGCCATCGCAGCAGTTCAGGCAAGGGCGAGCTATAGCTGGACTGGGCGCCTTCCCATTCTTCCTCGCGCTGGTCGAAAACTTTGAGGAACAGCAGCCAGGTGAGTTGACCAAGGCGCTGAGCGTCGCCGTCGACTCCATCATCTTTACGCATGATGTCCTGGATGGATTTGATGGTGCTGCTGAGATTCATTACATTGCTCTCTTTGTCGCTCGGTCTGATCGGATCAGGCCAGCTTCTGTCTGGGGTATCGTAGAGCGCTTGTTCAGCTCAGTCACGGTATGGTCGTATTGGTAGGCCTTACGATAAATGCCAATCTAGACTTGTACTTTTGCTACCGAATCTGTCAAAGGTTGATGACTCCAGCGCCCTTTATGCAATCGACCTCTCTGTCACACAGTTAGCTGCGCCTTTGTCGAAACAGGCCGTGAGCAAGGCGTAGCCTGCTCCAATGGCCCGCCGAGCACATCTCGCTTTCTGACGGTGATAGTGGGTTCACGACTGGCAAAGGCTCTGATCGATGACGAAAATGAGCGTCCAGTCGAACGCATGCAGTACATCATCGTTGGCGGTCACTTGCTTTGAGAATTCCAGCCCAGTCCGCAAGGCTTTTCTGGTAACGTCCTGGAGCAGGACGCAGCAATCTCCGGTGTGAAGTTTACCGTGGGTATCGAAGTATTGCGAACAGTCAGCGGTCACAACGACGCTTACGCTGAAGTCATCTCACCCATTCGCACAGATTAACCACCAACTCATCCGCCATAGAGCTTCCGACCTCGTGCGCGGGCTCAATGTGGGGGGACAAATGGGGGGACAGAAAAATAGTTATCGGAAATACCCAGCAAAAACAGGCAAAAACTCAAAGATAACGCCGCCCACAAGCCGGCTTTTTAATGCCTGAAACCTTGCAGAATGCGGGCCTAATACGAAACACCATCCATGACCCACACCCAAACACTGGGTTAGCCGCTGCTCAATATCGATTGAACACCTGCTTTCAATGAAATGTGGCGTCGTGATGCCCTATAGATACGCCAAGCGCTCACCGGATGGCGTCGGTCGTAGCAATGGTCTAAGCGGCTATACCTGACACCTTCACTCCCGAATCGTTACACTGCGCGCACTTTGTCAGGCCGGAGTTTCCCCGCTCGGCCATTGCCCACAATGTTGCTTGGGCAGTAAACCCTAATTCAGGTAATCAGTAGTGATCACAGGCGCCATCAAATCCCAAGTTGACCAGATCTGGAATGCATTCTGGAGCGGCGGTATTTCCAATCCCATGGAAGTTATCGAGCAGATGACCTATCTGCTGTTTATCAAACGCCTCGACGAGTTGCAGACGGTTAAAGAGCGTAAGGCCGCGCGCACCGGGCAGCCTATTGATAATCCGATTTTCAGCCCCAACCAGGCGCATTTGCGCTGGGCGGCGTTCAAGGCACTGGGTGATCCGGCCAGCTTGTACGCACTGATTGCCGACGAAGTATTCCCTTTTATCAAGTCGCTGGGTGGAGAAGATGGCGAGTCCACCTACGCCGCGCATATGAAGGATGCGCGCTTTACCATCCCCAATCCGGCGTTGCTGGCCAAGGTGGTGGACATGCTCGACGCCATCCCCATGGAAGACCGCGACACCAAGGGCGACCTCTACGAATACATGCTCGGCAAGATCGCCAGTGCTGGGCAGAACGGTCAGTTCCGTACACCCCGGCACATCATCAAATTGATGGTCGAGATGATGGAGCCCAAACCGTCGGACACCATTTGTGATCCGGCCTGCGGCACCGCTGGTTTTCTGGTGACGGCTGCTGAATACCTCAACACTCACCACAGTCACGAGCTGTATCAAGACGCGGCCAGCGCCAAACGCTTTAACCACGACACTTTCCACGGCTTCGACTTCGACAGCACCATGCTCCGCGTTGGCTCAATGAACATGCTGCTGCACGGCGTGGAAAACCCGGCGATTGAAAATCGCGACTCGCTCAGCGAGGGCCATGCTGGCGTCGAAGGCCAGTTCAGTTTGATTTTGGCCAACCCGCCGTTTGCCGGCAGCCTGGATTACGAGGCCTGCGCCAAAGACTTACAGCAAGTCGTTAAAACCAAAAAGACCGAACTGCTGTTCCTTGCTTTGTTTTTGCGATTGATGAAGGCCGGTGGCCGCGCGGCGGTGATCGTCCCGGACGGCGTGCTGTTCGGCTCCAGCAAGGCGCACAAAGCGCTACGGCAGATGTTGGTGGAAGACCACAAGCTGGACGGCATCGTCTCCATGCCGTCGGGTGTGTTCCGTCCCTATGCCGGGGTGTCCACCGCCATTCTGCTATTCACCAAAACCAACTCCGGCGGTACCAACCACGTCTGGTTCTACAACATGCAGGCTGACGGCTTCTCGCTTGACGACAAGCGCAACGAGCTCGATGCGAGCAAGCACGAGTGCAACAACCTACCCGACGTCCTCGACCGCTGGCACAAGCGAAATACCAGCGCCGGCCTCGACCGCTCCGCGCAAAGCTTTCTGGTGCCCAAAGCCGAGATCGTCGACAACGACTATGACCTGTCGATCAACCGCTACAAAGAAGTAGTGTACGAGGAGGTACAGCACGAGCTGCCACAGAAAATCCTTGCCGATTTAAAGTTTCTTGAGGCTGAGATTATGCAAGGAATGGATGAGTTGGAGGGGATGATCGGTGCCTAAACTTGCCGATGTAGCTGAGATTAATCCACGGCTTGACCGTTCCGGATCGAATGACCTGAGCGAAGCAATATCGTTTGTCCCAATGGCAAATGTCTCTGAAATACTAGGGGCAATAACATCGGAAGAGGAGCGAGAACTTGGGGATGTAATTAAAGGCTTCACGACGTTTAGGGATCGTGATGTTTTGGTAGCGAAAATAACCCCTTGTTTTGAAAACGGAAAAATTGCTCATGCTCGAATAGATAAGCGCCTCGGCTTTGGTTCCACGGAATTTCATGTTGTCCGTCCTTTAGCGGAATTGCTGGATGATAGATACCTCTATCACTTTCTCCGTCAACCGTTAGTGCGCGAGAACGGCAAGCTCAGGATGACCGGTAGTGGAGGTCAGAAGCGTGTACCAAAAGCGTTTTTAGAAGAGTTGAATATTCCGCTCCCGCCACTCGCCGAACAACGCCGTCTCGCGGCGATTCTGGACAAGGCCGACGCGCTGCGCGCCAAGCGCCGCGAAGCTATCGCCAAGCTCGATCTACTGCTGAAATCCGTGTTTTTGGAGATGTTTGGCGACACTACGGTGGCGACTACATCAGTAGCTGAGCTTGCACCTGCTGCGGGTGCTATTCGGACCGGTCCCTTTGGCAGTCAATTGCTACATAGCGAGTTTGTTGATCACGGCATCGCTGTCCTCGGTATAGATAACGCCGTATCCAATACGTTTGCATGGGCGAAGCCCAGATTCATTACGGAAGAAAAATATTCGCAACTCTCTCGCTATCGGGTTAATCCAGGCGACGTACTAATCACGATCATGGGGACTTGTGGGCGATGCGCTGTTGTCCCTGACGACATACCAACCGCGATTAACACAAAACACCTCTGCTGTATTTCGATCGACCGCACGCGTTGCGAACCGGAGTTTTTGCACTCGTACTTCCTCTTGCATCCGGTCGCCCGGAACTATCTTGAGAGTCGAGCAAAAGGTGCAATCATGGCCGGGCTCAATATGGGGATCATAAAAGAACTCCCGGTTGCGTTACCTTCGATAGAAAAACAACGGAATTTTGTTTCAATCAAAAAATCGTTAGGGCGTCAGCTTGAACAAGCCTTAACCCAAGAAAACCGCTTCAACGAGCTATTTGCTGGGCTACAACAACATGCCTTTGCAGGTACGCTCTAAGTCATACACAGTGCCCCATCACGCCAAGGAACAGGCAACCCCACATGGCCCAATTCTTCCCCACCCGCACCACCTGCCGCTTTGACACCCCTGGCGAGCGCCGCCTCGCCGAGCGCCTGGAGAAGAAGCTCGAAGACGACTACCTGTGCTGGTTCAATGTCCCGGTGGGGCCAAAAGCCCTGCAGCCGGACTTTGTGCTTCTGCATCCGTTGCGCGGATTGCTGGTACTGGAGGTCAAGGACTGGAAGCTCGATACCATTCAGAGCATGGATCGCAACCAAGCGAAAATTTATGCCGACGGGCTACTCAAAACTCTGAAGAACCCCATGCTGCAGGCACGGGCATATGCCATGGAAGTGGTGATGATGTTGCAGAGGGACCCAGCGCTGAAACAGCCCGCCGGTTCTCCATATGCTGGCAATCTGATCATGCCCTTCGGCTGGGGTGTGGTAATGACCGCGATTACCCGCAAGCAATTTGAGGGGACTAACCTCGCAGAGGTGCTGAACCCACAACAGGTACTGTTTCAAGACGAAGTAACCGAGACAGTTGATCCCGAGGTCTTCCAACAAAGACTCTGGAATATGTTCCAGCATATTTTCCCTTGCCAGTTGAGCCTGCCCCAGATCGACCGCGTACGCTATCACCTCTACCCCGAGGTGCGGGTGAACGCGGTGCCTGGACAGTTCGGTTTGTTCGCCGAACAGCACGCGCCATTGCCAACGCTGATCAAGGTCATGGACTTGCAGCAGGAGCAACTGGCGCGCTCGCTGGGTGAGGGCCATCGGGTGATTCACGGCGCTGCTGGTTCCGGCAAGACCATGATCCTCGGCTATCGCTGTGCACACCTGGCGCAGGTGTCGAATAAGCCGGTGTTGGTGCTCTGTTACAACAAATCCCTGGCTGGCCGCTTGCAACAAGTACTGGCCGAGCGCGGCCTGAGCGATAAGGTCAAGGTGCGTAATTTTCATGCCTGGTGCTCGGACATGCTCACCGCTTTTAACGTCGATCGTCCGGCGCAAAATTTGTCAATCAGCGTGAAGATGGCGCAGATGGTTGAGAACACCATCGACGGTGTCGACCGCGGGCAAATTCCACGCGCTCAATACGCGGCGGTGCTAATCGACGAGGGCCATGACTTCCAGCCGGAATGGTTCAAGCTGGTGGTGCAGATGATCGACCCCGAGAGCAATTCGCTGCTGGTGCTGTATGACGATGCACAGTCTATCTACCGCGGCAAGAGCGGGAAAAGTGGCATGGATTTCAGCTTCGCCAGCGTCGGTATTCAGGCACAGGGGCGCACCACCATCCTGCGATTGAACTACCGCAATACCGTTGAGGTGTTGTCGGTGGCACGAGCGTTTGCCATCGAGCTGCTGACCGCCCGCGATGCCGCTGAGGATGGCGTGCCCATTGTCGCGCCGCAAAGCGCTGGCCGTCGGGGCGCATTCCCTGAGCTGCTACGTTGTGATTCCGACTGGCAGGAATACCACTGCATCGTCGAGCGCATCCGCGATGAGCAAGGTCAGGGTCGTGCGCTGGATGACATGGCCGTGATCTATCGCAGTACCGCCCAGGCCCAACGCATTGAACGGGCCTTGAACGAGGCTGGTATCGCCTTTGCCTCGGGCCAATCGGCCAAGGGCCGTGGCGCTTTGTATGGCAGCGAAGATGCAGTCAAGATTGTCAGCATGCACTCTAGCAAGGGCCTTGAATTCGGCCTGGTGCTGATTCCCAGTCTGGGTGAAATGCCGAAAAAGGGCGAAGACGAGGCCGACGAGGCACGCCTACTGTATGTGGCCATGACTCGTGCGATCGATCGGTTGGTAATGACCTACCGTGAGCCTTCCAGCTTTACCCGCAAAATTCAGGAATCAATCGGCAGCGTGCGCCAGCACCTGGACGAGATGGACTCACAGAAGGCAGCCGGTTGATATGAGCAACTTTGGATTTCTCATCCCCGAGTTTAAAGCACTGTTTGAGCCGGCCAAAGGCGCGGAGCAGTTGGTGTATTCCGACCCGCGTGCCTGTTGCATGCGTACCCGTCATGCGCTGGAGCAGACGGTGCACTGGCTGTACGAGCATGATCGCGACCTGCGTATGCCTTACGACAACGGCCTTAATTTGCTGCTGACTCAGGTGGAGTTCGTTCGCCTGCTGCCCCCGCAAATTCATCAAAAGACGCGTTTGATTCAGAAATTTGGCAATCAGGCGGTGCATTCCAATCAAGCGATTGGCTACAGCGATGCGATGAGGCTGGTACGCGAGCTGTTTCACGTGTTGTTCTGGCTGGCACGCACTTATACCCGCGCCAGCGACCCAAAAAGTATCGACGCTGCGTTTGACGAAAAACGTGTGCCTCAGCTCGTTAGCATGAATGAGGCAGTCGCCTTTACTCGTGCGGAACTGAAAAAGCAGGAAGCCAAATTCCAGGAGCAGATTGCAGCCCAACACGGCACCCTTGAAGCCCGCGAGGCGGCGATTGCCGAGCAAGCCGCAAGCCTAAATGAGCGCGAGTCGCTGCTGGCGCGACTGGATGCCGAACTGGTCGCCACCCGTGCGGCGCTGGCCCAGGCCAAAGCGACCAATATCGCTGTGCCAGATAACCATGATTACGACGAGGCCGACACCCGTCGTCTGTTTATCGATGTGTTGCTGCGTGAGGCCGGTTGGGAATTGGGCAAAAACGCTGACGCCGAAGTGCCAGTGAGCGGCATGCCCAACGGGCAAAGCGAAGGTTTTGTCGATTACGTGCTGTGGGGAGCCAACGGCAAACCGTTGGCTGTGGTGGAAGCCAAGCGCAGCCTGAAAGACCCGGACGTGGGGCAGCAGCAAGCCAAGTTGTACGCCGATTGCCTGGAAGCCGAGAAGGGCCAGCGGCCGCTGATTTTCTACAGCAACGGTAATCACACCTGGCTGTGGGACGACCGCCGTGCGCCGCCACGCGAAGTGCAGGGTTTTTACACCCGCGATGAGCTGGAATTGGCGATTCAGCGGCGCAGCCTGCAAACCGACTTGCGCGAACTGCCGATCAATAGCGAGATTGTTGAGCGGGCATATCAACACCGGGCGATTCGAGCGATGACCGAATCACTGAGTCAAGGCCGCCGTGCCGGCTTGCTAACCATGGCCACCGGCACTGGCAAGACGCGGATGTCGATTGCCTTGATCGAATTGTTGATGCGTAGCAACTGGGTTAAGCGCGTGCTGTTTCTCGCTGACCGGGTAGCCCTCGTAAAACAAGCTGCAAATGCCTTCAAAGAGTTCCTGCCGGACTCCAGTCCGGTCAATCTGGTTACCGACAAGAACGGCCAGGGCCGAGTGTATTTGTGCACCTATCCGACCATGATGGGCTTGATCGAACAGATGGAGGGTGACCGTCGCAAATACGGCGTTGGCCACTTTGACCTGATTGTGATCGACGAGGCACACCGCAGTGTGTACCAGAAGTACGGCGCAATTTTCCGTTATTTCGACAGTTATCTAGTGGGCCTGACCGCTACCCCGCGTGATGAAGTCGATCGCGATACCTATCACCTGTTTGGCCTGGAAACCGGCGTACCGACCGATGCCTACGGTCTGAATGAGGCGGTGGATGACGGTTACCTAGTGCCACCCAAGGCATATTCGGTGCCGATCAAGTTTGTCCGTGAAGGCATCCGTTACGACCAGCTCAGCGATGATGAGAAAGAGCACTGGGAGTCGCTGGATTGGGGCGATTACAGTGCCGAAGGTGATGCACCTACCGAGGTGCTAGCGTCTGAGGTCAACAAGCAGCTATTCAACGAGCCAACCGTTGACCTGATGCTAAAACACTTGATGCAAAATGGCCTGACCGTGGAAGGTGGCGACAAGCTCGGCAAGACCATTATTTTTGCAGTGAACCAAAAGCACGCCGATTTTATCGCACGGCGCTTCAATCATCATTACCCGCACTTTAATGGTGAGTTTGCGCGAGTTATCACCCATGCGGTGAGTTATGCGCAAACCTTGATTGATGACTTCAGCAGCAAGCTCAATAAGCTGCCGCAGATCGCCATCTCAGTGGATATGCTCGACACCGGAATTGATGTACCTCAGGTTTTGAATTTGGTGTTCTTCAAGGCCGTCCGCTCAAAGGTTAAGTTTTTGCAGATGATTGGTCGCGGCACGCGACTGTGCCCGGATCTGTTTGCGCCGGGCGTGCACAAGCGCGAGTTCGCCATCTTCGATTTCTGCGCAAACTTCGAATACTTCAACGAAAACCCCAAGGGCGCACTGGGAGGTATGGCCGAGCCACTGGGTAAGCGCTTGTTCAAAGCGCGGCTGGATTTGCTGTCGTTGTTAGCCCCGAAGGCCGTTCCCACGCCTGGTGATCTGGCGGAAACCAGAGGCCAGTACGATGCCTTTGTCGAGCTGCGCACTGAGTTAACCAACGAGTTGCACGGCGAAGTCGCGACGATGAATAAAGATAACTTCATCGTGCGTACCGAGCTGGAGCACGTGACCCACTTTGCCGAGCGTGAAGTTTGGAATGCGCTGGATGATGCAGCGTTGAGTGATCTGCGTAGTCATGTCGCCGGCTTGCCAAGTGAGCGCGCTCCTGAGCACATCACCGCTAAGTTGTTCGATCTGCTGTGCCTGAATTTGCAGCTAGCGTTACTTCGCTCGACCAGCGACTTCGTGACGTATCGTGACAAGGTGGTCGAGTTGGCCAGCCAGTTAGAAGTGATGGAGAGTATTCCGGCAGTGCATGCTGAACTTGCGTCGCTTCAGGATGTGCAAACCGAAGAGTACTGGCAGGACATCCGCTTGCCGATGCTTGAGCAAATGCGGCGCAAGATGCGTGAGCTGATAAAGTTTATCGAACGCCGTCCGAGCAACCCCGTTTATAGCGTGTTGAGCGACGAGATTGGCGAAGCTACTGTAGTCAATCTGAAGGATTTCAATACCGGCATCAACCTGGAACAGTACAAGAAAAAGGTTGAAGCCTATATCCGTAGCAATGAGAACCATGTGGCCATCGCCAAGCTCAAGTTTAACCGGCCGCTAACGCCGAGCGATCTGAGCGAGCTGGAGCATTTTGTCTACGAGTCGGAAGCGGTTCAGAGTCGCGAGCAGTTCGAGCAGTGCTACGGCACTGACCAACCGCTGACACTGCTGATCCGATCATTGGTAGGCTTGGATCGCAATGCCGCAAAAGAGGCTTTCGGTCAATTCCTCGACGAGAACCGCTACAGCAGTCAGCAGATTCGTTTTGTTGAAATGATCATCGAGCGTCTAACCCGACAAGGTGTAATGGAGGCGGGTCAACTTTATGAACCGCCTTTTACCGCACTGCACCACGAGGGATTAGACGGTGCGTTTGGTGACGCGGATGCCAACGCGATCATTTCGGTGATCGCTGCAATCAAACGCAGTGCAGCAGCTTGAAAGTTACAGGGCCATTCATGGGCATGGAGGAGAAGCGCACGTCTCCATGCCAGGAGATACCGACCACCGTCTACTCAATTCTTGTTTAGCCGGACCTCCAAGCTAGCCATTCATCATTCGCAAGCCGATGAAGAACTCGTCGCCTCCCACATCCAAAGTATCAAATGTCCTCCGTCAGCGCCGCCGTCCAAATCCGCTTAAGCGGCAGCTCTGACTTGATGCTCTCATCCAGCCGGTCGTAGTACATAAATAGCTGATCGAGCAGATCGTCCTGGTTCCACAGACGCAAGCGGAAAAAGCTGGACGCCAATTCCTTCTGCACATTCCCACGATAACCACCCCATGCCACGAAAAGCCCCTGGCTGGCGTTGAACTTGCTCATAGCACCCAGCAATTTGTCGACGGTGGGTCGGTCAACCAACCCTGTGCCAGACTTCACTTCAACGCAGATCGCCTGCCCACCAAATCCCATCACGCCGTTACTGGCCAGCACGTCAACACCACCATCAGCACCTTCCGGGCTCTGCCAAACGCTAAAGCCCTGCGCCCGCAAAATCGCTGCTACCAGAGTGGTCAGGCGATGACCTTTAAAGCGTCGCTCGATCAGTCGGACAATATGGTCTTTGCCGGTCCGCTCCAGATCGGTTTCGGCTTCCTCGACAGCCACTTCATCAGAGGCAGTAGCCGTATCACAGACCAACTGCTGCAAGGTCTCGGGCTGCCAACCATTTCTATGCATAGAGCGAATGCGCTCTTCGGCGTTATTACGCTGGATTCGGCAAATGGTCATAAACGCGCCGAAGCTGTAGAGCAGGTCCTGGGAGAAATTGGAGCGGGGAACTGCTTCGCCAATCCACTCAACCGCTCTCCAGTGGAAAAATGGATCGGGGCCGCCAAGGGCAAATTGATAATCATCGACCAGCTTGCCGATATACACCACGGGCTGGGTTTTGAGCGGCAGTACGATCAAATCCCCCGCCTGCATGCGCTGAGCGAAAGGCCAAATCTGGCTGCTCCAGTTTTGCAGTGTTCTGGGTTTGGCATCTGGATAGCGTGCTGCCAGTTCGGTCTGTATCTGGTCGCGTTGCTTGAACGCACTCAAATTCACATCCAGCCCATCCCACGTCACATAGACGCGGCGCTCGCTGATGAACTTGTCTTCGAATTCCCCTGCGGAGCCCGCCCGGACCAGCCATACGGCCATTAGTATTTCTCCCTGTTTGCTGATTCAGAGCCGATATCAAACTGCGATGCCCTTTTAGTGGGTAAAGCAGATACCGGACGATTGAATCGAGCGCAAGTGCCAAAGGCTCACTCGCCGTCCAGAACTGGCTGCATTCGGGCTACTTGGTCGTTTACTTGATCGCCTACTTGGTCGCTTTGGCTGAGATCGGCCGAGGCTCGATTGCCCGCGACGGGCTTGAAATGCTGCGTTTATCCAATCAATGCACGGTTATCGTTAACGTTCATCGCGAGCAAGCTTCGCTCCTACAAAGGATTACCTTTGCCTAACTGATCAGCATTGGTGATCTCATTACTGATCCGCAGCACTCAGGGCGGCGCGATACAAACATCACGCCAACGAACCACTCCCCAACAACCCCAACTTATCCGGATTCCGCATAATAAAGACGCGGTTCACCCGTCCCTCCCCGTCATACCCAAAACTCACCACCGCAACCACCTCTCCGTCCCCCCGCAACACCACCCCACGCCCACCATTAATCTCCACCTCCTGCCACTGATACTCCCGCCAGTACCTGCTCAACGACTCCCCCACAAACGCCAACACCGCCTCCAACCCATACAGCGTCTCGCGAATGGCGCTGGCTTTGCCGCCACCATCGGCGCAGAGCTCGACGTCTTCGGACAGCATCGCGGCCAGGCCTTGGGTCGAGCCGCTGGTGATGGCGCTGTGGAAGGCGCTCAGCAGTTGTTCCTGGCGCGAAGGGTCTGGCTGGTAACGGGCCTGGGTGTTGCCCAGGCTGGCTTTGGCGCGGGAGACCAGTTTGCGGCAGGTGGCTTCCTGGACGCCGAGGGTTTGCGCGACTTGGGGGTAGTCCAGGTCGAAGATGTCGTACAGCAGGTAGGCGGCGCGTTCCTTGGGGGTCAGGCGTTCGAGCAGGAGCAGGAAGGCGGTGGACAGCGACGAGGCCAGTTCATGGCTCTGTTCGGGGGAGTCGTGATGCAGGGTATGGATCGGTTCCGGCAGCCAGGTGCCGACGTAGTCCAGTCGCGAGCGCTGGGCCGAGCGCAGCAGGTCGATGCAGTGCCGGGTGCAGGCGGTGGTCAGCCAGGCGGCCGGGGTGGCAATGGAGGCCTTGTCGGCCTCCAGCCATTTGATGAACAGGTCCTGCACCACGTCCTCGGCCTCGGCGCGCGAGCCGAGGAGGCGGTAGGCCAGGCCCAGCAGGAAGCTGCGACGGCTTTCGAACACCGTCGTGTCATCGATTCGATCCATCCTCAGTGCCTCGACACCTGCAAGCGATTCCACAGGTTGATCATGCCGATATCGGCCGTCAAGGCGGCGATCTGCGCTTCGCTGAAATGTTCGCGCAGGGCGGCGCGCAACGGGCCGAAGTCGGTGTCTTCGCGCAGCACGGTGAGGGCTTCGGTCCAGGCCAGGGCGGCGCGCTCGGCGGCGTTGAAGTCGCTGACATGGCGCCAGACCACCAGGCGGTCCAGGCGCTCGTTGCTTTCACCGTCTTCACGGGCCTCGCGGGTGTGCATCTTCACGCAGAAGCCGCACTGGTTGATCTGCGAGGCGCGCAACACCACCAGATGGTGCAGCTTGCGTTCCAGGCCGTGGGCGTCGATCAGGCCGTGGACCTGGCCCAGGCTTTCGAAGATCTCGGGGATGGTTTGCAGCAGGTTGACGGCTTGGGTCGGGTGGCTGGATGACATAGGGTGGCTCCGTTATTTGAGGGACACCGACATGACGGGCCAGCCTGGTGGTTTGTGACGGGGTGGTGGAAAAATAATTCGGGTTCCGATAAGGAGGCTCAAACCGCCTGAGGATTCAGCGCATAAAACTCATGCAGCTTGGCCTGCAGCAGCTTCTTGTCCGGCAGTTGTGTCTGGTACTCGGCGATCAATGCAGGTGAGAGTGAGCGGTTGAGAGCGTACTCGACCACCTCGTCGTCCTTGCTGGCACAGAGCAACACACCCAAGGCCGGGTTCTCATGGGGTTTGCGCACCTGACGGTCCAGCGCCTCCAGGTAGAAATCCAGCTTGCCCAGGTGTTCCGGCTCGAAGCGCCCGACCTTGAGTTCAATGGCCACCAGGCAATTCAACCCACGATGGAACAGCAGTAGATCCAGCACAAAATCACGCCCGCCAACCTGCAATGGGTAACGTGAAGCGACAAAACAGAAGTCCCGCCCCATTTCGATCAGAAAGTCTTTCAGTTGCTGCACTAACCCACTGTGCAGGTCGGCTTCGCTATGACCTTTGGCCAGGTCGAGAAACTCCACTACATAGGCGTCCTTGAACACCTTTAGAGCTTCTGGGTGAATTTGTCTCAACGCTGTCGAGACTTTTGCCGGTTGGGTCAGTGAACGCTCAAAGAGGGCCGACTTGATCTGGCGCTCCAGTTCCCGGGTTGACCATTGTTCCTGAATCGTCATGCGCAGATAAAACTCGCGCTCTTCTGGCCGCTTGCCTTGCGCAAGAATGATCAGGTTCTGGGTCCAGGGTAATTGTGTCAGCAGTGCTGACACTTTCTCCTCGCCTCGATAAACCTCATAGAACTGCCGCATGCGGAACAGGTTACGCCGGGTAAAACCCCGCAACCCCGGCTGCTGCCGCGCAAGATAATCCGCCAGTTGCTGAACCACTCCATCGCCCCACTCCGCCGCCTGGATCTTGCGACTGATATAGGCACCGACCTGCCAATACAGCTCCACCAGTTCAGTGTTCACCGCCCGCATCGCCCGTTGGCGCGCGGCGGCGATCATTTGCGCCACTTCGTTGAAGGCCGCATCGGTGGATGGCAGTGCTTGATTCATAAAATGGGTCCTGCCTGAAGGATGTAGTCCACCATCATCAGGCGGCCCTCAATCAACGTGCAGTCAGCCGCTTCTCTTTCTATTGAGCGAAATTTCCTGGATTGAGCAACGCCGGCAGCTCTGTCACCCCGGCATGCACTCAAACCCATGCGCACTCGCCACCTGCTTGCCCTGGGCATCAAACAACCGCGCCCGCACCTCGGTGCCCAGGGTCGATTCCACCAGCTTGTAATGCTCCCCCGCCTGGAAGTTCGGGTAGCTCACATGCCCGTGGCAGTCGACCTGGTTGGAGTCGCCGCCGACTTCTTCGAACAGGGTCACGTCCAGGCGGTGGGCGCCGGGTTGGACTTCGAAGTAGCGGCCGTCGTCGACGTTCTTGCCGTCGACCCGTTCGGCCAGCAGGTCGCTGGGGCCCTCTTCTTCGAGGCTGATCCAGGCTTCCTTGGGGTCGGGCTGGGGCATCGGGCCGGCGCAGGCGGACAACAGCAGCACCAGGCTCAGGGCGGGAATCAGCAGCAGGGGTTTGGCATTCATGGCAGGTACCTCGGCAGTAAAAAAATCGACACAGGGCGAAGCGAAAAAAGCAGCCGCGCCGGATTGCCATCCAGCTTGTCGAGGCCCCGGGCAGAGGACAAATGAATCCCCGTGAAAGGAAATTCAGGCCTTACCTAAAACTTCCTTCACCTGGCTGAAAGCCGCGTGTTAGGTGGGTCGCTGGAGACTGCCGAGCTTTGTTTCCGCCTCGGAGGTCCACCCCATGCTCGGGCTGGTCAAGACCGCTCTGCTCAAGCCCTACACGTTTATCGTGCTGGCGATTTTTATCTGCATCATCGGGCCGCTGGCGGCCCTGCGTACGCCCACCGATGTGTTCCCCGATATCGGCATTCCGGTGGTGGCGGTGGTCTGGCAGTACACCGGCCTGTCGCCGGACGCCATGGCCGGGCGGGTGATCTACACCTACGAGCGCTCCTTGAGCACCACGGTCAACGACATCGAGCACATCGAGTCGCAATCCTTGCCGGGCATGGGCATCGTCAAGATCTTCTTCCAGCCGGGGGTGGATATCCGCACCGCCAACGCCCAGGTCACGGCGGTGTCGCAAACCGTGCTCAAGCAGATGCCACCGGGCATCACCCCGCCGCTGATCCTCAACTACAGCGCCTCGACGGTGCCGATCCTGCAGATGGCCTTCTCCAGCCCGACCCTGTCGGAGGCGAAGATCCGCGACCTGGTGCAGAACAATATCCGCCTGCCCCTGAGCTCAGTGCCCGGGCTGGCGATGCCGACGCCCATGGGCGGCAAGCAGCGGCAGATCACCCTCGACCTGGACCCGCAGGCGCTGGCCGCCAAGGGCCTGTCGGCGCAGGACGTGGGCAACGCCCTGGCGGCGCAGAACCAGATCATCCCGGTGGGCACCGCCAAGCTCGGCGCCAGCGAATACACAGTGCTGCTGAACAACAGCCCGACCGCCATCGACGAGCTCAACGACCTGCCGATCAAGACCGTCGACGGCGCGCTGATCACCATCGGCCAGGTGGCCCATGTGCGCGACGGCTCGCCGCCGCAGAGCAATATCGTGCGGGTCGACGGCCACCGCGCGGTGCTGATGCCGGCGCTGAAGAACGGCAATATTTCCACCCTGTCGATCGTCGACGGCATCCGCCAGATGCTGCCGCGCATCGACGAAACCCTGCCGCCGGCGCTGAAGACTTCGCTGCTGGGCGACGCCTCGGTGTTCGTCAAGCAATCGGTGGGCAGCGTGGCCCGGGAAGGCATCATCGCCGCGCTGCTGACCAGCGCGATGATCCTGCTGTTCCTCGGCAGCTGGCGCTCGACCCTGATCATCGCCGCCTCGATCCCCCTGGCGGTGCTCGCGGCCATCGCCCTGCTCGCCGCCAGTGGCCAGACCCTGAATGTCATGACCCTCGGTGGACTGGCGCTGGCGGTGGGGATCCTGGTGGACGACGCCACGGTGACCATCGAGAACATCAACTGGCACCTGGAACAGGGCAAGGCGGTGAAGGCCGCGATCCTCGACGGCGCCAAACAGATCGTCGGCCCGGCCTTCGTCTCGCTGTTGTGCATCTGCATCGTCTTCGTGCCGATGTTCCTGTTGCAGGGCATCGCCGGTTACCTGTTCCGGCCTATGGCCCTGGCGGTGATCTTCGCCATGGCCAGCTCGTTCATCCTCTCGCGGACCCTGGTGCCGACCCTGGCCATGTACCTGCTCAAGCCCCATGTGCCGGAAGCAGGCCCGGGGCATCACCCGGAAGACGAATTCATCAACCACCACGAGGGCGAGCAGCACGCCCCGCCACGGCATGCCCTGGTGCGCGGGCTGCTGGGGTTCCAGCAGGGGTTCGAGCGGCGCTTCTCCAACGTGCGTGACACCTACCATGGTCTGCTGAACCTGGCCCTGGCCTACCGCAAACGCTTCCTGCTGGGCTTCCTCGCCTGCGTGCTGGCCTCCTTCGCCTTGCTGCCGAGCCTCGGCCAGGACTTCTTCCCGGCCACCGACGCTGGCGCCCTGGCCCTGCATGTGCGCCTGCCCCTGGGCACGCGGATCGAGGAAAGCGCGGCGGCCTTCGACCGCATCGAGGCGCGGATTCGCGAGGTGATTCCGCCGGAGCAACTGGACAGCGTGATCGACAATATCGGCATCCCCCTGAGCGGCATCGACATGGCCTACAGCAGCGGCGGCACCATCGGCCCGCAGGATGGCGATATCCAGGTCACCCTCAAGCCCGGCCACGCGCCGACCGCCGACTACGTGAAGCAGTTGCGCGAAGCCCTGCCGGAAAGTTTCCCCGGCAGCCAGTTCGCCTTCCTGCCGGCGGACATCAGCAGCCAGATCCTCAACTTCGGCGCGCCGGCGCCGCTGGACGTGAAAATCTCCGGCCCCGACGGCGCCGCCAACCGCGCCTATGCCCTGGAGCTGCAACGGCGCCTGCAACATGTACCGGGCATCGCCGACCTGCGTATCCAGCAGTCCACCGGCTACCCCTCGCTGGCGGTCAAGGTCGACCGCCTGCGGGCCAATGGCCTGGGCATCACCGAGCGCGATGTGACCAACAGCATGGTGGCCTCCTTGGCCGGCAGCTCCCAGGTGGCGCCGACCTTCTGGCTCAACCCGCAGAACGGCGTGTCCTATTCGATCGTCGCCGCCACCCCGCAGTACCGCCTGGACAGCCTGCCGTCCCTCGAGGCCCTGCCGGTGACCGGCAGCAACGGCCAGTCGCAGATCCTCGGCGGCCTGGCCAGCATCTCGCGGGTGGACAGCCCGGCGGTGGTCACCCACTACAACATCCAGCCGACCCTGGACCTCTACGCCAACGTCCAGGGCCGCGACCTGGGCGGCGTGGCCCGGGATATCCAGAAAGTCCTCGACGACAGCCAAACGCTGCGGCCCAAGGGCGCAACCATCAGCCTGCACGGGCAGATCGACGCCCTGCATGAAGCCTTCAGCGGCCTGAGCCTGGGCCTGCTGGGCGCGGTGGTGCTGATCTACCTGCTGATCGTGGTCAACTTCCAGTCCTGGCTCGACCCGTTCGTGATCATCACCGCGCTGCCCGCGGCCCTGGCCGGGATCGTGTGGATGCTGTTCCTCAGCGGCACCTCGCTGTCGGTGCCGGCGCTGACCGGGGCCATCCTCTGCATGGGCGTGGCCACGGCCAACTCGATCCTGGTGGTGAGTTTCTGCCGCGAACGCCTGGCCGAACACGGCGATGCCCTGAAGGCCGCGCTGGAGGCCGGCTATACGCGCTTTCGCCCGGTGTGCATGACCGCCCTGGCGATGATCATCGGCATGCTGCCGCTGGCCCTGTCGGAGGAGCAGAACGCGCCCCTGGGCCGCGCCGTGATCGGCGGCCTGATCCTCGCCACCACCGCCACCCTGCTCTTTGTTCCCGTGGTATTCAGCCTGGTCCACGGGCGTCACCCCACTCGCGCTGTCGCTGGAGAAAGTACCCATGTCGCCTGAACACACCCCCTCGCGCAAACGCCTGCTGTGGCTCGGCATCGGCGGCCTGACCCTGGCCGCCCTGCTGGTGGCCAACGGTCTGGCCGCGCGCACCCGCCATGAACGCGCGGTGGCCGCCTGGACCGAAACCGCCGCCGTGCCCCAGGTGCTGGTGTTCCAGCCGCAGCAGAACCGCCAGGGCGACACCCTGCGCCTGCCGGCGCACCTGGAAGCCTGGAGCAAGGCGCCGATCCACGCCCGGGTCAGCGGCTATCTGAAAAGCTGGAACAGCGACATCGGCGCCAAGGTTCAGGCCGGGCAAGTCCTCGCCGAAATCGACAGCCCCGACCTCGACCAGCAGGTGGCGCAGGCCCATGCCCGGCTGGTGCAGGAACAGGCCAATGCGCGCCTGGCGCAGACCACCGCCGTGCGCTGGCAGAACCTCGTGGCCAGCCACTCGGTGTCGCGCCAGGAAGCCGATGAAAAAACCTCCAACGCCGCGGCCGCCAAGGCCAATGCCGAAGCGGCCGCTGCCGACTATGCGCGGCTCTCGGCCCTGGAGGACTACAAGACCATCCGCGCGCCCTTCGCCGGCACCATCACCGCGCGCCACACCGATATCGGCCAGTTGATCAAGGCTGACAACGACAGCGATCCGCAGCTGTTCGACCTGGCCGACACCCACAAACTGCGGCTCTACGTGCCGGTACCGCAGAACTACGCCAGCGTGATCCGCCCCGGCCTCACTGCTGAGCTGACGGTGCCGGAACACCCCGGCCAGCACTTCAGCGCGCGGCTGCTCGGCGACTCCACCGCCATCGACCAGCGCTCCGGCACCCTGCTCGCCCAGTTCGTCGCCGACAACCCCGACGGCGCGCTGCTGCCCGGCGACTATGCCGAGGCCGCCCTGGCCCTGCCCGCCGACACCCGGGGCGTGAGCATTCCGGCCAGCGCCCTGATCTTCCGTGCCCAGGGCACCCAGGTGGCGCTGCTCGACGAGCACAATCACGTGCACCTGCAGGACATCCATATCGGCCTCGACCTCGGCGCGCGACTGGTGATCGACCAGGGCCTGCAAGCCGCCGACCGGGTCATCGACAACCCGCCCGACGCCCTGCGCGAAGGCGACCTGGTGCAACTGGCCGACGCCGGAGGTGAGCATGCGCCCAAGGCTTGAGCCGCTTGCTGTGTTGCTATTGCTGGCCTTGCAAGGCTGCTCCCTGGCGCCCGGCTACCAGGTGCCAACCATGGAGCTGCCGGCCCACTACCGCGAACAGACCAGCGACGGGCCCTGGCATCCGGCACAACCGGCAGATCAACTGGCCAGCCAGTGGTGGCTGCTGTACCAGGACCCGCGCCTGGATGACCTGCAACAGCGCCTGTTCAAGGCCAACCCGGACCTGGCGGCGGCACTGGCGCACTTCGACGCGGCCCAGGCCTATGCCAGCCAGTTGCACGCCGGGCTGTTCCCGCAGATCAGCGCCAGCGGCCAGTCGCTGCGCCAACGGCAGTCGGACCACCGGCCGTTGCGCGGCAGCAGCCAGCCTTCGGTGTACAACAGCAACACCGCCGGTTTCTCGCTGAGCTTCGACCCCGACCTGTGGGGGCGGATTCGCAACCAGGTGGCTGCCGGCGACGCCCAGGCCGAAGCGTCGGCCGACGACCTGGCGGTGGCGCGCCTGAGCCTGCAACAGCAGCTGGCGAGCCTGTATGTGCAGCTCAATGGCCTGGATGCGCAGAGCGCGATCCTCAGCCAGTCCCTGGACGACTACGCCCAGGCCCTGCAACTGACCCGCAGCCGCTACCAGGGGCAGATCGCCTCGGAGCTGGACCTGACCCGCGCGCAAAGCCAGCTGGCCAGCGCCGAAGCCGAACTGGACGAAGTGCGCGGGCAACGCAACCTCACCGAACACGCGATCGGCGAACTGGTGGGCGAACCGGCCAGCCACTTCCAGCTGCCCGCGGCCACTCAGGCACTGACCCTGCCCGGCGTGCCGCAACAGCTGCCCAGCGCCCTGCTGCAACGCCGCCCGGACATCGCCGCCGCCGAACGCCGGGTGTTCGCCGCCAACGCCAACATAGGCGTGGCCCGGGCCGCCTGGTACCCGGACTTCAGCCTCACCGGCCTGCTCGGCGGGCAGACTCAGGGCAGCGGCAACCTGCTGGCGGCGGGCAATCGCTACTGGGCGCTGGGGCCTCTGGTCAACCTGCCGATCTTCGACGGCGGCCGCCTGAGCGCCAACGAACGCCAGGCCCACGCCGAATTCGAGGAAGCCGCCGCCCATTACCGCAGCCAGGTGCTGCGGGCGGTGCGTGAGGTGGAGGACAACCTGGGGCAGTTGCGGGATTTGCAGCAGGAGGCGCTGGACCAGCAGGCGGCGGTGAATGCCGCCGAGCATACGCAGACTTTGGCGATGAACAGTTATCAAGCGGGGGCGGTGAGTTATCTGGAGGTGGTGACGGCGCAGACCGCTGCGTTGCAGGCGCAGCGGGGGTTGCAGGCGCTGCAGACTCGGCGGTTGCAGGCGAGTGTGGGGTTGGTGGTGGCGTTGGGTGGGGGGTGGAAAGCTGGCGCTTGATTTGAGCGGATATGGAATCCTCTCCAACTGTGGCGAGGAAGCTGGTTTCCGCTCGATCGGGCAGCAGTCGCATACCTGATTTCTCTGTGCATCAGAAGCGTTGGGGGACTGGATATTGGGTACATATCCATTCCTGCGGTCACGGCGGCTTAGGGTTCCGCCCTTACGGCCATCCCTTTCAAGGTCTTTTCGTTTTGGCAGCCTTGATGACCCTGTCTGTTGAAACGTGGGCATGTACCGCCGTCCCTTGAACCCATGTCCTGGGCTTGGGTACCTTGGGGCCTCGTTGGCTTTTGGCGACTTGCTTGGGTTGAATGTTCTTGGCTAATTCCAACAAGCGCTGGGCCAGTTTTTCCATTGAGACGATCGGTAGATATTCGACGGGCAGAGCGATCTGCATGCCCTCATATCCAGCTCTGACCTGGATCGCCAAGTGATAGATCGAAGCCTCCCAGCCCTCAGGCTGAGTCTCTCGATGAGCGTGTTCGACGCTGCGCTTGAGCAAGGCCAGTACGTTGTACGCCAGCACGGCAGTGGTGAATCCAAGCAAGGCAGCTCGTGGACTGCCGAGAGATTCAATTTCACTTTCCAGAATGGCTTCCAGTCGCTGGAACATCCCTTCAATACTCCAACGACGGCGATAGAAGTCCGCGATCTGCGGTGCGCTGATGCTCTCGGGCAGGTTGCTCCAGAACATCAAACTGCGGTCACCTGAGTCGTTTGGTGAATGGAGCGTCAACTCGATGCGTCGCCACTGATGCCCCCCTCTTACCTCAATGCTTTGTTCACGCACCGTACCTGTTGCAACAGGCAAAGATGCTTGCCACTCGCCCTCTTGAATCAGGCGCGGGTGCTTGGCCTGCTGGCGAATGACAAATGACGTTTTCACTTGTTCACAGGCCTCCATTACAGGAAGCGTGCAGTAGAGCCGATCAGCGATCCAAACCTGGTTCGTCTTGGCATCGGACAGTAGCGGCAACACGCAGACTCGCTCGCTTGCGTAGGCGTCTTCGCAGGGTTGCAGGTCAATGACCTGATCCAGGTCGGGATCGTAGACCACGACCGAGAATCCGGGACGAGCCGCTCCGCGCTCGTGCCGTAGTGCTCCAAGGCGCTTTTCGGTGGACGCCAGGTGGCTGCCGTCTACCACCCGAACCTGCCAATCGGGCAGCATGGCTGAGCCCCCCAACTCCTTGATCGTCGGAGTCAGGCGCTGCGCGCAACCTGTGACCAAGGCGCGCAACAGAGCCGGTTCGGTACGGCTGACCTTGTCGTAAAGGGCCGCCAGGCTAACCGGAAGATCCTCCAGTTGCTTGGCCGCGGCATGTAATGACGGCTTCAAGCCCAATGAAACAAGGGACATGAGCTTAACGATGGTTGAGAACAGCAATTCGCGGGAGTACTGCCGTTGCCGGTGTTCTTCGAAAACCTGATCGACCCACTCCGGCGCAATGGCTTGCTCCAAGGCAAGTTTGGCCATCACGCTGGCAGGTGCTTTTTTCTCGAATCGCGCTAGTACATCGGCCCACATCGTTCGGGTCTTCCTGACTGAATTTCAGCGGATTTTACCCAAGACCTTGAAAGGGATGGCC
>NZ_JAQZAB010000079.1:0-2857 GCF_028640915.1 Pseudomonas sp. B3G-3 | reverse complement strand
GCACCTCGCTGACCTCCGAGCAGGTCGCGGCCCTGACCCACGACATCGTCTGGCTCGAATCGCATCAGGTGAATGGCGAGAACGTGCTGGTGCCGGTGCTGTACATGGCCCACGCCAACAACCGCCTGGCCGCCAACGGCGCGCTGATCGCCGGGCAGGACATCAGCCTGATCGCCGGCAAGGACCTGCTCAACGCCGGCACCCTGCGCGCCACCAACAACCTCTCGGCCAAGGCCGGCAACGACCTGGTCAACAGCGGGCTGATCGAAGCCGGCAATCGCCTGGACCTGCTGGCGGGCAACAACCTGGTGAACAAGGCGGGCGGTATCATCGCCGGTCGCGATGTGAACCTGAGCGCGCTCAACGGCGACCTGATCAATGAACGCACGGTCACCAGCCACCAGAACAGCGGCGGCGATCTGCAACAGCGGCGTGACTTCCTCGACAGCGCCGCGCGTATCGAAGCCGCCAACGACCTGACGCTCAAGGCCGGTCGTGACTTCAACAACGCCGCTGGCGTGCTGCAAGCCGCGCGCGACACCACCATCAACGCCGGCCGGGATGCCAACCTTACCGCTGTCGAACAGCAGGACAACGAGACTCGGACCAACTCCCTGCACACCAGCACCAGCCAGCACGGCTCGGTGCTCACCAGCGGTCGCGACCTGACAATCAACAGCGGCCGCGATCTGTCGGCCATCGCCAGCCAGATCGACGCCAAACGCAACCTCGCCATGGCCGCCACCGGCAACCTGACCCTGGCCTCGGCGGCGGACGAGCAGCACTCGTACTCCAGTTCCAAGAAGTACAAGGGCCAGTCCGACAAGGTCAGCCAGGTCTCCACGGCGGTGACCGCGGGTGGCAGCGTGGCCCTCAGTGCCGGCAAGGATCTGGAGCTGATTGCCAGCCGGGTGAGTGCGGGGGATGAGGCGTATCTGGTGGCCGGCGGCAACCTGGCGCTGGAGTCCGCGGAAGACAGCAACTACAGCTTCTACAGCAAGACCAAGAAGAGCTCGTCGGGCAAGAAGAGTCGGCTTGATGAGGTGGCGAGTACGACCAATATCGGCAGCATGGTGACCTCAGGTGGCAACAGTACCTTGGTCGCTGGTGAAGATCTGCAGCTCAAGGGAAGTGGCGTCACTTCGGAGAGAGGTGCTGCTCGTTTGGTGGCAGGCAATGATGTCGAGATTGTTGCTGTAACGGATTCGAGCAGTGCCCGTCACGAAAGCAGTAAAAGCAAGAGCAGTTGGGGCGGCCTGAAGTCCAGCAAGGTTCAGGACCGAGTCAGTGAAACCCGTACCGATGCCGTGGGCAGCATGGTGTCGGGTGACACCGTCAGTGTGGTAGCTGGCCGTGATACGGCGGTAACCGGCTCTTCACTGGTCAGTACCGGCGACCTCAGCGTGCAGACGGGGCGGGACCTGACCATTGATGCGGCAGAAAACACCTTTTCCCGTACTGAGATGCACAAGGCCAAGAGCCGGGATCTGACAGGCGTTCTGACCGCTAACAAGGGTGGGCTGGATGACATTACTGGCAATCAACACCTGTCGATCGGTAGCCAGAAACATAACGGCAACGCCCAGGAAACCACTCTGACTGGAAGCACAATAGGTTCGAGTGGCGGTAATGTTCTGCTGACCGCTGGACGTGAGCTCACAGTCGTCGCCAGTGATCTCGTCAGCACCAAGGATATGTCCTTGCGTGGTGCGGACGTGACCATCGTTTCAGGCGTTGAAACCGCTAAACAAAGCAGCACCGATAGCTCCAAGAGTCTGGCGGTGGGCCGAGTGATCGGTGGAATGGTGGTCGATACCGTCAAAAGTATCCGCAATGACGTACGCGCCGCCCAGGAGGCCGATGACAGTCGGCTCAAAGCTGTAAAGGGCGCGCAGGCACTGCTGTCCGCCTATAACGCTGTTGGGAATTTGAGTTCAGGGTCGGCCCAGGAGTCGGAAGGCAAGCCAGCGAACAGTAGCGGATCGCTGATAAAGATCGGCACTGAGCTGGGTTCCACTCGAAGTAAAAGCACCAGCGAATACAGCAGTGAAACCGCCAAGCAGTCGACGCTGACCAGTGGCGCTGGTCTGGCTATTGTTGCAACTGGCAATGCGGTTGGATCTCAAGGCGATATCCATATGGTGGGGAGTGCGCTCAAAGCCGAGAACACCCTGCTGCAGGCCAAAAATGACATCATTCTGGAGAGTGCCCAAAACCAGGCGCAGTGGGATAACCAGAATCGCAACAGCAAGACCAGTATCGGCGCCAGCTTCAATATTGGCGATCAGAACGGCTTCACCCTCGATCTCGGGGCGCAGATGGCAAAAGGCATGGGCACGGGCCACTCGGTCACCCAGGTCAACAGCACGGTGGATACTGGCCTGCTCATGCTGAAAAGCGGTCAGGACACCACCTTGGCGGGGGCGCAGGTACGAGCCGATACCATCAAGGCGGAGGTAGGCGGCAACCTCAATATTGCCTCCCGGCAGGATGAAGCCGATCAGAAAAACCGGCAGACCAGTGGCGGTTTCGGCGCCAGCATCTGTGTTCCGCCGTTCTGCTACGGCTCCATGGTCAGCGCCAGCGGCAATATCGCTGGTAGCAAGATGGACAGCAATTACCAGGCGGTGACTGACCAGACCGGGCTGTATGTAGGTAAAGGGGGATACGACATTTATGTCGGGGCCAATACCCAGCTGCAAGGCGCGGTGATTGCCAGTGAAGCCAGTGCCGACAAGAACCATCTCGACACCGGTCGCCTGATCGTCAGCGACATCAAGAACACCAGCGACATCAAAAGCCAGTCGGCCAGCCTGAGTGCTTCTTACACCAGCACCAAATGGGACAAACCGGGACA
>NZ_JAQZAB010000078.1:0-4073 GCF_028640915.1 Pseudomonas sp. B3G-3 | reverse complement strand
ATTCGAGCCAGACGATGTCGTGGGTCAGGGCCGCGACCTGCTCGGAGGTCAGCGAGGTGCTGATCGCCAGGTTGAGCTACTAGCAAAAAGGCAGATGCACTCATTCACAAATGCATCTCGCTCGACTAATCAGAAAAACCCTACAGCCTGCGGTGCACTCCCCTTATTCCTGCCAACCACAGTGCGGTTTACAGTCGTTCAGTCGCCCAAATGGCGACCTGGTTGGCGACCTGGTGAATGGTGTGCAAAAGATTTCTAATTACAGAAGCTTTTGCGCATGCAAAGCTGCTTTACGGCAGTTGTGCGCGGGAGGCCTTCGGGCCTGTCGGTTTCCATTCCCGGCTCGCCAACCCGCGTACAGCTGCCACCTTTCGTTTGGCGACGTTTGAGTGATAGCTCTTTTCAACTGAATGGAGTTACACATATGAACCGCTACATGCCCATTACCGGCCACGACTGCAACATTCCCTCTTTACTCATCGACACCCAAGCACCCGTTGACGTATTGCACGACGCCGCGGCTTACCGCATTCGTGCGGTAACACAATTGCTGGAAAGCTTTTCAATAGCTGAAGCCTCACATCGAGAGCCAGTCGTTCTTCAGGAACTGACATTGGTCTGCACCATCCTGCTACGTGATGGATGTGACGGGACGGCGGTTGCAAGAGCAAATTTCGCTCTAAATAGCAATGGGCGGTGTTACGCCGCCCAAACTTTCAAAGAGTTAAAAATTTAGCCCAGGCACTTATTGAAAACATAAAAAAACTAAAAAACGCTCCCAAAAAAAAGATCATGGCTAAGACTGATTATGCGCCACCGAAACTCATCACTAAATACTGGTTGAAAGTCATCGTCGGTTCCTACCCGACCAATGACAAAAAACTATTCCATCACCCAGCCCAGGCTCTAAATCAGGTTACGTGGACTGTGGTTACGGTGGACTGAAAAACATCCCTCGGCGAAAACCACGGGGAGCTTCACATTTAAGTCTCAGATCAACTCGAAACCTGCATCTTATTTATCGAAGCTCCCAATCATGTATAGATATATATTGAATGACTTGCTCAGGCACATACTCTAAAGATGCCCTATAGTCCGTAATAAAACTTACCCCTTCTACAACCCCTCCCCCCCCAACAACAAAAAACTCATCATCCTCGCAATTAAACTCAACTTTATAAAGACTACTTAATTCCAAAACACTATCTCCGGGCCTAACTCCTAGCCCTCCCCCCAAATACCCTTTACCCACGAGAATCCTATAGAGGATTTTCTTCTCTTCAAAAAACAGAGAAACAACATCATCCATGTATGAGAAAGAAATTTCTTTTATACCAAGCCCAATTGCCTGCCCTATATTTGAAACCACCCCTACCCAACCATGGCTCTTAGCAAGAACTTCTTGCAAATCGCAGTCATTTTCAAACCATTCAACCGGGCCGATTCTTTCCTCTACAACCTCTAGAGACTCTCCAAGTCTAAATCCCGCTCCGGAAATACCAGGAACTAAATCCGCATAAAGATCTGGGCTTTTCACTTCCACAACCTCACTCCCAAGCGCTCCACTTACCGGCCTCATACTTCAGCCTATTACCTTTTGGATCATAGTATTTTTGGTAACTTGTAATAGTACCAGACTTAAACCCTGAAGCCGGATCAATAACTCGAACCTCCGTACCATCCTTATAAGTAAATTTATAATACTCACCAGACTTGTGCCGTCCACCACCTGGATGATATTGGATCTCAGAAATTACTGGATGCCCTTCGACTGTATATGCTTGAGCTCTTCCTGATGTCCCTGAGCGGATACTTGGACTAAGCGTCGCACCATCCATCTTATAGGCTCGAATAAGATCATCTATTGATGATCCCCAAACCTTATCCAAACTCCTTGGGATGCCCGCTTGTACAGCTAAATCCTCTCTCAAACCTACCCGTGCATTTGCGGAGGTAGCTGGTATCTCACGAGTGGTCCCATTTACAGTTTGCTCCGCAGTACCACCAGTTCCTCTTGAAGCACCTGTTCTAACAGAAGCCCACGCAGCACCCACTGTCTGTATAGCATTATCTATCAGTTGCTGCGTGCCTTTGGCAATGTCCCTCTCAACTTCATTTTTGAAGTCAAAGGGCACGCCAACCACTTCATCACCAACCCCATCAAGATGGAAGAACTGCTTCACAAAATCCGATAGACCGTTCACTGCATCGGAAGGATAGTTACCGATACCTTTGCCCAAACCGCCAAGCGCTGTGCTTTTCGTGCTATCCCAAATTTCGCTTTCTTTCTGGGCTTGGTTTTTGCTGGAAGCGGCATTCAGCATCTCCTGCTGTTCAGCCGTAAATTGACTCCAGGTATTGCCATACATGCCTGGGTTTTCGTACGCCTCTTTGCTTCCTGGAGCGAACATCAACATCTGGCGTCCACTCTCATCGACGAAGAACCCGGCCTGACCTCTCAAGAAGTCGGCGGCCCGGGCATCTACCATCGAATGCTCAGTAGCGAAGCTTTTGTCGACATTCTGCTGAGCCTGGGCTAGAAGCCGAGCCTCCGCCTCCTGAACGGAGATACCCAGCTCTTTTGCAAACTCGGCGGCCAACCCTTTGATCTTATTGATCTCTTGGGCGTGCAACTGCCGGTTATAAACATCCACCCCAGCCGCATTTCCCCCCCCAGCAATTGCCCCTATTGCTCCGCTACCCGAACCAGCTCCGGCGCCCAAGCCTGTTGCAATCAACGTAGTCAGGGCATCCTGATCGGCCCCGACAACCCCACTTTTACCCAATGCATCAGCGATGGTTGGCATCAATGTGGCTGCCGCCCCCGCCCCCAACGCGCCACTTCCAGCATTACCGCTAGACAATCCCATCGCCGCGCCAGCCAGGACATGCAGCAGTACGCGGGCGGCACCTCCCTCAGCCCAGGCGGCTTGCGTGGCGCTGTCAGTGGCTTTGCGTTTCTGCCCGTCGGCGTAGTCGCCGATTTTCTTGAAGGTGTCGTTCGCGGTCGTGTTAGCAACGATGCCTGCAGCCGTCGCCCCACCAGCACCACCCAGGCCGGCAGCGATCAAGCCGGAGGCAATATCCGCCATGATTCGTTTGTCGCCACCGACATTCCAGCGTGCTGCATCCGCCAAGGCGGCATTGGCAGCCTCTTTCTGCTCAGGGGTCGTCGCCTTTTTCGCCTGTTCATTGGCCGCGGCGGTCTTGGCTTTGGCAACCGTCTCGATAGCGCTACTGGCCAATTGCACCGAACTCTGGATGAGGTCTATGCGCTCTTGCATAGCTTTCTCGTCAGGCCGGTCAATGCGCTCGTTGGCGTTAGCCGTATCTCGGTTCAACCCCACCAGATCCTTGGCGCCAGCCGGATCCCGTACGGTGATCGTGCCCTCGCTGATAGCACTGCGAGTGCTGCTGTGATCGGACTCCTTGAGGGCTAGCGGCAGAGTGCCGCCCGTTTCCGAATGCGCCCATTTCCTTTCGCTGTCTGGCGTCACCGGCTGTCCCGGTTTGTCCCATTTGGTGCTGGTGTAAGAAGCACTCAGGCTGGCCGACTGGCTTTTGATGTCGCTGGTGTTCTTGATGTCGCTGACGATCAGGCGACCGGTGTCGAGATGGTTCTTGTCGGCACTGGCTTCACTGGCAATCACCGCGCCTTGCAGCTGGGTATTGGCCCCGACATAAATGTCGTATCCCCCTTTACCTACATACAGCCCGGTCTGGTCAGTCACCGCCTGGTAATTGCTGTCCATCTTGCTACCAGCGATATTGCCGCTGGCGCTGACCATGGAGCCGTAGCAGAACGGCGGAACACAGATGCTGGCGCCGAAACCGCCACTGGTCTGCCGGTTTTTCTGATCGGCTTCATCCTGCCGGGAGGCAATATTGAGGTTGCCGCCTACCTCCGCCTTGATGGTATCGGCTCGTACCTGCGCCCCCGCCAAGGTGGTGTCCTGACCGCTTTTCAGCATGAGCAGGCCAGTATCCACCGTGCTGTTGACCTGGGTGACCGAGTGGCCCGTGCCCATGCCTTTTGCCATCTGCGCCCCGAGATCGAGGGTGAAGCCGTTCTG
>NZ_JAQZAB010000077.1:0-88709 GCF_028640915.1 Pseudomonas sp. B3G-3 | reverse complement strand
CCATCAGGCTTGATCGTGACGACAGAAAAGCCCTCCCAAAAAGGAAGGAAAGTATTAATATCGTGCATAAGAACGCCGGTTTTTTAGATGTGTTTGCTCGCACGAACATCATCAATCAAATCGGCGTTCTTGTTTCTGTGTTTCCCGGAATTCCGTGAAGAACCTTTTTTATTGTGTATTTATTGCCTCACTCAGGCAGTGGTATTGATCCGCGCCGTCAGCGCCTGGAGCAAGGCCGCCTGCAACACCTGCAGGTTGTTGGCGGTGATCGCGATCTGCACCTGCACCTCCAGGGCCTGTTGCGCCTTCTGCTCATCGCTCGCCTGGCCCTTCTGCACCCCGGACAATTGCGACTGCTGCTCGGACAGGGTCTTTTCGGTCTGGTCGATCTGCTTCTGCAACTGCGCGACGATGTCAGCAGTGGACGACGTGAAATCGGCCTTGGCGCCGTATTCCTGCATGTCGACACTCACCGAGTCGCGGTCTTCGGCAATGCTCTTGTCCTGCACCTCGAGCGGGCTGGCCTGCTGCTCGGCGATGTTGAGCTTTTGCGGCGCTGCCCCCAGCGGGAATGGATTGATGCTCGCAGCACTGATAGTGGTCATGATGAATCTCCCTGAAAATCCTCTTACCCCTTAACGGCCCACCCCGACAGATCTTTAAGCCTGGGTGAACTCGAAGGTGTCGGCATCGAGGTAGGCTGGAAAGCGCGCGCGATAGGCCGCCAGGTCCGCGGCATTCAGGCAGACCTGGAATACCCCGTCGGCCTCACCGGCGCTGAGCAGGGTCTCGCCCTGGAAATCCAGCACCTGGCTATCCCCGGTGTAGGCAAACCCCTTGCCGTCGGTACCGACCCGATTGACCGCCGCCACATAACACAGGTTTTCGATGGCCCTGGCCGGCAACAAGCGATTCCAGTGCTGACGCCGCGCCCCCGGCCAGTTGGCCGTGTACAGCAGCAAGTCGGTATCCCGCGCATCGCGGCTCCATACCGGAAAACGCAGGTCGTAGCAGATCAGCGGCCTGACCCGCCAACCCTTGAGTTCGAACTGCACCTGGCGCTCGCCCGGCGTGTAGTGATCATGCTCGCCCGCCATGCGGAACAAATGACGCTTGTCGTAATGCCAGACCTCGCCGTCGGGACGTGCCCATAGCAGGCGGTTGCGGTGGCTGCCGTCAGCAGCCTGGATAATCACGCTGCCGGTGACCACCGCATCGAGCCTGGCGGCCTGGATGCGCAGCCACTTGCTGGTCGGACCGTTTTCCGCCTCGGCGAGGGCTTCGGACTCCATGGAAAATCCGGTGGTGAACATTTCCGGCAGGATAATCAGGTCGGCGCCCCGGGCCTGCTCGAGCAACAGCTCGAAGTGCTCGAGATTGGCCTGGCGGTCGTGCCAGACCAGGGAGGTCTGGACCAGCGCCACGTTCAGATTGGGTAAAGCACTCAGATCACGCATAGCTTCTCCGCTGCCTGACGCAGCGTCTCCTCACGTTTGGCAAAGCATAGCCTTACCAGACGCTGTCCTTGCGGTGGCTCGCGGTAGAACACCGAGACCGGAATGGTCGCGACGCCGTGCTCGCGGGTCATCCAGATCGCCATCTTGACGTCATTCAGGTCCGGGCGGATCTGCGAGTAGTCCACCAGTTGGAAGTAAGTACCGGCCACCCGGGTAAAGCTGAATCGTGAAGGCCCCAGCAGGTCGCAGAACAGGTCGCGCTTGGCCTGATAGAAAGCGGGAAGCTCTTCGACATGTTCCGGGTGTTCGACCATGTAGTCCGCCAGAGCGTACTGCAAAGGGGTCACGCCGCAGAAGCTGACATATTGATGCACCTTGCGCAGCTCGGCGCTCAGGGCCGGTGGAGCGACCACATAGCCGGTTTTCCAGCCGGTCACGTGATAAGTCTTGCCAAAGGAACTGACCACGAATGCCCGCTGGTACAGCTCTTCATGGGCCAGCACGCTGACGTGGGGGATGCCGTCGAATACCAGGTGTTCGTACACCTCGTCGCTGACCAGATAGATGTCCCGATCACGAATCAGCGCCGCCAACTGATCCAGCTCGGCACGGCTGATCAGGGCACCGCTGGGGTTGTGCGGCGCGTTGAGAATGATCATCCGCGTACGCGGGCTCAGCGCCTCGCCGAGCTTCTGCCAGTCGATGGCGAAATCGTTCAGGCCCAGCTGCACATGAATACAACGGCCGCCGGCCAGCTCCACCGAAGGCTCATAGCTGTCATAGCAAGGATCGAAGACGATCACTTCATCACCGGGCTGGATCACCGCCTGGATGGCACAGAAGATCGCCTGGGTGGCGCCCGGAGTGATGGTTACCTCAGTCTCGGCATTCACCTGCACGCCGTAACTGCGGGCGATCTTGGCCGCCACTTGCTGGCGCAAGGCCGGCAGGCCGGTCATTGGCGCATATTGGTTGTGGCCGCTGGCGATATGCCGGGCGACCGCATCGCGCAGGGCCTGCGGACCATCGAAATCGGGAAAACCCTGGGACAGGTTCAGCGCGCCGGTTTCCACGGCGAGCTGCGACATTTGCGTGAAGATGGTGGTGCCGACATTCGGCAGCTTACTGGTGATCATGGGTGATTCCCTGCTGAACACCCGGCTCTACGGCGGCACGGGGAGGTCCCGAGAATAGCCCAAAGGGCGGCGATTAAAAAAGGGTCCCTCAAGGACCCTTTTTAATCGCAGCTACAAGCTGTAAGCCATAAGCTGCAAGCCCTGCCGCTTTTTTACTGGTAGCTTGTGGCTTGCAACTCGAAGCGCTGTGTCAGCGCTTGTCCTTGCGCTTCTTCTCGGCCTTCTTGTGGTGTGTCATCAAGCGACGCTTCTTGTTGACCTGACGGTCGGTGAGCGTGTTCTTGTTGCCTTCATACGGGTTTTCACCGCCCTTGAATTCGATGCGGATCGGCGTGCCGACCAGCTTCAGAACACGCCGGTAGGTGTTTTCCAGGTAGCGCACATAAGACTTCGGCACCTTCTCCACCTGGTTGCCGTGGATCACGATCAGCGGCGGGTTGGCACCACCCAGGTGGGCATAACGCAGCTTGATGCGACGGTTGTTGACCATCGGTGGCGCGTGCTCGCTCACGGCGTCTTCGAGAATCTGCGTCAGACGGCTGGTCGGCCAGCGGGTTACCGCGGACTTGAAGGAGTTCTGCACCGACTGGTAGAGGTTGCCCACGCCAGTGCCGTGCAACGCCGAGATGAAGTGGATGTCGGCGAAGTCGACGAAGAACAGCCGGCGCTCCAGCTCGGTCTTCACATAGTCACGCTCGCGCGGGTCCATGCCATCCCATTTGTTCAGGGCGATGACCAGGGCCCGGCCTGCTTCCAGGGCGAAGCCCAGCAGGTTCAGGTCGTGGTCCACCACGCCTTCGCGGGCGTCCATGACGAAGATCACCACGTTGGCGTCCTTGATCGCCTGCAGGGTTTTGACCACCGAGAACTTTTCGACTTCCTCGTGGATCTTGCCGCGCTTGCGCACACCGGCGGTGTCGATCAGCGTGTACTTCTCGTCGTTACGCTCGAAGGGAATGTAGATACTGTCGCGGGTGGTACCGGGCTGGTCGTAGACGATGACCCGGTCTTCGCCGAGCATGCGGTTGACCAGGGTGGACTTGCCCACATTCGGCCGGCCGATGATGGCGATCTTGATCCCGTCTTTTTCACTCGGGCCCGGAATGCGCTTGGCTTCCTCGCCTTCGGCTACGACTTCTTCCTCACCCTCTTCCGGCTCGTCTGCGTCGTCTTTCGGGAACTCGCGCAGGGCGATTTCCAGCATCTGCGTGATACCGCGGCCGTGAGCACCGGCGATCGGGATCGCGTCGCCCATGCCCAGCGGAGCGAACTCGGCACGCGCCATGTCCGGGTCGATATTGTCGACCTTGTTGGCAATCACGTAAGAGGTCTTGTTCCGTTTGCGCAGGTGCTCGCCGATCATCTGGTCGGCCGCGGTGAAACCGGCCTTGGCGTCTACCAGGAACAGGACGACATCGGCTTCTTCGATGGCCAGCAGCGACTGCTCGGCCATCTTTTCGTCCATGCCATGCTCGTCACCGGAGATACCGCCGGTGTCGATCAGAATGTAGGTACGCCCTTGCCACTTGGCCTCACCGTATTGGCGATCACGGGTCAGACCGGACAGGTCGCCGACAATGGCGTCGCGAGTCCGAGTCAGGCGGTTGAACAAGGTGGACTTGCCGACGTTCGGTCGGCCCACCAGGGCGATTACGGGAACCATGCGGCTCTCCACTGCGTTAATTCAGAAAATACAAAAGCCGCTGCGAGGCAGCGGCTGGTGCTCGGGGCAGCACATGGCGTGCTGCGAACCTTGCCAGGGCAAGGCCGCTTGGGGATCAACCCCAAGCATAGTCAAACCATTACTTGATGGTCAGGGCTTCCAGTTTGCCGCTGTTGCCATACACATAAATCATGTTGCCCACCACCAGCGGACGCGCACGCAGACCATCGCTGTCGATACGCTCACGGCCAACGAAGCGACCGTCCACCTGGCTCAGCAGGTGCAGGTAACCTTCCAGGTCACCGACCGCCACGTAGCTGGAGAAGACTTCCGGGGCTGACAGTTGGCGGCGAGCCAGCGAGTCGTTGCTCCACAGTGCAGTGGTGGAACGCTCGTCGACGCTTTCGACTGTGCCGGAAGACAGGCTCACATAGACGCTGCCGAAACCTTGAGCGACACCCGCATAGCTGGAAGCATCGCGCTGCCAGAGCGGACGACCGCTTTCCAGGTCCAGCGCCGCTACGCGACCCTGGTAGCTGGCGACATACAGGGTGCCGCCGGACAACAGCAAGCCACCGTCGATGTCGACCACACGATCCAGCTCGGAACGGCCTTGCGGAATGGCCACGCGCTGTTCCCACACCGGCACGCCGTTGCGGATATCCAGGGCCACCACTTTACCGGTCGACAGACCGGCGACCGCCAGGCGATTGGTAGTGATTGGCGCACTGGTGCCACGCAGGGTCAGTACCGCCGGGGTGCTGTCATAGACCCACATCTGGTTGCCGGTGGCGGCGTCGAGGCCGATCACACGGTCATCCTGGGTCTGGACCACAACCACATCGCCGTTGGTGGATGGCGGAGCCAGTACTTCACTGGTCACCCGCGCACGCCACTTCTCTTCGCCGCTCGAAGCATCCAGGGCGACTACTTCGCCCTTGAGGGTACCGATCATGACCAGGCCGTAACCCACGCCAACGGCACCGGACACAGGCAATTCCAGGTCCTGTTTCCATTTGACGTCGCCGTTCATGCGATCCAGCGCTTCTACCACGCCAGTGACGTCGGCGGCGTAGATGGTGCTGCCGTCGATCGCCGGAACCAGCATGTTGTAGGTTTCGCCCTGGCCGTCACCGACCGAACGGCTCCACTGTTTCTGCAGGACCACTTCTTCTTTGAAGTCGACCAGTTCGGCAGGTGGCAATTCTTTCTTGCTGTTGCTGCTGCAACCCGCGGCCAGAACGGCCAGAGCCAGCAATGCTGCATGTTTCCAACGGATCACGTCACGCATCCCCTTTGGCCAGGTCGTCCAGCTTGATTTGTAGGCCACCGACTGCCGCTTCATCGGACAGCGCAGCCTTGGCTTTTTCGTACGCAGCATGGGCTTCGTCGGTACGGCCCAATTGGACCAGCAGGTCGCCCTTGAGCTCTTCGCGAGTGGCCAGGAATGCCTTGTCGGCATCGCCTTCGAGCAGCTTCAGCGCTTCATCTGCCTTGTTCTGCGCCGCCAGGACCTGGGCCAGGCGCTGACGGGCGATCTCGCCCAGCGTCGGGTTGGCCGGCTTGTCGGCGATGGCTTTGAGTTCGGTCGCCGCGTCGTCCAGTTTGCCGGTGTCGACCGCCACCTTGGCGACGAACAGGCTGCCGTATTGCGCGTACGCAGTACCGCCGAACTCGCTGTTGAGCTTGCCGGCCAGGTCTGCGACACGGGCTGCATCCGGCTTGCCGTCAGGCGTCAGCGTGGTCTCCAGCAATTGCTGATAGAGCATCGAGGCGCCTTGCGACTGATTGTTCTGATACTTGTGCCAGGCCTGCCAGCCGAACACGATGACCAGCGCCAACAGGCCGCCGGTGACCAGGGGTTTGCCGTTGCGCTGCCACCAGTCCTTCAAATCCGCCAGCTGTTCATCTTCGGTACTCGACACCCCAATACTCCTTATTCGCTAAATCGGCTGTTTGACAGCTTCAACCCTGCACGACGCAGGTGGCCAGGTGTGCAGCGAGCGCATCCCAGGCAATGCTTTGTTGTTCGCCCTGGCCACGCAGGGGTTTGAAACCTACCACTTGCTGGGCCAGTTCGTCGTCACCGAGGATCAGTGCGTACAACGCACCGCTCTTGTCGGCCTTCTTGAACTGGCTCTTGAAGCTACCGGCGCCGGCGTTGATCTGCAGGCGCAGGTTCGGCAATTGATCACGAACACGCTCACTCAGCGCCAGTGCGGCCAGTTCGGCAGCTTCCCCGAAGGCGCAGAGGTAAACGTCGACCTGACGCGAGATCTCTTCCGGGATCTGCTCCAGGGTTTCCAGCAGCAGCACCAGACGCTCGATGCCCATGGCAAAACCAACGCCTGGGGTCGGCTTGCCGCCCATCTGCTCGACCAGACCGTCGTAACGGCCACCGGCACAGACGGTGCCCTGGGCGCCGAGCTTGTCGGTGACCCATTCGAAAACGGTCTTGCTGTAGTAATCCAGCCCGCGCACCAGCTTCGGGTTGATCACATAAGGGATACCGGCGGCATCCAGACGGGCCTTGAGACCCTCGAAGTGCACGCGGGACTCCTCATCCAGGTAGTCGGCCAGCTTGGGCGCGTCCACCAGCACGGCTTGAGTGTCCGGGTTCTTGGTGTCGAGCACGCGCAGCGGGTTGGTTTTCAGGCGGCGCTGGCTGTCTTCGTCCAGGCTGTCCATGCGCGCCGAGAGGAACGTCACCAGCGCATCGCGATAACGTGCACGGGCTTCGGCGGTCCCCAGGCTGTTCAGTTCGAGCTTGACCGCATCACGGATACCCAGCTCGCCCCACAGGCGCCAAGTCAGCACGATCAGTTCGGCGTCGATGTCCGGACCGTCGAGGTTGAAGACCTCGCAACCGATCTGGTGGAACTGGCGATAACGGCCTTTCTGCGGACGTTCGTGGCGGAACATCGGGCCGATGTACCAGAGTTTCTGCACCTGGCCACCGCCGGTGATGCCATGCTCGAGCACAGCGCGCACGCACGCCGCGGTGCCTTCCGGACGCAGGGTCAGGGAGTCGCCGTTGCGGTCGTCGAAGGTGTACATCTCTTTTTCGACGATGTCGGTCACTTCACCGATGGAGCGCTTGAACAGCTCGGTGAACTCGACGATCGGCATACGGATCTGCTTGTAACCGTAGTTATCCAGCAAACGTGCAACGGTGCCCTCGAAATAGCGCCACAGGGGCGTCTGCTCGGGCAGGATGTCGTTCATGCCACGAATGGCTTGCAGAGACTTGCTCACTATAAATCCTTAAATTCGTTCGGCTCTTCAGTCGGGCTCAGCCGCGCGCGATCAGCGCTGCGTCGGCTTCGACCTTTTCGGCCGCCTTCTCGCGGATCAGCTTTTCCAGTTGATCCACAAGATTGTCATTCGTCAGTTTCTGCGACGGCTTGCCGTCGATATAAATCAGGTTCGGCGTCCCGCCGGTCAGGCCGATATGCGCCTCTTTGGCTTCGCCCGGACCGTTGACCACACAACCGATGACCGCCACGTCCAGCGGCACCAGCAGATCCTCGAGACGCCCTTCCAGTTCGTTCATGGTCTTGACCACATCGAAGTTCTGCCGCGAACAGCTCGGGCAGGCGATGAAGTTGATGCCACGGGAACGCAGATGCAGGGACTTGAGAATGTCGTAGCCGACTTTCACTTCTTCGACCGGGTCGGCCGCCAACGAGATGCGAATAGTATCGCCAATCCCTTCGGCCAGCAGCATACCGAGGCCCACGGCGGATTTCACCGTGCCTGAACGCAAACCGCCGGCTTCGGTGATCCCCAGGTGCAGCGGCTGGATGATTTCCTTGGCCAGCAGGCGATAGGCCTCGACGGCCATGAACACGTCGGAGGCTTTCACACTGACCTTGAAGTCCTTGAAGTTTAGGCGCTCGAGGTGCTCGACGTGACGCAGGGCAGACTCCACCAATGCAGCCGGGGTGGGCTCGCCATATTTCTTCTGCAGGTCCTTTTCCAGGGAACCGGCGTTGACGCCGATACGGATCGGGATCCCGCGATCACGGGCCGCGTCCACCACCGCACGCACGCGATCTTCACGACCGATGTTGCCGGGGTTGATCCGCAGGCAATCGACACCCAGTTCGGCCACGCGCAGGGCGATCTTGTAGTCGAAGTGGATGTCGGCAACCAATGGCACCTTGACCTGCTGCTTGATACGGCCGAAGGCTTCGGCCGCGTCCATGTCCGGTACGGAAACCCGCACGATATCGACGCCGGCGGCTTCCAGACGGTTGATCTGGGCCACAGTGGCCGCCACATCGTTGGTGTCGCTGTTGGTCATGCTCTGCACGGCAATGGGGGCATCGCCACCCACGGGTACCGAGCCGACCCAGATCTTGCGGGATTCGCGACGTTTGATTGGAGATTCGCCGTGCATGACTTATTGACCTAACTTCAGGCGAGCAGTCTCGCCACTGGTGAACGGAGCCACATCGACCGCTTGTCCGTTGTAGCTGACCTGTGCACCACGGGCATAACCCAGGCGCACGGCAAATGGCGGCTTGCCGGAAACATCGGCGGTCTCGCCCTTGCGCTTCAGGCCACTCAACAGCACTTTACCGCTGCCATCGGTGATCTGGGTCCAGCAATCGGCTGTGAACTGGATATGTACCTGACCGGCGCCAGCTACAGGCGCGGCGGCAGGTGCAGTTGGAGCTGCCGGGGCAGCCGGTGCGGCGACCACTGGCGCTACAGGGGCTGGCGCGGCCGGAGCACTCGGCGCGGGTGCTGCCGGTGCCACGACCACTGGAGCAGAAACAACCGGAGCAGCAGGTGCGGCAGCCGGAGCACTTGGCGCCGGGGCCGCGGCATTTGCTTGGGCCTGGCCTGGAGCCGGGGTTTCAGGCAGGGCCAGGGCGGTTTCGCCTTCGGTCTGGCCTTCCACGACCGCCTGGTCTTCCGGTTCGTCGATCGGATGAATCTGCGTGGTGCCGTCGGCCCCTTCGACTTCGACATGTTCCTGATTGAGACTGATCAGCTCCTTGGTGCGCACCGAGGTCTGATCCTGCCACCAGATAAAGCCGCCGCCGATCACTGCGATCAGCAGCAACAGGCTGACGATGCGCAAAATGGTGTGGGAGACCCGTACCGGCTCTTCGATACGGCCCAGGCTGTGCACATTGCTGCCCTGGGAATCGGTGCCCGTGTATTGGTCGAAGGCCTGGACCAGAACGGCCTGGTCCATCCCCAGCAACTTGGCATAGGCACGGATATAACCACGGGCAAAGGTATGCCCCGGCAGCTTGTCGAAAGCACCGGCTTCCAGGTTGCTCAACGAGCTGGCGGTCAGATTGAGCTTGAGGGCCACTTCAGCCAGCGACCAACCATTGCTTTCGCGGGCCTGACGCAGGGTCTCACCGGGGTTGACGCGAGTCGCTGCTAGAACTTCGGGATGCGCCGCTTTCATCATTGCTCCGACAGGTATTGCTGATATTCCGGCGAACCGGGATAGAGTCGTTTTAATTGCAGGCCGTAACTGGCGGCCTTGTCGCGATCTTCAAACACCGTTGCCAGCCGAACGCCGAGCAATAGACTACGTGCATTTTGCTCGCTCAGCAGGCTAAAACGATCGTAATAGTCGCGTGCGGGCACATAATGCCTGTCTTCGAAGGACAACTCAGCCATTTCCAGCAATGCGCGAGGCTGCTGGCGGTTCAGGCGCAGGGCTTTTTCCAGGTGTTGCCGGGCCAGATCACGATCACCCAGCATCACGGCGGTCATGCCAAGGTTCTCGAACACTCGGGATCGCTCGGGGTACAGGGTATCAGCAGCCGCCTGTTCAAAGCGCTGATAAGCATCTTTGTAACGTTTTTCTTCAAAGAGAAAGCTGCCGTAGTTGTTCAGGATACGGGCATCGGAGGGACGCGCGGCCAGGGCCTTGCGGTAATGCTGGTCAGCCAGCTCGGGTTCCATTTCGGCCTGGAACACCAGCGCCAGGGCGGCATTGGCGTCAGCGTCGGACTCGTCCAGCTCCAGGGCCTTTTTCAGCGGCACTTTCGCCCGCTCGGTCATGCCTTGCTGCAGATAGCCCAGGCCCAACTGAACATAGGCCTCACGCGCCTCGTCCCGCCCCTTGCTTGTCTTCATCGGGTTGAAATCCCCCGAAAGAACACAGCCAGCCGACAGGCTGACAAAAAGCAGAAGCAGCGCGACGCGCAAGGTCATGGAGATCCTCTCTCAGGTACGATTCGCAGCGCTTTGCGGCATATCGGCATCGGCGCTCAACTCGCGCACGGCGATATAACGTTCGCTACGACGGGTGCGATCCAGCACCTGCCCGACCAGTTGTCCACAGGCCGCATCGATGTCTTCGCCACGCGTGGTGCGCACGGTGACGTTGAAGCCTGCGTGATGCAGTTGATCCTGGAACCGGCGAATGGCGTTGTTGCTCGGCCGCTCGTAACCGGAATGCGGGAACGGGTTGAACGGGATCAGGTTGATCTTGCAAGGAATGTCCTTGAGCAACGCGATCATCTCGACAGCGTGTTCAACCTTATCATTGACGTCCTTGAGCAGCGTGTACTCAATCGTCAGCACACGTTTCTCGCCCAGCGACGACATGTAGCGCTGGCAGGATTCGAGCAGCATCTTCAGCGGGTACTTCTTGTTGATCGGTACCAGCTGGTTGCGCAGCGCATCGTTCGGTGCGTGCAGGGACAACGCCAGGGAGACGTCGATGTGCTTGGCCAGCTCATCGATCATCGGCACCACGCCGGAGGTCGACAGGGTCACGCGGCGCTTGGAGATGCCGTAGCCCAGGTCGTCCATCATCAGGTGCATGGCCGAGATGACGTTGTCGAAGTTCAGCAGCGGCTCACCCATGCCCATCATCACCACGTTGGTGATGGCACGGTCGACGGTCGCCGGGACGCTGCCAAAGGATTTGTTGGCAATCCACACCTGGCCGATAACTTCTGCGGCGGTGAGGTTGCTATTGAAGCCTTGCTTGCCGGTGGAGCAGAAACTGCAGTCCAGGGCACAGCCTGCCTGGGACGAAACGCACAAGGTGCCGCGTTTGCCCTGGGGAATGTAAACGGTCTCGACGCAGCTGCCGGACGCCACGCGCACCACCCACTTGCGGGTGCCGTCGCTGGAGATGTCCTCGCTGACCACTTCCGGACCACGAATTTCGGCAACGGCCTTGAGCTTTTCGCGCAAGGCCTTGCCGACGTTCGTCATGGCGTCGAAATCATCGACGCCAAAGTGGTGAATCCATTTCATTACCTGACCGGCACGGAAACGCTTCTCCCCGATTGAGTCGAAGAATTTTTCCATTTCCGGTTGAGTCAGACCCAACAGGTTAGTTTTGCCAGTCGATGTAGTCATGGTTTCACCTTCACTCACGGGCCTTTGGCTTAGCGAGTGGTCACTTCGGTGGAAGCGAAGAAGTAAGCGATTTCGCGTGCAGCAGCGGCTTCGGAGTCCGAACCGTGAACGGCGTTGGCGTCGATGGATTCAGCGAAGTCAGCACGGATGGTGCCGGCAGCAGCTTCTTTAGGGTTGGTAGCGCCCATCAGCTCACGGTTCAGAGCGATAGCGTTTTCGCCTTCCAGAACCTGAACGACAACCGGACCGGAAGTCATGAAAGCAACCAGCTCGCCGAAGAAACCACGAGCGCTGTGCTCAGCGTAGAAGCCTTCAGCTTCGGCTTTCGACAGTTGCTTCATTTTCGAAGCTACAACGCGCAGGCCAGCTTTTTCGAAACGGGTAACGATCTCGCCGATGACGTTTTTTGCAACAGCGTCAGGCTTGATGATGGAGAAAGTACGTTGAACAGCCATGGTGTAACTCCAGAAACGGTGATTAAAGCGAAAAATTAAACCCGCGAATTATACGCGGGTTTATAGGGATTGCCTAACTGCGTACGGGACAGACTCAGTCTGCTTCTTCGATCCAGGCGGCCTGAATTGCTTCAAGAACCTTCTCGCCACCGCGAGCCGGATCGTCGCTGAATTCCGGCAGTGCCAGAACCCATTGGTGCAGATCGACAAAGTTTACGTACCGCGGATCCACATCCGGCTTGGACTCAGCCAGCTGGATCGCGATTTCCAGCACATCAACCCATTTCAGACTCATGATGATTCCTTGAATCAGTGCGGCGCTTCGGCCGCATGGTTGAGCGAGTATTTCGGAATTTCGACGGTCAGGTCTTCCTCGCCGACGATCGCCTGACAGGATAGACGCGATTGCGCCTCCAGGCCCCAGGCCTTGTCCAGCAGGTCTTCTTCCAGCTCGTCGGCTTCGTTCAGCGAGTCGAAACCCTCGCGAATGATGCAGTGGCAGGTGGTGCAGGCGCAGACGCCGCCGCAGGCGCTCTCGATCTCGATGTGGTTGTCATGCGCCACTTCGAGAATCGAGGTACCCGGTGCAGCCTCTACAACCAGGCCATCCGGGCAAAACACGGCGTGTGGCAGAAAAATGATCTGCGGCATCAGTTATTCCTCGATTTCATTCAGATTGCGCCCCGCCAGAGCGGCTTTCACCGTCGAGTCCAGGCGGCGGGCAGCAAAAGCATCGGTCACTTGCGACAGACGCTTGGTCTGCTGCTCGATGGCGTAACCATCGGTGCCACGCATCAATTCACTCAATTCCTGCATTTGCAGCTCGATGACCATGCGCTCTTCGGCATCCAGCAGACGCTCGCCGTCTGCTTCCAGAGCGCCCTGCACCGCTTCGATCAGACGCTGGGCATCGACCTGCTGCTCACGCAGCACGCGGGCGACCTTGTCGTCGCTGGCGTACTGGAAGGAGTCCTTGAGCATCCTGGCGATTTCGCCGTCGGTCAGGCCGTAGGATGGCTTGACCTGGATGCTGGCTTCAACGCCCGAGCCCAGCTCGCGAGCGGACACGCTCAGCAGACCGTCGGCATCGACCTGGAAGGTCACGCGGATCTTCGCCGCTCCGGCGACCATGGCCGGAATACCGCGCAGCTCGAAACGCGCCAGGGAGCGGCAGTCGCTGATCAGCTCGCGCTCGCCCTGCAATACATGAATCATCATGGCCGACTGGCCATCTTTGTAAGTGGTGAAGTCTTGGGCACGGGCAACGGGGATAGTGGTGTTACGCGGAATCACCTTCTCCATCAGCCCGCCCATGGTTTCCAGCCCCAGGGACAGCGGAATCACATCAAGCAGCAGCAGTTCGCCACCATCGCGCTTGTTGCCGGCCAGGGTATCGGCCTGGATCGCAGCACCAATGGCCACCACCTGATCCGGGTCGATCTCGGTCAGCGGCTGGCGACCGAACATTTCGGCGACAGCTTCGCGAACCCGTGGAACACGGGTCGAACCGCCGACCATGACCACCGCCTGGACATCTTCCAGCTCGACATTGGAATCACGCACGGCGCGACGGCAAGCCTTGAGGCTGCGCGCCACCATCGGCTCGATCAGGGCATCGAAGGCTTCACGGGTCAGCGGCGCCGACCAGGTGCCATAGGTCACGTCGACCGATGAGGCATTGGTGAGCGCTTCCTTGGCGGCGCAGGCGATTTGCAGCAGATTGCGCTGCTTACCCGGATCGAGATCGGCGGACAGGCCGGCGCTCTCGATGATCCAGCCAGCGATCGCATGATCGAAATCGTCTCCGCCCAGGGCGCTGTCGCCACCGGTGGCCAGCACTTCGAAGACGCCGCCGGTCAGGCGCAGAATGGAAATATCGAAGGTCCCGCCACCCAGGTCATAAATGGCCACCACGCCTTCAGCGTGTTGATCCAGACCATAGGCCACGGCCGCCGCGGTCGGCTCGTTGAGCAGACGCAACACGTTGAGACCAGCCAGCTTGGCCGCATCCTTGGTCGCTTGACGCTGCGCATCGTCGAAATAGGCCGGAACGGTGATCACCGCCCCCACCAGCTCACCGCCCAGGGTCGACTCGGCGCGCTGGCGCAAGACCTTGAGGATGTCGGCGGAAACTTCCACCGGGCTTTTCGGGCCCTGGATGGTGTCGATGAACGGCATGTGCGACTCGCCGTCGACGAAGCGGTACGGCAGCTGTTCGCCCAATTGCTTGACGTCGGACAGACCACGCCCCATCAAGCGCTTGACCGACAGCACAGTGTTCAAGGGGTCGGCAGACGCCGCCAGCCTGGCGGACTCGCCCACCTCGACATGGTCGGCGTGATAACGCACGGCAGACGGCAGGATGACCTGCCCGTTGGCGTCGGCCAGCGGCTCGGAAAGACCACTGCGCAAGGCAGCGACCAGCGAATTGGTAGTACCCAAGTCGATCCCCACAGCCAGGCGACGCTGGTGCGGTTGAGGACTTTGGCCGGGTTCGGCGATCTGCAGTAGGGCCATGTTTATCTGGACTTATCTGAATATCAGGCGTGCGACCGGAGCGGCACTGGGTTAATCGTCGAGGCGCTCTTCTAACTGGCGCACTTCGTAGGTGAGCTTGTCGAGGAACTGCATGCGCCGCATCAGGCGCTCGGCCTGTTCGCGTTGCGCAGCATCATCCCAACAGGCTGCGAAGCTTTCGTTCAATTCATCCTGGGCCACTTTCAGGCGGCGCTTGAAGGCTGCAATACCGGCCAGGTCGGCCTCGTCCTGCAGATCCTCGAGCTCTTCGCGCCACTGCATCTGCTGCAGAAGGAACTCCGGATCGTGCACCGTGACCTCCAGCGGCAGCTCATGGCCGCCCATGGCGAGTAGGTATCGCGCGCGCTTGGGAGGGCTCTTGAGGGTCTGGTAGGCCTCGTTGAGGCTGGCGGATTGCTCCAGCGCCAGCCGCTGCTCACGCTCGGAAGCGTCAGCGAAGCGGTCCGGATGAACGGCACGCGCCAACTCACGGTAACGCGTGGCCAGCTGATCGAGATCCAGACGGAAGCTCGGTTGCAGCTCAAATAAAGCGAAATGACAAGGAGTACCCACGAGCAGCCTCAGATATTGAAGCTTTCGCCGCAGCCACATTCACCGCGCACGTTGGGGTTGTTGAACTTGAAGCCTTCGTTCAACCCTTCCTTGACGAAGTCCAGTTCGGTGCCATCCAGGTAGGTCAGGCTTTTCGGATCAATGATCACTTTCTCGCCATGACTCTCGAACACCTGATCGTCTTCACCGATCTCGTCGACGAACTCCAGGACATAGGCAAGGCCGGAACAGCCCGTGGTGCGAACACCCAGGCGAATCCCATCACCTTTGCCGCGCCCGTTGAGGGAGCGTCGCACGTGTTGAGCAGCCGCTTCTGTCATGCTGATAGCCATCGTGACTCCTTACTTTTCGCTCAATCTGTGAAAGCTGATCCGCTAAATCAGATCAGGCCTTTCTTCTGCTTGTAGTCGCGAACGGCGGCCTTGATGGCGTCTTCGGCGAGTACCGAGCAGTGGATTTTCACTGGCGGCAGGGCCAGCTCTTCAGCCAGCTGAGTGTTCTTGATGGTCTCTGCTTCATCCAGAGTCTTGCCCTTCATCCACTCGGTAGCCAGGGAGCTGGAGGCGATAGCCGAACCGCAACCGTAGGTCTTGAACTTGGCATCTTCGATGATGCCCTGCTCGTTGACCTTGATCTGCAGGCGCATCACGTCGCCGCACGCCGGAGCGCCGACCATGCCGGTGCCGACATCAGGATCTTCCGCGTTCATCTTGCCGACGTTGCGCGGGTTCTCGTAGTGGTCGATGACCTTTTCGCTGTAAGCCATGATTCTTAATCCTCACTCATCAGGGCCGCTCTTGAGCCCCTGTAGTTACGCCTGCGTCAGTCGCCGCGTCGCTACAGGAGCTGTACCTGGCGGCTTCTATATTTAGTGTGCCGCCCACTCGATCTTCGAGATATCGACGCCGTCTTTGTACATGTCCCACAGCGGCGACAGAGCGCGCAGCTTGGTCACGGCCTCGCAGACTTTCTGCGCGGCATAATCGATTTCTTCTTCGGTGGTGAAGCGGCCGAAGGTGAAGCGGATCGAGCTGTGTGCCAGTTCGTCGTTGCGGCCCAGGGCGCGCAGTACGTACGAAGGCTCCAGCGAAGCCGAGGTGCAGGCCGAACCGGAGGAAACCGCCAGGTCCTTGAGCGCCATGATCAGCGACTCGCCTTCGACGTAGTTGAAGCTCAGGTTCAGGTTGTGCGGTACACGAGCAGTCATGCTGCCGTTGATGTACAGCTCTTCCAGGTGCTCGACCTGCTTGTAGAAGCGGTCGCTCAACGCCTTGATGCGCAGGTTTTCGGCAGCCATGTCTTCCTTGGCTACACGGAAGGCTTCGCCCATGCCAACGATCTGGTGGGTAGCCAGGGTGCCGGAACGCATGCCGCGCTCGTGACCGCCGCCGTGCATGGTCGCCTCAAGGCGAACCCGCGGCTTGCGGCTGACGTACAGCGCGCCGATACCCTTAGGACCGTAGGTCTTGTGGGCGGAGAAAGACATCAGGTCGACTTTCAGCGCCTGCAGGTCGATGTCGACCTTGCCGGTGGACTGAGCCGCGTCGACGTGGAACAGAATGCCTTTGGAACGAGTCAGCTCGCCGATGGCGGCGATGTCGTTGATGGTGCCGATTTCGTTGTTCACGTGCATGATCGACACCAGGATGGTGTCGTCGCGCAGGACGGCTTCGACCATGGCCGGAGTGATCAGGCCGTCTTCGCCTGGCTCGATGTAGGTGACTTCGAAGCCTTCACGCTCGAGTTGGCGCATGGTGTCCAGGACAGCCTTGTGCTCGATCTTCGAGGTGATCAGGTGCTTGCCCTTGGTGTGGTAGAAATGCGCGACACCCTTGATTGCCAGGTTGTCGGACTCGGTGGCACCGGAGGTCCAGACAATTTCACGTGGGTCGGCGTTGACCAGGTCAGCCACTTGGCGACGGGCATTTTCCACCGACTCTTCGGCCTTCCAGCCGAACACGTGGGAGCGGGACGCCGGGTTACCGAAGTTTCCGTCGACCAGCAGGCATTCACTCATCTTTTGCGCGACACGCGGATCAACCGGGGTGGTCGCTGAGTAATCAAGGTAAATCGGCAATTTCATGGACTCTCTCCTAAATCAGGCTGGCTGGCGTGCCGCTAGCTCTTTGGCTGTCATTCGACGGCGGACGCTTCAATCTTGTCCAGGTGCTGCGCCTTGCCATTACAGCGGCGCTGATCCTGACGCTGGGCTACTTCTTGCACCTCACGGCGAGTCACAAGGTCAGCCAAGCTGATACCGCTCAGAAATTCGTGAATCTGCAGGCTCAGATCGCACCACAGGTGGTGGGTCAGACAGGTGTCGCCGGAATGGCAATCGCCCTGGCCCTGGCATTTGGTTGCATCGACCGACTCGTTCACCGCATCGATCACCTGGGCCACCTGAATGCCTTGCATGTCGCGCGACAGCTGGTAGCCACCGCCTGGACCACGCACGCTGGACACCAGATTGCTGCGGCGCAACTTGGCGAAGAGCTGTTCGAGATAGGACAGGGAGATGCCTTGGCGCTCAGAGATATCGGCCAGGGACACCGGCCCATGTTGCGCGTGCAACGCCAGGTCAAGCATGGCAGTTACCGCGTATCGGCCTTTTGTAGTCAGTCGCATGGACAAGTACCACGGAGTGTTTCGGGATGGGAGCGAGTATGCAATTCCCGAGTAATTAAGTCAACTATAAGACCTACTACTTTAGTCAGGTTTACCCGCAAAAGAGCGCGCGAATCATAGCAAAGTCTGCAGGGTAATGGCACGCCCTGGATTTGACGGGTGACTAATGGGTCGCCAGCGCCCTTTCGGACTCGGGGCGAGCAAGCTCACCTTAGAAAAACCATAACGCTCTTCTGCAGCAGCAAGCTTGCTCGTGATCAACGCCAAGGCGCCTGGACGGCTCAACCGACCTGACTGTCGCCCTTGTCCTTGACGCCTGCGAAGTCCTCATCGCGCAGCGCTGGCAGGTCCTTGGCGCAGTAGTTGCTACCCAGATCCTTCAAGGCCCCGCACATACCCTCCAGGCGCCCATCGACAGCCTGCAGGTGATCGAGCAACTGGCCAATGGCCCGCGCCACCGGGTCCGGCATGTCCTCGCTGACACCATAGGCGTCGAAACCGAGCTTCTCGGCCATGGCCTTGCGCTTGGCTTCCTGCTCGTCATCGGACTTCACGATGATGCGCCCGGGAATGCCCACTACCGTGGCACCCGCCGGCACCGCCTTGGTCACCACCGCATTGGAACCGACCTTGGCCCCCGCCCCCACGGTGAACGGGCCCAGCACCTTGGCGCCCGCCCCCACCACCACACCATCTTCCAGGGTCGGGTGACGCTTGCCCTTGTTCCAGCTGGTGCCGCCCAGGGTCACGCCCTGATAGAGGGTGACGTCGTCACCGATCTCGGCGGTTTCGCCAATGACGATGCCCATGCCGTGGTCGATAAAGAAGCGGCGACCAACCTTGGCCCCCGGGTGAATCTCGATCCCAGTCAGCCAGCGCCCGAAGTTCGACACCAGGCGCGCCAGCCACTTCCAGCCCATGCCCCACAACGCGCCGGACAGGCGATGAATCCAGATGGCGTGCATGCCCGGGTAGCAGGTCAGGACCTCGAACGCATTACGCGCCGCCGGGTCACGATGGAAAACACTCTGGATATCTTCACGCAAACGCTCAAACATCATCATTCTTCCGCTTAAGGAGCTCGCCACGGGCCGCTTTCTGGGTTTCCGTGAGGATGCCACGCAAAATATTCATTTCCGCCCGACTTACCGAGCTGCGTCCGTACAACCGGCGCAGGCGCGCCATCAAGTGCCGTGGTTTTTCCGGATCGAGGAAGTCGATGGCCACCAGCGTCTGCTCCAGATGCTCGTAGAACCGCTCCAGCTCGTCCATGGTCGCCAGCTCATCGCTGCGCGGCGACGCCACTTCATCCTTCTCGACCTTGCTCGGCTGACCTTCGGCCGCCAGCCAGGACATACGCACTTCATAAGCAAGCACCTGCACCGCCGTCGCCAGGTTCAGCGAGCTGAACTCCGGGTCCGAAGGGATATGCACGTGAAAATGACATCGCTGCAGTTCGTCATTGGTCAGGCCGGAATCTTCACGGCCGAAGACCAAGGCAATTTCGGCGCCCTGCCCTGCCTCTTGCACCACCTTGGCCCCGGATTCACGGGGATCGAGCAATGGCCAGGGGATACGCCGATCACGAGCACTGGTGCCAAACACCAGGGTGCAGCCGGCCAGGGCGTCTTCCAGGGTGGCGACGACCTGAGCGTTTTCAAGAATGTCGGTAGCGCCGGATGCACGCGCATCGGCCTCATGGGACGGGAAAATCCGCGGCTCGACCAGTACCAGCCGCGACAGCCCCATGTTCTTCATGGCACGCGCAGCCCCACCGATGTTCCCGGGATGACTGGTATTGACCAGGACGACACGAATGTTCTGCAGCAAGGGAGGTGCTCTCGGACACGGGAAAGGGGAGCAAATCTTACAGAACCGCCAGCGCTCCCGCCTCAAAAATAACTGCTTCTGGCTGGTACCTTATAGAAGCTGACCAACTCCAGACGGACTGCCGCTCGTCAAAATGTCCGCGTATTTATGGGCCCGAGCGACAGTCCGAGGCAAGCGGAGCGAATGTCGATCTTCATCTGCAAAAGTTTTCTGCTAGAATGCTCGGCTTTCTTTAACAACCTTAGGTGACCTATCCATGCAGCCAATGCTGAATATCGCGCTGCGCGCCGCCCGCAGCGCCAGTGAACTGATTTTCCGCTCCATCGAGCGCCTGGATACCATCAAGGTCGACGAAAAAGACGCCAAAGACTACGTATCCGAAGTTGATCGCGCTGCCGAGCAGAAGATCATCGACGCATTGCGCAAGGCCTACCCGACTCACGGCATTCTCGGTGAAGAAACCGGTCTGCATGCTGGCAGCGGCGAAGGCGAAGACTACCTGTGGATCATCGACCCACTGGACGGCACCACCAACTTCCTGCGCGGCATTCCTCATTTCGCTGTCAGCATCGCCTGCAAATACCGTGGTCGCCTGGAACACGCCGTGGTTCTGGACCCGGTGCGCCAGGAAGAATTCACCGCCAGCCGTGGTCGCGGCGCACAACTGAACGGTCGTCGCCTGCGCGTCAGCGGCCGCACCAGCCTGGACGGCGCCCTGCTGGGCACCGGCTTCCCGTTCCGTGACGACCAGATGGACAACCTCGACAACTACCTGGGCATGTTTCGCGCCCTGGTTGGCCAGACCGCCGGCATCCGCCGCGCTGGTGCTGCCAGCCTGGACCTGGCCTACGTGGCCGCCGGTCGCTTCGACGCCTTCTGGGAGTCGGGCCTGTCCGAGTGGGACATGGCTGCAGGCGCCCTGCTGATCCAAGAAGCCGGCGGCCTGGTGAGCGACTTCACCGGCGGTCACGACTTCCTGGAAAAAGGCCACGTGGTTGCCGGCAACACCAAATGCTTCAAGGCGGTCCTCACCGCCATCCAGCCGCATCTGCCGGCTTCGCTGAAGCGCTAAGCGCCAGCGACAAAAAAGCACCCTGCGGGGTGCTTTTTTTATGCCTGGGATTTGTCGGAAACCACTTTCCTTGTAGGAGCGAGGCTTGCCCGCGATCTGGGCACCGCGGTATATCAGCCTCATTCGGGGCTGAAGCTATCGCGGGCAAGCCTCGCTCCTACAGAAGCAAACCCAAGCCACAGGCAATAAAAAAGCACCCCGCAGGGTGCTTTTTTTGATTGACGCCGAAAGGCTTATTGCGCCGGCTGGTTCTGACCCAGGATCAGCTGGCCTTCCTTGTTGACCGGAATCTGGCTGCCTGGATCACGATCCATACGCACTTGGCCTTGCTTGCCGTTCAGCTCGTACTTCACGTCATAACCCACGACCTTTTCACTGATGTCGTTGACCGTGTTGCAGCGAGTCTGAGTGGTGGTGTAGGTATCACGCTCCTGCATGCCTTCCTGCACCTTGTTACCAGCGTAACCACCGCCGACCGCACCGGCGACCGTGGCGATCTTCTTGCCTGTACCGCCGCCGATCTGGTTACCCAGAAGGCCGCCGGCCAGTGCACCGACCACCGTACCGGCGATCTGATGTTGATCCTTCACCGGAGCCTGACGGGTCACGGTGACGTCCTTGCATACTTCACGCGGTGTTTTGATCTGTTGTTTGACCGGCTGAACTGCCAGCACCTGCGCATACTCAGGGCCACTATTGACCAGCTTGTAGGTGGCAACAGCCCCCCCAGCAGTCACAGCGACGGCACCTAATACCGCACCAACCAGCATCGACTTGTTCACGTGAACCTCCTGACCATCACAAGCGGGACAAGCCCGCGCTTCTCCCTGCCTTGGAGCATAAAAAAAGGCGCGAGTTCAATACTCGCGCCTTTTCGACTGCCTGCCGGGAAGCGGAAACCGTTATGGACGGTCGTCGACTTCCTTATCGGTATTGGCCGGAGGAATCAGGTCCTCGCTGCTCAGGTTCAGCCAGATCAGCACCACGTTGGCGATGTAGATCGACGAGTAGGTACCCGCCAGAACACCCACGAACAATGCGATGGAGAAGCCCCACAGGTTGTCGCCACCGAAGAACAGCAGCGCCGCGATCGCCAGCAGGGTGGAGATCGAGGTCGCCATGGTGCGCAGCAGGGTCTGGGTGGTCGAGATGTTGATGTTCTCGATCAGGCTGGCCTTGCGCAGCACGCGGAAGTTCTCACGCACCCGGTCGAACACCACGATGGTGTCGTTGAGCGAGTAACCGATGATCGCCAGTACCGCCGCCAGCACCGTCAGGTCGAAGGTGATCTGGAAGAACGACAGGATACCTACGGTCACCACCACGTCGTGGATCAGCGAGACGATGGCACCTACCGCGAACTTCCACTGAAAGCGGAAGGCCAGGTAGATCAGGATGCCGCCCAGCGCCATCAGCATGCCGAGGCCGCCCTGGTCGCGCAGCTCTTCACCCACCTGCGGGCCGACGAACTCGACGCGCTTGACCTGCGCCGGGTTGTCGCCGCCAGTCTTCTGCAGCGCTTCTGCCACCTGGTGGCCCAGTTGCGGGTCTTCACCCGGCATCCGCACCAGCAGGTCGGTGGTGGCACCGAAGCTTTGCACGATCGCTTCGTGATAGCCGGATTCGCTCAGTTGAGCGCGAACCTTCATCACATCCGCCGGACGCTCGTAGGTCAGCTCGATGAGCGTTCCGCCGGTAAAGTCCAGGCCGTAGTTCAACCCCTTGTGGAACCAGCTGAACAGCGCCAGAACGGTCAGGAGCAGGGTGACGCCGAACGCAACGTTGCGGACGCCCATGAAGTTGATAGTACGTAACATGGCAGCCCCTTAAATCCACAACTTCTTGAAGTCACGACCGCCGAAGATCAGGTTGACCATCGCGCGGGTCAGCCAGATGGCCGTGAACATCGAGGTAAAGATCCCGAGGGACATGGTCACCGCAAAGCCTTTGACCGGGCCGGTGCCCATGGCAAAGAGAATCCCGCCGACCAGCAATGTGGTCAGGTTGGAGTCGAGAATCGCGGTGAATGCCCGGCCGAAGCCTTCATTGATTGCCCGCTGCACGGTCATGCCGGCGGCGATCTCTTCACGTATCCGCGAGAAGATCAGTACGTTGGCGTCCACCGCCATACCCATGGTCAGCACGATACCGGCGATACCCGGCAGGGTCAGCGTAGCCCCCAGTAAGGACATCAGGGCCAGCAGCAGCACCATGTTCAGCGCCAGCGCCACGGTGGCGATGATGCCGAAGAAACGGTAGATGGCGATGATGAACAGCGACACAAACAGCATGCCCCACAGCGACGCATCGATACCCTTGGTGATGTTGTCGGCACCCAGGCTCGGGCCGATGGTGCGCTCTTCGGCGAAGTACATCGGTGCGGCCAGGCCACCGGCACGCAGCAGCAGCGCCAGCTCGGAGGACTCGCCCTGGCCGTTCAGGCCGGTGATGCGGAACTGGCTACCCAGCGGCGACTGGATGGTCGCCAGGCTGATGATCTTCTTCTCTTCCTTGAAGCTCTGCACCGCGACGTCTTTCTCGACACCGTCGACCACTTGCTTGGTGTAAGTGGTGGTCGGCTTCTGCTCGATGAAGATCACCGCCATGCTGCGACCGACGTTGCTGCGGGTCGAACGGCTCATCAGCTCGCCGCCGTGGCCATCGAGCTTGATGTTCACCTGTGGACGACCGTGTTCGTCGAAGCCCGCCTGGGCGTCGGTCACCTGGTCACCGGTGATGATCAGGCCACGCTCGATCAGCGCAGGAGGACGATTGCCTTCACGGAACTCGAAAGACTCGGAAGTGGCTTTCGAAGCGCCCGGCTCCGCGGCCAGACGGAACTCAAGGTTGGCCGTCTTGCCCAGGATACGCTTGGCTTCAGCGGTGTCCTGCACGCCCGGCAGCTCAACCACGATACGGTTGGCACCCTGGCGCTGAACCAGAGGCTCGGCAACACCCAGCTCGTTGACGCGGTTACGCACCGTGGTCAAGTTCTGCTTGATGGAATATTCACGGATTTCCGCCAGCTTGGCCGGGGTCATCGCCAGACGCAGCACCGCCTGACCATTGAGGTCGGCCGGAACAATGTCGAAATCGTTGAAGTTCTTGCGGATCAGCGTACGCGCCTGTTCACGGGTCGCTTCGTCGCTGAAGCCCAGCTGAATGGCACCGTTGAGCTGCGGCAGACTGCGATAGCGCAGGCGCTCTTTACGCAGCAGGCTCTTCACATCGCCTTCGTAGACTTTCAGGCGTGCGTCGAGGGCTTTTTCCATGTCCACTTCCAGCAGGAAGTGCACACCGCCGGACAAGTCCAGGCCCAGCTTCATCGGATGCGCGCCGAGGTTGCGCAGCCATTGCGGGGTGGTTTGTGCCAGGTTCAATGCAACGACGTAGTCGTCACCCAGGGCCTTGCGCACGACGTCCTTGGCTGGAAGCTGGTCTTCCTGCTTGGTCAGACGCAACAGGCCGCCCTTGCCCTTGGCCGCGATGGTCGCTGCCTTGACGTTGATCCCGGCGTCGGTGAGCGCTTTGCTCGCACGATCCAGATCCGCCTGAGTGACCTGCAACGCAGTGCTCGCGCCGCTGACCTGAATGGCCGGATCATCAGGGTATAGATTGGGAGCGGAATAAATAAAACCGATCGCCAGCACCGCCAGGATCAGTACGTATTTCCACAGAGGGTATTTGTTCAGCATCACGCCGCCCGTTTATGAAGCGGGGCGCCTTGCGCGCCCCGTCGATTGGTAAAAGATGAAACTTAGATCGCCTTCAGCGTGCCTTTTGGCAGCGTGGCAGCGATAGCGCCTTTCTGGAACTTCATCTCGATAGTGTCGGAAACTTCCAGCACTACGAAGTCATCGGTCACTTTGGTGATCTTGCCGGCGATACCGCCAGTAGTCACAACTTCGTCACCTTTTTGCAGGCTGCCCAGCAGGTTCTTTTGCTCTTTGGCGCGCTTGGCCTGTGGACGCCAGATCATCAGGTAGAAGATGACCAGGAAACCGACCAGGAAAATCCACTCAAAGCCAGTGCCAGCAGGGCCAGCAGCAGGTGCAGCAGCGTCAGCCATTGCAGTCGAGATAAAAAAGCTCATGTAACACTCCGGATAATTACAAAAGTGGGTCTAAACGTCTTTAGAACTTATTCTAAAGGCGGCACGGGCAACCCGCGTTTGGCATAGAAGGAATCGACAAAGGCGGCCAATGTACCCTGTTGAATAGCCTCGCGCAAACCAGCCATAAGACGTTGGTAATGACGCAAATTATGGATGGTATTGAGCATGCTCCCCAGCATTTCGCCGCACTTGTCCAGATGATGCAGATAAGCACGGGAGAAGTTCTGGCAGGTATAGCAATCGCAGGTCGGATCCAGCGGCGAATCATCATGGCGATGGAACGCGTTGCGGATCTTCAGCACGCCAGTGTCAATGAACAGGTGCCCATTGCGGGCATTACGGGTTGGCATCACGCAATCGAACATGTCCACACCGCGGCGCACACCCTCAACCAGATCTTCCGGCTTGCCAACACCCATAAGGTAACGAGGTTTGTCTGCTGGCATCTGGCCCGGCAGGTAGTCCAGCACCTTGATCATCTCGTGCTTGGGCTCGCCCACCGACAGGCCACCGATGGCCAGGCCGTCGAAGCCGATCTTGTCCAGGCCTTCCAGGGAGCGCATGCGCAGGTCCTGGTGCATGCCGCCCTGGACGATGCCGAACAGCGCCGCCGTGTTGTCGCCATGGGCGTTCTTCGAGCGCTGGGCCCAGCGCAGCGACAGCTCCATGGACACCCGCGCGACGTCCTCGTCGGCCGGGTACGGGGTGCATTCGTCGAAGATCATCACGATGTCCGAGCCCAGGTCGCGCTGGACCTGCATCGACTCTTCCGGGCCCATGAAAACCTTGGCGCCGTCGACCGGCGAGGCGAAGGTCACGCCCTCCTCCTTGATCTTGCGCATGGCGCCCAGGCTGAACACCTGGAAACCGCCGGAGTCGGTGAGGATCGGGCCTTTCCACTGCATGAAGTCATGCAGGTCGCCGTGTTTCTTGATCACTTCGGTGCCCGGGCGCAGCCACAGGTGGAAGGTGTTGCCCAGGATGATTTCGGCGCCGGTGGCGACGATGTCCCGAGGCAGCATGCCCTTGACCGTGCCGTAGGTGCCCACCGGCATGAAAGCCGGGGTTTCCACGGTGCCACGGGGGAAGGTCAGACGACCGCGACGAGCCTTGCCATCGGTGGCGAGCAGCTCGAAAGACATACGACAGGTGCGACTCATGCTGTTTCCTCAGGACCGCGTGGCGCGGGATTGCGGGTGATGAACATCGCATCACCGTAGCTGAAAAAGCGGTATCCATGCTCGACGGCGGCCTTGTAGGCGGCCATGGCTTCGGGATAACCGGCGAACGCCGAAACCAGCATCAACAGTGTGGATTCGGGCAAATGGAAGTTGGTGACCAGGGCATCGACCACATGGAACGGCCGGCCCGGGTAGATAAAGATGTCGGTGTCGCCGCTGAACGGCTTGAGCACGCCATCACGCGCCGCGCTTTCCAGGGAACGCACGCTGGTGGTCCCCACCGCCACCACCCGACCGCCACGCGCGCGGCAGGCCGCCACCGCATCCACCACGTCCCGGCTGACTTCCAGCCATTCGTTGTGCATATGGTGATCTTCGATGCGCTCGACCCGTACCGGCTGGAAGGTCCCGGCGCCCACATGCAGGGTCACGAACGCGGTCTCGACGCCCTTGGCGGCAATCGCCTCCAGCAGCGGCTGGTCGAAGTGCAGCCCCGCGGTCGGCGCGGCCACGGCGCCCAGGCGCTCGGAATACACGGTCTGATAACGCTCGCGGTCCGAGTCTTCGTCCGGGCGGTCTATATAAGGAGGCAACGGCATATGGCCGACGCGCTCCAGCAGCGGCAGCACTTCCTCGGCGAACCCCAGTTCGAACAAAGTGTCGTGACGGGCCAGCATCTCGGCCTCGCCGCCGCCTTCGATCAGGATCTTCGAACCCGGTTTCGGCGACTTGCTGGAGCGCACATGGGCCAGCACACGGTGGCTGTCGAGCACCCGCTCCACCAGGATTTCCAGCTTGCCGCCGGAGGCTTTCTGGCCAAACAGCCGCGCCGGAATCACCCGGGTATTGTTGAACACCATCAAGTCGCCCGGGCGCAAATGCTCAAGCAAATCAGTGAATTGACGGTGGGCCAGGGCGCCGGTGACCCCATCCAGGGTCAACAGGCGACTCGCGCGACGCTCGGCCAGGGGATGGCGGGCGATCAGCGAATCAGGGAGCTCGAAGGTAAAGTCAGCAACACGCATGATGGGGTTCGTCTAGCAGGGCCGGAAAGTTTAGCGGAAATAGCCAAAATTGACCATGAAACCTGATTGACCAACGGTAGGCACGTCTCTATACTTCGCCGCCATTGAGCCCTGATGGCGGAATTGGTAGACGCGGCGGATTCAAAATCCGTTTTCGAGAGAAGTGGGAGTTCGAGTCTCCCTCGGGGCACCAAACTTAAAAAAGACCTTGAAATTCAAGGTCTTTTTTTTCGCCTGTAGAAAAGTGCCGCCGCCCCCGCGCGCCATGATTCTGTAGGAGCGAAGCTTGCTCGCGATGAACGATGACGCGGATTGGCTGACACTGCGCAGCGCCTGTTTCGCGGGTAAGCCTCGCTCCTACGGACAAACACAGACCGGCTCAAAAGCTTCCTTGATACGCATCAAGAAGCCCGGTTTTGTGCGCCATAGACTGTCTGAAAGACATTGGAGCGATCAGACAGGCCCGATATGAGCGAAGAATCCACCGCGCGTCCCCTTCCCGAAAAAGCCACGCCAGCCACCAAACCGACGGTCACGGCCAGTAGCAAAAGCGCCCCACGCAAACCGGCCACCCCACGCCCGCGCCGGCCACGCGCGACCACTAAACCTGCCGCGGCCAAGACCGCCGAAGCTGAAATCAGCGCCATCAGCCAGCAGCCGGTCGCCCTGCAGGTGGCCAGCGCGCCCCATGGCAGCAATGAAGACAGTTCCACCGCCAAGCTGCCGGCCAGCTATCCGTACCGCAGCCGCATGCGTCGCGCCGAGTATGAAAAGGCTAAGCAGGAACTGCAGATCGAACTGCTCAAGGTGCAAAGCTGGGTCAAGGAAACCGGGCAGCGCGTCGTGGTGCTATTCGAGGGGCGCGACGCCGCGGGCAAGGGCGGCACCATCAAGCGTTTCATGGAGCACCTGAACCCGCGTGGCGCGCGGATCGTCGCCCTGGAAAAACCCAGCGAACAGGAACAGGGCCAGTGGTATTTCCAGCGTTACATCCAGCACCTGCCCACCGCCGGAGAAATGGTGTTCTTCGACCGCTCCTGGTACAACCGCGCCGGGGTCGAGCGGGTCATGGATTTCTGCTCGCCCCTGCAATACCTGGAGTTCATGCGCCAGACGCCCGAGCTGGAACGCATGCTGTGCAACAGCGGCATCCTGCTGTTCAAGTACTGGTTCTCGGTCAATCGCGACGAGCAACTGCGCCGCTTCATTTCGCGCCGCGACGACCCGCTCAAGCACTGGAAACTCTCGCCCATCGACATCAAGTCGCTGGACAAGTGGGACGAATACACTGCCGCCAAACAGGCGATGTTCTTCCACACCGACACCGCCGATGCGCCCTGGACGGTGATCAAGTCGGACGACAAGAAACGCGCGCGAATCAACTGCATCCGCCACTTCCTGCACTCCCTCGACTACCCAGGCAAGAACCTGCGCGTGGCCCATCAACCCGACCCGGTGCTGGTCGGCCGGGCGTCGCGGGTCATGGAAGAAGACGAGCGGGTGTACAACGAAGCGGCCGCGGAGCCGGTGCGCAATCCACAGGTGACGCTCGCGTAAGCAGCCAGCCTTGAAGAGGGCCCGCTCCAGGATCGATGAAATGTCCTGAAGCGGGTCCGACCAGCTAGATACCCTGCACCGGCAACAGCACACAGGCCTGCAACCCGCCACCGTCACGGTTGCGCAAGCGCAGTTCGCCGCCGTGCTCCAGCACGATCGCCCGCGCCGCGGAGAGCCCCAGGCCGACGCCGCCGGTGTTGCGATTGCGCGAGCTTTCCATGCGGAAGAACGGCTCGAACACCTGTTCCTGCCACTCAACGGGAATCCCCGGCCCGCGATCCAGCACACAGACCTTCACCTGCTCGGCATCCGCCACCACTTCAATCGCCGGCTCGCTGGCGTATTTGATGGCGTTTTCCAGCAGGTTGCTCATGACCCGCTTGAGCCCCAACGGGCGACCGAAATACACCAGGCGCGGCGGGCCGCTGAACGCGATGTCGATGGACTGGTCGCGGTAATCGTCGACCAGGGTTTGCAGCAGCTCCGCCAGATCGAAAGACGTCGCCTCCTCCAGCCGCGCATCGTCGCGGAAGAACTCCAGGGCCGAATTGATCATCGCCTGCATCTCATCGACGTCATGGAACAACCGGCGCTGCTGCTCGGAGTCCTCGATGAACTCGCCACGCAGGCGCATGCGAGTCAGGGGGGTACGCAGGTCGTGGGAGATCGCCGCGAGCATCTGCGTGCGGTCCTTGATGAAGTGCTGCAACTGCGCCTGCATGGCGTTGAATGCGAGGATCGCCTGGCGAATCTCGTGGGGGCCGACCGGCTCGATAGGCGGCGCGCGAAAATCCACGCCAAACCGCCGCGCGCCCAGGGCGAACTGCTGCAGGGGCCGGGCCAGGCGGCGGGTGGCGATCAAGGCGACCAGGACGGTGGACAACAGCACCAGACCGATCACGATCAGATTGCGCGGTCCCTCATCCAGCCCCCAGTTGCGCGAGAGCGAGGAGAACATCAGCCAGGAGCCATCGCTCATCTGGATCAACAACGCATACGGTCCGCCCGGCTCCGGCCAGTCGCTGGGCTGGTAGGCTTCAATGTGCCCCGCCCCGGGCCTGAGCAGCTGTTTCAGTTTCGTCGAGCCCTCGCGGTACTCCGGCTCATCGACTACCGGCACCTCGATGTCCCGTCGCGTCGGGTGCCAAGTCACGCTCAGGCCGTGGTCGCTGACCGACTCGGCCAGGCGCGCGCGCTGCCCCGGCTCCGAGGCGTCGATCATATTGCTGATGGAGGCGATCTTTTCCACCAGGCCGGATTCGCTCAACGGCGGTTTGGCCCAGACTCCGGCCAACTGCACGAACAGCGCATTGAAGGCCAGCGCGGTGAGCATCGCCATCAGGGTGGTCAGGGCGATCCAGCGGGCGATGGTGTCGCGCGGGCCGCCCGGCTTGTGTCTCACTTTCATTGGCGGGTCACGCTGGGGGTGAACAGGTAGCCGCCATTGCGCACCGTGCGAATCATCGCCGGGCGCTTGGTGTCGAACTCTAGCTTGCGTCGCAGGCGGCTGACCTGCACATCGATGCTGCGATCGAAGGCGTCATGGGCCTGCCCGCGCGCCAGGTCGAGCAACTGTTCGCGGCTGAGGATGCGTTGCGGATGCTCGACGAACACCAGCAGCAGGTCGAACTCCCCCGCCGACAGCGGAATCATCACCTGATCCGGCGAGCGCAGCTCGCGGCGGGTCAGGTCCAGCTGCCAATCGGCGAACCTGATCAGCGGGCGCGGCACCTCCCCGACCACCGGCCGGCTCTCCCCGGCGCGGCGCAGCACTGCGCGCACTCGGGCCAGCAGTTCGCGGGCATCGAAGGGTTTGCTCAGGTAATCGTCGGCGCCCATTTCCAGCCCCACCACGCGGTCGCTCAACTCGCCCATGGCGGTCAGCATGATCACCGGCACGGCGTGCTGCTGGCGCAGGCGCTGACACAGGGTCAGGCCGTTTTCCCCCGGCAGCATCAGGTCGAGAATGATCAGGTCCGGCACCTGCCGCTCCAGCGCCGCCCACAACGAAGCGCCCTCGGTGGCGACTTCCACCGAGTAGCCGTGTTGCACAAAAAATTTCTTCAGCAGCGCGAGGACCTCAAGGTCGTCGTCCACGATCAACAGACTGCTCACCAGTGCGTATCACTCAAGCTCGGAAAGTACTGTCATTCAAAACCATTGGCCGCGGCCCGTCATATATTTCAACGCGGTAACAAACCGACAACCCCGCAATAAAGCAGACATCTTCAGGCAAAACGTCCATGCCAGCATCGGCCTCCCTGTTCCCAAGGTCGTCCGCCCATGCGCTCACTCCTGTGCTCCACCCGCCTGTGTCGTCATACCGCCCTGCTGCTGTCCCTGTCCTACCTGGCGGGCTGTACCAGCCCGGGGCCTGCCACTCAACCCGACTGCGCGAAGGTCGACTATCCGATCTATGACCCCGCCGAGCCGGTCAACCGTGGCGTATTCGCCTTCAACAAGGCCGTTGACGACTACGCACTGGCACCGGTCGCCCGCGGTTACCGCCACCTGCCGGACTTCATGCAACAGGGCGTGCATAACTTCGCGAGCAACTTCGGCGAACCCAAGGTCTTCATCAACGACCTGTTGCAAGGCAACCCGCAACGCTCGGTCAACAGTCTGGGGCGCTTTGCGGTCAACACCACGGTTGGCGTACTCGGCCTATTCAACGTCTCGGACCCGCTCGGCATCCCGCGCCACACCGCCGACTTCGGCCAGACCTTCGGTGTGTGGGGCATCGGCAACGGCCCCATCGTCGAACTGCCGCTGCTGGGCACCGACAACAGCCGCGACTCGGTGGGCAAGATCCTCAACTTCGTGGTCTCCCCCTTCGGCGACAACAGCGACACCGTGCAGACCTTGGGCACCGTCGCCATGGTCGGTGGCGTAGTGGACGGCCGCGCCGCCCTGCTGCCGCTGACCGACAGCCTGAAAACCATGCCCGACTACTACAGCGCCCTGCGCGACGTGAACGCCGAACACCGCGCCGCCTTCGTGCAGGAAGGCAAGCAAGGCGCTACCAGCCCCGCCAAACATCGTTGTGAAGGAGCGACCCATGATGACTTCTGAAACCGACGCCCTGGTCCTGCTGCAACGCGTGGCCAAACACGGCGACGCCTCCCTGCAATGCCGCGAAGTCAGCCTGCGCCTCTCGGCCGACCAGCAACACCTGACCCTCAGCCGCTACAGCGAACACTACAGCCCCGAGGGACTGGAATGGGTCGAGCGCCAGCACCGCATCAGCGTGAGCGAGTTGATACGGTGGGTGATCAAGCAGGGGGAACCGCAGGTGTTGGTGCAGAACATGGAGCCACAAAGGGCTTCGGCTTGAAGCCGAGCGAAGCACCTGCCTTGGACAGCACCGCTGAAAAAGTGGGTCAGAGTTCCTCGTCTGAGGCTATGCGTCAGCTACTTCAATCAGGATCAATCAGATAGTGCCTATAAAAAGGAAGATAACTCTGCCCTGATTTGTTTTTAAAAAGCGCAGTGTCATGGTTCGGAGGTCACTAATCCTGGTGGCACTCAAAGAGAAATACACATGGCACTCAAAGCAGGCGCAACCGCCGAAATCGGCGAAAAATGCCCACAAGGTGGAATCTGGTACCCGGTTGGCAATCCGAGCTCCACTCGCTCGTTCGGCATTGGTAACACCATGACTCCAACACCCAACGGGGAAAACCACTGGGTACTTAAGACCCCAACCGGCGATGATTAAAAACAGGTAGTTTCACCATGTCTTGCGTGCAGCCCTCCCTCGGTTTCCGGCGGAGGGCTTTTTGCACCTCGGTAGAAAAATGCGTATGCCTGTGCATCAACAGAAACCGAGTCATCTGTGGAAGTTCAGGTTTGAAGAACCTGCTCGGCTACTGCATCATGCGCGCCCCAAATGGATGACTCGCAACACTTCAAGGACCCGATCATGAGTGGTAAACCCGCTGCCCGCGTCAGCGACCCAACCGCCTGCCCGCTTCCGGGTCATGGCACCAACCCTATCGTCACGGGTTCGCCCAATGTCATTTTCGACGGCCTGGCCGCCGCTCGAAAGAGTGACCAATCAGCTTGCGGCAGCCCGATAACCGGGGCGGTTTCCAGCACTGTATTCATCAATGGCTTGAATGCCGCCACGCTGGACAGCACCGGCGGGCACGGCAACATCATCATCGGGGGCTCCGGCACCATCATCATTGGCGACACCGTGGTCAACGCCCCCTTCACCGGGCTCTTGCCCATGCCGGTCAACTTCACCGACCGCTTGAAGCTGGTGAACGATGTGACGGGCGAACCGATGCCCAATCATGCTTACGTGATCCAACGGGCCGATGGTCGCCTCGAGCACGGGATTTCGGATACCGCTGGTTTCACCCATGAAATCAGCTCGCATATTGCAGAAAGCATCAAGTTGTTTTTGGAAGAATGACGCATGGAAGCCAGCACCATTACTTCGGCGAACGGTAAACCCGTCAAGTTGAAAGCCGAGCACACGCTTACGGATAAAAAAGACAAGAGCGATAAAGTCGTTCCTATCGAGAGCACCAAGGCCATTGTGTTTTTTGTCGGGGGTGCAGGGGACAAGGAAAGTTATTATTTTTCTGGTCCCTATGCCAACATCAATGAGGCAAAGAGACCTCTAGATGACCGGGCGGTACAACTCCAGCTACAAGGCAAGTACCGGTCTGAGTGGCTGGGGTACAACGAAATCAGAGGAAAAAAAGATATTCAAAAAAATGTGCTGAATATCATTCCGTATAAGTCTTGCCCTATCTATATAATCGGCCACAGCCTGGGTGGTTGGAATAGCGGGCACCTGACCAGCATCATGGCCAATTGGGGCTACACCATCAAAATGCTGGTCACTCTCGACCCTGTAGGCGAGGGTGCACTGGTATGGCTCGGATCAGATATTTACGGATCAGTGCCAACTCCCGTCGCCGAGCAGTGGATAAACATCAAAGCCACACCCTCCAATCCCGATAGATCGGATGGCGTCGCTAACTTTGGGGAAAAATGGTTAATAAGCAGCGGGCCTGACCTCAATGTAAGCATGAATACAAACCATGCTAATGCACTCGGCATGTTCACAGGGGCCATTGCAGATCGAAAGTCCGCTTGCGACCTGATTTTCGAGTCCATTACAAAGGAGTTCAGCAAATGAAAAAAATACTGCTCCTGCTATTAATCGCTACTTGCTCATCCTGCGCCAAAGACCATGGAAAAGTAATCGCCGATCTGACTTTCCTCTCTATCGAACGAAAAGATGATCTTCCGCTGTACACCATTCATTACAACTCGAACGTAAAACTACTAAATCTATACGGCGAGGGTGCAAGAGACGGGATAGCTGCAGCGTTTTTCATCTGTGCCTTAGGTGATGACCAAGACCTATCCGTTGGTCATACCCCCATGTACTATGCCGCCGGCTTGATTAAAGAGGATGCTATTCAAACTTCGACATCAGCATTTAACTTCACGACTCGACTACCACTTTACGAAACACCCAACAATGGACAATCCAATACTTTTCTTTCCCAAAGCAAACTGAATGAGCTTTTAGCCAACAAACAAAGTATCCCCTGCAAAGCCGTCATCACCGCCTATGGCTACAAAGCCTACTACTCCAACACCTTGCAATTACCCGTTGCCGAACTCCTTCGGGGAATCAATAAACCCGAGACCCCGTAACCCCCTACAAGCACCGCGCAGTTCTTACCCCCCTCTGCGCGACTCCCCCCCAACCAACCCAAGCACTCGCTGACAATTCTTCGACATCAGCTGCGCTACTATCCCCGCCTCCGTTTGCCGCAAGAGCCTCGAACCTGCATGTCTCAAATGTTGCCATCGACCGCTTCCAGCATCGCCTTACCCTGCGTCCTCGCCGGCCCTCTGTTGCGCCGCCTGGAACACACGCGGCTGGTGCTGTGGTTGGTAGGCTCTCGTGCGCTGGAGCTGACGTTGCGTTTGCAGGCTGGCAGCGGCGCGGAAAGCCGCGATTACCCGCTTACCGCCGAGCAGTGCCAGGTGATCCCGGTAGGGCAGCATGCCTTTATCCACCTGATCGACTTGCCGCTGGACAGCGCCCTGCCCTGCGATGTGCGTATCGACTACGACGTGCTGATCGCCCAGGCCGATGGCTCAAATTCCGGTATCGCCGAGTGGGCGCCGCATCTGCTCTATGGGCAAAAGCAGCAGCCGGATTTCGTCCTGCATAGCCGTATCCATCAATTGGTCCACGGCTCCTGCCGCAAGCCCCATCATTCGGCGGACGAGGGTTTGCTCTGCGTCGATCGCCTGCTGGCGGAAACGCCAGAGCCGCAGCAACGCCCTGCCCTGCTGCTGATGACCGGCGATCAGGTGTATGCCGACGATGTGGCCGGGCCGATGTTGCGGGCGATTCATGCGCTGATCGAGCGCCTGGGTCTGTTCGGCGAGCATCTGGAAGGCGCGGTGGTCAGCGACAGTGCCGCGCTCTATCGGCACCGCGCCAGCTATTACCAACGCGCCGAATTGCTGCCGGCGCTGAAAAGCAACGAGACCCTGCGCGAGCGTTTCTTCGGCGGGGTGAAAAAGCCGATCTTCACCAGCAGCAGCGCCGACAACCATCTGGTGACCTTCGCCGAGGTCATGGCCATGTACCTGCTGGTCTGGTCGCCGGTGCCCTGGAGTCTGATCGATCCACGCCCGCCGCAGCTCGCAGCCAAGGAGCAACAGCGCTACCAGCGCGAGCAGCTGCGGATCGAGGCGTTCGCCAAAGGCCTGGGTAGTGTGGCGCGGGTGTTCGCCCACCTGCCAAGCCTGATGATCTTCGACGACCACGACATCACCGACGACTGGAACCTCAGCGCCCAGTGGGAAGAAACCGCCTACGGCCACCCGTTTTCCAAACGCATCATCGGCAACGCGCTGATCGCCTACATGCTGTGCCAGGGCTGGGGCAACAACCCGGATGCCTTCACCACGCCGCTGCAACACACCCACGCCCTGAGCGCCGAGGCCCAGGGCGATGCGCTCTACCTGGACAGTGCCGCCCAGGACACCCTGATCGACGAACTGCTGCGCTTCCAGCAATGGCAATACACCCTGCCCACCACTCCGGCGCTGGTGGTGCTGGACACCCGCACCCGGCGCTGGCGCAGCGAGTTCAACCTGGCGCAGCCCTCGGGCCTGCTCGACTGGGAAGCCCTGAGCGAGCTGCAACATGAACTGCTGGATCACCCGTCGGCGATCATCGTTTCCCCGGCGCCGGTGTTCGGCGTCAAGCTGATCGAGACGGTGCAGAAGGTCTTCAGCTGGTGCGGTCACCCACTGCTGGTGGACGCGGAAAACTGGATGGCCCACCGCGGCGCGGCCCAGGTCATCCTGAATATCTTCCGCCACTCGCGTACCCCGGGTAACTACGTGATCCTCTCCGGCGACGTGCATTATTCCTTTGTCTACGAAGTGCTGATCCGCCACCGCAAGGGCGGCCCAAAGATCTGGCAGATCACCAGCAGCGGCATCAAGAACGAGTTCCCGCCGACCCTGCTGGAATGGTTCGACCGCCTCAATCGCTGGCTGTATTCGCCGCGCTCACCCTTGAACTGGTTCACCCGCCGCCGGCTGATGCGCGTGGTGCCCTACAGCCCCGAACATCGCGAAGCCGGCGAACGGCTGTGGAACTCGGCGGGCATTGGCCAGGTGTTCTTCAACGACCACGGCCAGCCCCGGGAGATCTACCAGCACAACGCCAATGGCGCGCCGAAAACCCAGATGCTGGCGCCGGATGAGGACTGAACCCCACCGAGCGATTCGTGACAACGGATTCGCTCGGACGCGCTATGGTTCAGCAGGTTGATCGCACCACCCAATCAGCTCTTCAAAGGCCCCTTCATCCCCATGTTCGAACACCTCGACCTGCACGCCCTGCTTGTGACCTATGGCTACTGGGTGATTGTCCTTGGCTGTCTGCTGGAAGGCGAAACCGTGCTGATCCTGGGTGGCATGGCGGCGCATCAGCAGGTGCTGGACCTGTGGGCGGTGATTGCCGTGGCGACGGTCAGCGGGATGTTCGGCGACCAGTTGCTGTTCTGGAGCGGGCGGCATTTTGGCGGGCGTCTGTTGCCACGCCTGAAGGGCCAGCAGGCGGCCATCGAGCGGGTGACCGGGTTGATCCGGCGTTATCCCTCGACCTCGGTGCTGGCGGTGCGTTTCATGTATGGCATGCGCTGGGTCGGCCCGGTGGTGATCGGCGCCAGCGGCCTGTCGCCGCTGCGCTTCACCTTGCTGAACATGCTCGGCGCGCTGCTCTGGGCCACGCTGTTCGTCTGCGGCGGCTACTGGGCCGGCGATGCGCTGGAACATCTGTTCGGCGACTTGAAGCCTTATCGCCTGCCGATTGTCCTCGGTGTCGTGGTGCTGGTGGTGGCGGTCGCACTGTTTCGCCAACGCCGGGCCAGAACCAGAAACGTCGCGCCACTGAACGACTGATCCAGCCTCCACCCCAACATCCAGAATTTTCATACTGACCCCCGCACTTTATTTCGTTTGCGACACGGCCTCGCTCTTGGCTTAGATAGCCGCCATGTTCCAGGTAGCCAGAGCCCTTAGCCCATGAGCAGCGAAAGCATCAGCCAGTCGATTTCCATCGTTCACCCCATCCGCCTGAGCCATGGCAAGAATGCCGAGGTGTGGGACGAGAACGGCAAACGCTACATCGATTTCGTCGGCGGGATCGGCGTGCTCAACCTGGGGCATTGCCATCCGCGGGTGGTAGCGGCGATTCAGCAGCAGGCCACCCGGCTGACCCACTACGCGTTCAACGCGGCGCCCCACGGGCCCTATGTCGAATTCATGGAGCGGCTGGCGCGTTTCATGCCCTTGAGTTACCCGGTCAGCGGCATGCTCACCAACAGCGGCGCGGAAGCGGCGGAGAACGCCTTGAAGATCGTCCGTGGCGCCACCGGGCGCACCGCGGTGATCGCCTTCGACGGCGGCTTCCATGGCCGCACCCTGGCCACCCTCAACCTCAATGGCAAGGTCGCGCCCTACAAGCAGAAGATCGGCGTGCTGCCCGGCCCGGTGTATCACCTGCCCTACCCGAGCGCGGACAACGGCGTGACCTGCGAGGAGGCGCTGAAGGCCATGGACCGGCTGTTCAGCGTGGAGATCGACGTTGCCGAAGTGGCCTGTTTCATCGTCGAACCGGTGCAGGGCGAGGCTGGTTTCCTGGCCCTGGACGTCGAGTTCGCCCGCGCCCTGCGGCGCTTCTGCGATGAACGAGGCATCCTGCTGATCGCCGATGAAATCCAGTCCGGCTTCGGTCGCACCGGCCAGCGCTTCGCCTTCACCCGGCTGGGGATCGAGCCGGACCTGGTGCTGCTGGGCAAAAGCATTGGCGGCGGTGTGCCCCTGGGCGCGGTGGTCGGGCGCAAAGCGCTGCTGGACAACCTGCCCAAGGGCGGCCTGGGCGGCACCTATTCCGGCAACCCCATCGCCTGCGCGGCGGCCCTGGCGACCCTGGACGAGATGAGCGATCACAACCTGCAAACCTGGGGCGAGTGCCAGGAGCAAGCCATCGTCAGCCGCTACCAGCGCTGGCAGGCCGAGCGCCTGACGCCTTATCTCGGGCGCCTGACCGGGGTCGGCGCCATGCGTGGCATCGAACTGGTCAAGGCCGACGGCTCGCCGGCCCCGGAGCAACTGAGCGCACTGCTCAGCGCCGCGCGGGACGCCGGCCTGCTGTTGATGCCCAGCGGCAAATCGCGGCACATCGTCCGCCTGCTGGCGCCGCTGACCATTGAACTCGAGGTGCTGGAAGAAGGGCTGGATATTCTGGAGGACTGCCTGGCGCGGTTGGCATAACACCAGATATTTGCGCAAAAGCCGCTCGCCATGGACACTGGCGCGCCTCATGCCATCGACAAGGAAGCGCGACATGCAGTGTCCCAGCAACAGAAAACGGCTCATGGCCGGCAATACAGTGAGCTACAGCCACAGCGAGCAAGACTCATGAAGCAGAACCTTCCCTATGTGCTGGTATGCCTGCTGCTGATGCCGCTGTATTACTGGATGAAGCCTTACCCGCTGAGGAAGTGGACAGGCCTGGCCCTGAGCCTGGCCGGGCTGCTATGGATACTGTTCTTGCCGTCGATGCTGGGCGACCTCGATGCCGGGCTGATTGCCGTGGCACTGGTGGCCATGGGCAGCTCGCTGTTTTTCAGCCGGCGCCGCTACCAGGACCACAGCTGAGGCGCTGCACTACAAGCCGAATACCCGCCGCGCATTGCCATGCAGGAACTTGTCCCGTACCGGCTCCGGCAGCTCCAGGGCCTGGACCTGCTGCATGCATTTATCGAACGGCAACTGCGGGAAGTTGCTGCCGAACAGCACTTTGTCCTGCCCGTAGGTGCGCATGAAATGCAGCAACTGCGGCGGGTAATAAGCTGGCAGGTAGGCCGAGGTGTCGATGTAGATATTGTCGTGCTTCCAGGCCAGGCCGATCATCTCGTCAGTCCAGGGGTGGCCGATGTGCCCGGCGACAATTCGCAGTTCCGGGAAGTCCAGCGCCACCTCATCCAGATAAGGCACCGGCCGCCCGGTTTCCGAAGGCATCAGCGGGCCGGTGTGGCCGACCTGGGTGCAGAAGGGAATGCCCAGCTCCACGCACTTGGCGTACAGCGGGTAGTACAGGCGGTGGTTGGGCGGCAGTTTCCACAGCCAGGGCACAATGCGCAGGGCCTTGCAGCCCAGCTCGTCGACCGCTCGCTGCAGCTCGGCCAGCGCCGCCATCGGCCGGCTCAGGTCCACCGTGGCCACGCCGACAAAACGCTCGGGATAAGCCCGGGTGTAGGCGGCGATTTCATCGTTGCTGAACACCCAGCGCTCCGGCCGGCACCAGGCCGCCAGCATCAGTTTCTCTACCCCGGCCTGGTCCATCAGCTCGACGGTCTGCTCGATGCTCAGCGGCTGGTCCAGCAAATGCGCGGAACCTGACTTCTCGAACAGCCGCGCCACCTCCGGCAGCAACTGCCGCGCCCGGCCATTGGCCGGTTGTGCCCATGCGTCGATTGCACCCTTCATGAGAGCGATCCCCCTCTGCTGACCGTGATTCAGGCGACGAGGGCCCAGGCTACGTCCGCGCCATGACAGCGACAATGTTCGCAGCGCTCGGCGGCATTGACCGATCCGCCCAGGTTCGGCGCCCGTCCTTCACCTGGTTCTGCCTCCCTCCTTTCCCCCTCCCTGCCCCTCGGACCGACCAACGGTTCCAAGCGCGCATTTTGCTGGCATCGTCGCTGATCAGGCCGAAAAACAAACTTCTGGAAACATAACTAGCTGAAACGTATCAGCTCCAGCAAAAACGGCAATTATGCATAAATGCAAATTTATCCTTGACCCGAAAAATCGCCTCGCTTAAGGTGAAATTGCTGTATGCACATACAGTATTTTTGATAAGCGAATCCATTCACGGACGAGGTATTACCTATGAAAAGCAACACTGAAAAATTCGGCAAGGCACCCCATCAACCCAGCCTCTGGACTCGGGCCGATGCGCTGAAAGTCCATGCGGACGATCCCACCACGACCCAACCATTGGTCAGTGCGGATTTCCCGGTATTGAGCAACGAGGTGTTCATCTGGGACACCATGCCGCTGCGCGACCTGGACGGAAACATAACCTCCGTCGATGGCTGGTCGGTGATCTTCACCCTGACTGCGGATCGTCATCCGAACGACCCGCAGTACATCGACGAAAACGGCAACTACGACATCACCCGCGACTGGAACGACCGCCACGGCCGGGCAAAGATGTACTACTGGTTCTCCCGTACCGGCAAGGACTGGAAACTCGGTGGCCGGGTAATGGCCGAAGGGGTTTCGCCGACCGCTCGCGAATGGGCCGGCACGCCGATCCTGTTGAACGAACAGGGTGATGTGGACCTGTATTACACCGCTGTCACTCCGGGCGCGACCATCGTCAAGGTGCGTGGCCGGGTGGTGACGACCGAGCATGGCGTCAGCATGGTTGGCTTCGAGAAGGTCAAGCCGCTGTTCGAGGCCGACGGCAAGATGTACCAGACCGAAGCGCAGAACCCCTTCTGGGGCTTCCGCGATCCATGGCCGTTCCGCGACCCCAACGACGGCAAGCTGTACATGCTGTTCGAAGGCAACGTGGCCGGTGAACGCGGCTCGCACAAGGTCGGGAAAGCGGAAATCGGCGACGTACCGCCAGGTTATGAAGACGTCGGCAACTCGCGCTTCCAGACTGCCTGTGTCGGTATCGCCGTGGCCCGCGACGAAGACGGCGACGACTGGGAAATGCTGCCGCCGCTGCTGACCGCGGTCGGCGTCAACGACCAGACCGAACGCCCGCACTTCGTGTTCCAGGACGGCAAGTACTACCTGTTCACCATCAGCCACACCTTCACCTATGCCGACGGTGTGACCGGGCCAGACGGGGTGTACGGTTTTGTTGCCGATTCGCTGTTCGGCCCCTACGTGCCGTTGAACGGTTCCGGCCTGGTGCTGGGCAACCCGTCTTCCCAGCCGTTCCAGACCTACTCGCACTGTGTGATGCCCAACGGCCTGGTGACCTCCTTCATCGACAGCGTACCGACCGACGAAAGCGGCACGCAGATTCGTATCGGCGGTACCGAAGCGCCTACGGTGGAGATCAAGATCAAAGGGCAGCAGACGTTCGTGGTGGCCGAGTACGACTACGGTTACATCCCGCCGATGCTTGATGTAACGCTCAAGTAATAGCGACACAGGGCGCTCAGGCAGCGGGCTCGAGTTCGATGAAGAACCCGTTGTGGATATGATCGAGATATCCCGCCTGGCTCACTGCGACTTTGCTCAGGAGCTTCATTGAACAATGCGTAGTACCAACCCTTCGCAACTGGCTACACGGATGTAGCCAGTTCTGCTCCTGCTTGCGGAAATCGCAGCAGCCCCCTCCTCTCTCCGGCCAGCAGTGGCCCTCCCAGGATCAGCTCCCGGTCTTGACCTTGCTCCACACCCGGGTACGCACCCGTTCCATTTTCAGCGGCAGCGGCTCCAGCGGGAACAGCGTGGCCATCACTTCTGCAGACGGATAGACCCCAGGGTTGTCGCGGATCTTCTGGGCCACCAGCGCCGTGGCATCGCGGTTGGCGTTGGGGTAGCCCAGGTAGTCGGAAGACTGGGCAATCACTTGCGGGCGCAGCAGGTAATCGATGAACTTCAGGCCGTCCTGGGGATGCGGCGCATCCTTGAGCACCACCAGGTTTTCCACCCAGACCGGCCCGCCTTCGCGGGGAATGCTGTAGACCAGACGGCGGCCGTTGTTGGCCTTCTGCGAGGCGACCTGGGCATCGAACACTCCGCCGCTCCAGCCCAGCACCACACAGATGTTGCCGTTGGCCAGGTCAGTGATGAATTTCGACGAGTCGAAGTAGCGAATATGCGGCCGGACCTTGAGCAACAAGGCCTCGGCCTTCTTGTAGTCCTCGGGGTTCTGGCTGTTGTAGGGCAGGCCCAGGTAATGCAGGGCGATGGGGATGATTTCACTCGGAGCATCGAGCATGGCGACACCACACTGGCTGAGCTTGGCCAGGTTCTCTTCCTTGAAGATCAGGTCCAAGGAATCCACCGGCGCCTGGTCGCCGAGCAGCGCCTTGACCTTGTCGGCGTCGTAGCCGATGCCCGTGGTGCCCCACAGGTAAGGCGCGGCGAAACGGTTGCCGGGGTCGTTGCTCTGTACCTTGGCCAGCATCTCGGGGTCCAGGTGCGACCAGTTGCCGAGCTGGCTGCGGTCCAGTTCCTGGAGCACCCCGGCCTTGATCAGGTTCGGCAGCAGGTCGCTGCTGGCCACCACCACGTCATAGCCGCTGCGCCCGGCCATCAGCTTGCTTTGCATCACGTCGCTGTTGTCGAAAGTGTCCTGCAGCACGCTGATGCCGGTTTCCTTGTGGAACTGCCCGGGCGTGTCCGGGGCGATGTAGTCGTACCAGTTGTAGAAATGCACGCTCGGTTCAGCGGCCTGGGCCGTAGCGAAACCGAACAGTGCGGCCAGGGCCAGGGGCAAACAGCGGATAGCTTTCATCTGAGGACTCCGAGCGTTGGCACCCGTCCAAGGGACGTGCGCCTCGCCTGCTGATTATGGGTTGTTATGGCAGGGCCGAAAGCGGCGGAAAAACAGCGATGGGGTTTAAGGAATCAACAGTTCGCGACGGCCATCGGCGTGCTCGACGTATTCGCCGGACAGTTGCAGGCGCCGGTCGTGCAGGTAGTCGTAATCGCGGCGGGCGGCCTTGAGTTGCCCGAGGTCGAGCTCCACCACCTGCCGGCACTCGTCGCGGCCGGCCTCGAACAGCAGCCGGCCGAAGGGATCGACCAGCGCACTACCGCCGGCGAACACCAGGCCGTCGGTGCCGTCGCCGACCCGGTTCACCATCACCGCGAAGGCCTGGTTCTCCTGGGCACGGGCCATGATCGCGGTGCGATGCACCGGGCCGTAGGGGTCCATGTTGCCGTTGCTCACCAGGATCAGTTCGGCGCCCAGTTGGCCGAGGGCGCGGGCGCTTTCCGGCAGTTCGATGTCGTAGCAGATCAGCAGGCCGACCCGCACGCCCCGCCAGAACACGGTGCTGTAGCGGTCGCCGGGCTGGAACAGGCCGCGCTCGTCGGGCCACAGATGGGTCTTGCGGTAACTCGTCGCCACCCCTTCGGGGGTCACCAGCAGCGAGGTGTTGTAGTAGTGGCCGGCGGCTTTTTCGGCAATGCCGACCACCACCGCGACCCCCTTGGCGCGCACCGCCCGCAACACGGCCTGGATACTCGGCCCGTCCAATGGCTCGGCGACCTCGGCCAGTTGCTGCGGGTTGGCGAAACCGCTGATCTGGGTTTCCGGGAACACCAGCAGGTCGATGTCGTCGTCACAGTCGGCAATGCCCCGCAGGACCCGCTCGAGGTTGTAGGCCGTGTCGCCGTCACGGCCGGCCAGTTGCATCAGTTCAATCTTCATCGCGGATCCTTTGAAGTGTCGGCAGGTCTCCGAACGCCGCATGAGCGGCACCCGCCAGGGCTGGTGGCGAGTATGGAGGGCGCGCAGCCGCGTGGTAATCACTTCAATGGAGTACCCCGCCAGGGTTAGTTGGCGGGTCGAGTCAGCGCCAGACTGAAGGGCTCAGGCATGACCCGGTGGCTGGCGTGAAGCCGTCGGGGCTTTCAGCGCGCACCAGGTCCACAGCGCGCTGCACAGGTCCGGCAAGGCCAGCAGCAACAGCACCGGCGATATCAGCCCGGCGGCGACGAAGGCGGCAAAAAACACCGGCACCGACAGACGAATCGCCACGGTCAGGGCCATGAATTCGCGCCGCTCGGTGTAGCCGGCCCAGACGTAATAGACCCCCAGGTACAGCGCCAGCTGGCCCATCACCCGGATCCACACCTCGTCGGTCAGGGCGAAACCGAACAATGGCAGCAGCAGGTTGGGCGCCAGCACCAGCGCGGCGCCCAGCAACAACATGTACAGGCCGAACAGAAACACGCTCTTGCCCGGATGGCTCATGGTTTTACTCCTTGGGGATGCGATGTGAGGCGATAGGCCTCGGCATCGAAATAACGGGTCTGCTGGCGGAACTGCCAGCTGAACCCCGGCCACAGGGCGACGTTGCGCCCGCTGTGAGGGTCGACGTACCAGCTCTGGCAACTGCCGACGCTCCACACCGCGCCGCGCAGCCTGTGGCGCAGGCCCTGGTTGAAGCGCAGCTGGGCCTGCGGGTCGACATCGACACTGGTCACGCCCAGGCGTTGCAGGGTGTCCAGGGCACCGAGGATGTAGGCGATCTGCGACTCGATCATGTAGACGATGGAGTTGTGCCCCAGGCCGGTGTTGGGCCCCATCAGCAGAAACAGATTGGGGAAGCCGCTGACCGTGGTGCCCTTGTAGGCTTCGCTGCCCTGCTGCCAGGTATCGACGATATCCACCCCGCCGCGCCCGAGGATCATCCCCGCCGGGAACGGTGTACGCGCCTTGAAGCCGGTGCCGAAGATCAGCGCATCCAGGGCATGGCGCTGGCCGTCGACGGTGATCAGCGCGTCCTCGGTGACTTCGCGGATGCCGCTGGTGACCAGCCGGGTGTTGGCCTGGGCCAGGGCCGGGAAGTAGTCGTTGGACAGCAGGATGCGCTTGCAGCCGATGGCGTAGTCCGGGGTCAGGCGCCGGCGCAGTTCCGGGTCCTTGACCTGGCGCCGTAGCAGGTTGAGCGCCAGCCATTTGTGCAAGGCCATCAGCCGCGGGTTGAACACAAAACCGAACACTCGGGTTTCATGGGCGGTGTAGATCAGCCCGCGTAACAGCCGCTGTACCGCGGGAAAACGCCGCAGCAGGCGCTGGGCGGTCGTGGAAAAGGCCCGGTCCGGCTTGGGGATGATCCACGGCGGCGTGCGCTGGAACACCGCCAGGCTGGCCACTTGCGGCTGGATCTGCGGCACGAACTGGATCGCCGACGCACCGGTGCCGATCACCCCGACCCGCTTGCCGGCCAGGGCGTACTCATGGTCCCACTGCTGGGAATGAAAGACCCGGCCCTTGAAGCGCTCCAGCCCCGGCAGTTGGGGATAATCCGGGGTCGACAAGGCCCCGGTGCCGGCCACCACCACCTGGGCAAAACGCACGCCGCCACGGGCATCGGTCACTTGCCACAGGGCGCGCTCTTCCAGCCAGCGCAGGCCAGTGACCGCAGTGTTGAAGCAACAGTGTTGCAGCACCTGATACTTGTCGGCGCAGTGCCTGAGGTAATCGCGGATCTCCGGCTGCGGCGAATAGCGCCGCGACCAGTCGGGGTTGGGCTCGAAGGAAAACGAATAGAGGTGGGAAGGAATATCGCAGGCACAGCCAGGGTACTGATTGACCCACCAGGTGCCGCCGACACCGGCTTCCTGCTCGAGGATCAGGAAGTCCTGCTCGCCGCGCTGGCGCAGGTTGATCGCCATGCCGATGCCGGAGAAGCCGGCGCCGATGATCAATACCCGATAGACCCGCGCCGGATCGGCCTGCTCCTGAAGTAGCGCACTCATGTTCCTGACTCCTGGCGGCACAAACGCCGGGCGTGACCGTCCGCAGCGCATGCACTGTTTATTTTAAACCTCTGTGGATCGAGGGCCGGCCGCTCGCCGGCCCGGGGCGGCTAAATCGACTCGGCGTGCAGCCTGCTGGTCCGGTGCGCCAGGTTCTCCAGCGCCTGCGGATCGAGCTCGGCGGCGATCACCAGGGCCTGGTGGCGCAGGGTTTGCAGCGGCGTGCGGCGGCCGAACACGCCGGTGAAGTGCATGAACATGCGCATTCCGAAGCCCAGCCCATCGCCCCTTTGCCGCGGCACCAGATGCAGGTGGGCATGGGGGATGTGCTGGTTGGTGGCCTTGCCGTCGTTGACGATCAGGTGCGTGCCTTCCACCCCGAAGCCAGCGCGGCGCTGGGCGGCCAGCAAGGTATCGAACACCTGGTACAGGTGCTGGCGGATGATCGTGGGCAGTTGCTCGAGTTTTTCCACATGGGCCAGCGGGATCAGCAGCACGTGGCCCTGCCCCAGCGGGTGTACGTCCATGAAGGCCATGCAGTGGGTGTCGCGATAGACCAGGGCGCTGGGCAATTCGCCGGCTGCGATCTGGCAGAAAATACAGGTCATCCGTGAATCCTCGGTGGGTGGCGCTCCTTCGGGCGCTGTAAATGTAGCTCACGCCGCTCGCCGAGGTTCGGCGGAAGTTGTTACCGGACGTCGCGCGAACATCCGCGCCAGCAGCCAGCGGTCGCGCAGGTAGGGCTTGTTGTCCAGCAGCGCCGCCAGCCGTGGCAGGTTGACGAAGGGCACACCGGGGTAGATGTGATGCTCGACGTGGTAGTTGATGTTGGCCCACAACAGGCCGATCAGCCGGTCGCTGACGGTCACGGTGTTTTTCGCCAGGTCCAGGCGCTGCGGGTCGCCGACCTCCAGGGTGGCCATGGGGAAGTGCTCGTAGCCCCGGGAAATCGGGTTGATCACCAGCGCCAGCAACAGCAGCGGCACGATGAAGATCAGCACGAACTGCAGCATCAGCCCCTGGCTGTAGCACCAGGCGCCGATCGCCGCCATCGACAGCAGATTGAACGCCAGCTCGCGCAGCACCCGGTTGCGCACCGCCTTGCCGTAGCGCACCAGGGAGAAGTAGATGAAGCGCGGCACGAACACGGCGATGCGCAGGAACATCCACTTCACCCCGCCGGTGTAGTTCCAGTCGTCAGGGTCCTTGTGCGGATCGCCCAGGTAGCGGTGATGGTACTTGTGGCACTCGGTGAAGGAGGAAAACGGAAACACGATGAACCAGGCCATGAAGCGCCCGACCCACAGGTTCAGCGCCGCCGAACGAAAGCCGCTGGCATGCCCGCAATCGTGTTGCAGCACGGTGAAGGCATGCAGCTGGTTGCCCAGCACCAGCACCGCCAGCGCCTGGCCCCAGGGGTTGTCGCCAAGCAGGATGTACAGCGCCGCCGCGCACCAGACCAGCACGTGCAACAACGACCAGAGCACGAACTTCAGCGGTTGCGGCTGCATCAATGCCTGCAACTGGGCCTGGCGCTCGCGGTCGACCCGCAGTTCGGCGCGCTTGGCCAACCGCAACTGGTCTTCGGCGGCATCGTGGGTTGAATGACTCATGAATTGACCTTCCTCTGTCTGTATTGCTAATCGACTTGCAGGCGCACGTCGTCCGTCAATGGATAGCCCACGCACAACAGTGCCTGGCCTCGGTTCAGTTCGTCCGCCGACAGCCCGTGGTCTTCGCGCATGCGCACTTGCCCCGTCAGCCGGGTGCAGACGCAGGCGGTGCAGAAACCGCTGCGGCAGGAAAACGGTGGCTGCACGCCGCTGGCCAGGGCCGCGTCGAGCAGGGTCTGGCCTGGGGCAACGGTGAAGTTGAACGTCTGGCCCTGCATCAGCAGCTCCACGCGTTTTTCCGTGTCGCCGCTGGCCACTGGCGCCTTGGCCGGGGTGAAACGCTCCTGGTGCACACGTTCCGGGGCAATGCCCAGGGCCTCCAGGGCGGCGGTCACCTCATCCATCATGCCGCTGGGGCCACAGCTGTAGTATTCGCGGGCCTGCGGGCCGGGCAGCGCGCCGAGAATGTCCATCACCCGCTCGCGGGTCAGGCGCCCTTCGTGAGCCCCCGGGGTGTCTGGCCGCGACAGCACATGCACCAGCTGCAAACGCTCGCCGAAGGTCTGCCGCAACTGGTCGAGCTTGTCGCGGAAGATCACCGACTCCCGATTGCGGTTGCCGTAGATCAGCGACACCTGCGAGTCCGGCTCGAAGTGCAGCGCCGACTTGAGGATCGAGAAGATCGGCGTGATCCCGCTGCCCGCCGCCAGCAGCACCAAGTGCCGCCCCCTACCCGGCTGCGGAGCGAAGGTGAAGCGGCCGTGGGTGCCGAGGGTCTGCACCGCGTCGCCGGCGCTCAGCTCCTGCACCAGGCGATTGGAGACCTTGCCGCCGGCCACCCGCTTGACGGTGATCGACAGGGTCTTGTCCAGCCCCGGCGTGCTGCTGATGGAATAGGCACGGCAGCCCTTGGTCCCGTCGACGTCGACCTCCAGGGTCAGGTATTGCCCGGCGCTGTAGCGGACTTTGCGCAGCAGCGGCTGCTTGAGGTGAATGGTCACCGCGTCGTCGGTTTCCCGTTCGATGGCGGCGACTTTCAAGGTCAGGGGACGGTTCATGGCTGGCCCAGGGCGCTGTGCGCAGGTGTGGATTCGTGGGCGTCGTGCGCTGTGCCGAGGCGCCGTTGATGGGCGTGCTCATGGGCCGAGATGGGCGCCGGCAGCACCCGGTATTGCAGCAGGCGGACTTTCTCTGCGTGGTCCAGCGGCTGCCACCAGTCCAGCTTGTCCGCCAGCGCATCGAAGCGGCGCAGCATCAGCAGCACGAACAGGCCGAACACGCTGAGGTCGCGAAACACCATGGAGCCGGCGGCCGCCAGTTCCGGCTTGAGCCGCTCGAACAGCGCCGGGCTCTCCGACCAGTGGCCGACGGCCCAGTGATGGTGGCAGGCGTGGTAACCCTCGTTGAGGATATTCACCGGCGTTTCCAGCAGGGTCACGGTGTTGTACATCCAGTCCCTGGGGTCTTCCTGGCCGCCGTAGAAGGCGTGCTGGCTCCAGTGGATGACGCCCATCAGGAAGTTGCTCGCGCACCAGGGCACCAGCATGTAGAGCACGGCGATCGGCAGGCTGTAGAACGCCAGCGCGACGAACAGCCCGCCATGCACCAGGTTGCCCATGACCATGGCCCGGGCCTGGCTGCGCTTGCGCTTGCTCTTGAAGTACAGCCAGGGCGAAACCATGAACTGCTGGTACATCACCTCGCGCACCATGTAGACGGCGAAATCCCAGGCGCTGGCATGGTCGTAGCGTGCGGTGGCGTAGACATCCAGCGGCCCGGCGTTCTCCCGGTGATGCTGTTGCAAATGCGCCGCCGCGTGGGGGATCAGGCCCATGGGAATGGCGAAGAACATGTACAGGAAGGAGTTGCCGACCCAGCGATCCAGCAGGCTCGAACGCTTGAAGATACCGCCGGGCACGTGGCCTTCCTGATGCATGGCGCTGAAGGAGCGGACGAAGCCGCGGATGTTCGGGCCGTAGACGAAGGCGTAGAACAGCAGCACCAGCAGCCAGGAGATTTCCTTGAGCCACAATTGGGCGATGAACACCGGCCCGGCGGTCAGGCCCAGGCTGATGGCGGCGGCGAGGATCGGCTCGTCCCGCGGGTCCTTGAGCAAGCGCTCGGCCAGCGGCTGCAACAAGCGGTGATAGCTCGTCACCAGCCAGCCGCCCAGGGCCTTCATTCCCGGCAACCACGACAACACCCGGCGCCCGGCCTGCAAGGTGCACGACAGGGCCAGAATCACGACGATGGCCGCGGTGTTGAACACCAGCAGCAGACTGAACAGCGGAACAGCCAGGCAGTGAAACCCGCGACCGACATTGGCCGGGCGCGGCGGATAGAGAAAATCGCTACTCATGCTTCTACTCCATTAGGCATGTTGCCGAGGCCGGAGCGACGCCAGCGGCGCCACAGCTCCGGCTGCGGTAGCAGGCGAATCAGGCGCTGTAGGACTCGCGCAGGAACTGCGCCAGCAACGGCGTGGCGGCGCCGCGGGAGATCGGGTGGAAGCAGATCGCCCGGGAGGCCGCCAGCAGATAGGCCACTTCGTCGGAGGCGATGAAAGCCATGCCGCCCAACAGCTCGACGCTGAGGTTGGTCGCACGCTCGATCGCTGCCTGTACCAGGAAGCGCGTGCACAGCGCCTTGTGGTAGGTGTTCATCGGCGCATCCTGTTGCGCCTGCAATTCGCCGGCGGTGCCGAGCAGCGCCTGATGGGCACCCTCCAGTTCGATGCACAGCAGCGCCAGTTGCGCGGGGTCGGCGAAGGCTTTTCGCAGCAGCCGGTCGACCAGGGCCGAAGCCACGCCCAGGTAGCTGCCGCCGACCATCAGCTGGAACCAGCTCAGGCCGTTGAGCGAGGTTTCCATGGCGGTCGCGGCCACTTCTTCGCTGTCGGCGCCGTCGGCCAGCAGCATGCGCTCGCTGGGCACGAACACGCCGTTGAACACCAGTTCGTTGCTGTCGGTGGCGCGCAGCACCGTGGCGTTCCAGAAGGGTTCACGGGTGACCGTGCTGCCATCGGCAAAGACCACGGCAAAACCCTGGCTGACGCTGCCGTCGTCCTGCTCACAGGCGACACCGACCACGATCACGTCCATGTGGTGGCTCATGGTGCAGGGCTTCTTGCTGCCGTCGAGGACGAAACCGCCCTCCACCGGCCGCGCCTTGACGCTGCGGTTGAAGATCTCCGAGCCCGGCTTGCCCTCGGCGAAGGCCGAGGCGATCAGCAACTGGTTCTGGGTGATGCCCCACAGCAGTTCTTCCGCCGCCGGGATCAGCCCGCCCAGTTGCACAATGGTGGCGATGGTGTGGTGGTGCATGGTCATCATCACCGCCAGGGACGGGCACAGCGAACCGATGGCCCGCAGGATTTCCACGGTTTCCTCCGGCGAGGCGCCGAGGCCGCCGTAGGTCTCGGGGATGATCAGGCCGGCGGCGCGGTAGTCGCGAAACAGCCCGCAGAGCACGGCCGGGTCGGCCTGCTCCAGGGCCATCAGGCCACGCTCCTGGAGGGCGGCGAGCAGGCCCGGCAGGTACTTCTCGGTGGCGTTGCGGGCGTTGTGCATCGACATGGTGTGGACTCCTTTCTCGTTGTCAGGGTTAACCGGCTTTTTCGATCAACTGCTCCACCGCGGGGGCGAAACCGAAGGCTCGGGCCAGGTCGAAGATCGCTTCGGCATCCTCCAGCGGAGGACGCTTGCCGATGCTGTAGTCGCGCTGCAGGCCGGCCATGGTCAGGACCATGGTTTCGGCCAGGCAACTGAAGGTCACGCCCGTGGGCAGACCGGTGAGGTTCTGCTGGCCGAAACGCTGGCTGCGGTCGGGCAAATGGATCAGGCCGCCTTCGATCACCGTGACGTCCGGGCGCAGCGCCAGGGTGACGTGACCGATGTCCGGCGGCTGCGCGCAGTCGCAGATGATCGCGTTCTGATGCAGGACCAGCGGGTCGATAAAGGCCGAGCCGTTGGAGGTGGCCGAGAGCACGGTTTCCAGGCGTGGCAGCCAGCTCCCCAGGTCCGCGGTGATCACCAGCGGCGGCTGCACCTGCGGCTTGCCCTGGGCCAGGGCATCGATGCGGTCGAACAGTTCGCGCAATTGCTCCTCGTCTCCAAGGTCGCGATCCAGCAGTTGCTCGACGCTGGCCAGGCTCGGCAGGAGCAGCACCAGGGTCTTGGCGATGCCGCTGCTGTGGCCGCCCTGGATCTGCAGCAAGGCGTCGCGATACAGCTCGCCGGCCACCAGCCGCAGCTCGTCCATGGCGCCCCGATTGGCCCCATTGCCGAGCAATACCAGGTGCTCGCAGAGGCGCCCCAGGCGCAGGCTGGCCAGGCGGCCCACCGAACCGTAGGCACCGATCACCCCGGTCAGGCGCTTGGCCAGCGGCGCGCCCCGATTGGCGCAGGTGCTCAGCAGCGCATCGACACCGACCATGGCCGTCAGGCTGTTGCCGGTGGTGGTGTGGAACCGCTCGTTGATGACATCGACACCAGCACTGGAAATCACCGAGGTGTAGGCCCCCAGGCCGACGAAATCCACCTCCAGCTCGGCGACGCTGTCCAGGTAGTTGGCCAGCAGCTTGCGCCGCTTGCCCAGGCTCAGGCGCATCAGGTCGCGTGGTTGCAGCAGGCTGCCGACCAGCCAGCCTTCGACGTAGTCGCCGGCATCGTTGTAGACCCGCCGGGCGTGATAGGACACACCGGCATCGAGGTCCGGCTTGGCCCATTCGGAGAAGTCGTCGAGCCAGCCCTGCATGAAGGTTTTTTCCGCCGCCGACAGCCCCAGGCCGTCCACCACGCTGTCGCCGTTGACGCTCTCGGCGGTGGTCGGGTGCAGCAGGAAGGCGAAGCGACCCAGGCAGCGCCCGCTGCTGCGCGGTTTGCCGGGCACCACCCAGGGGCTCGGCACACCCCGTGGCCCGGCATAGCCGTGGGCTTCGAGGATCAAGCGATGCTGCTGGTTGTGCACCACCAGTTCCGCCACCGCCTTGAGGCCTTCGAGCAGCAGGTCGATGTCGGCGCGTTCGATGCACAGCGGTGGCTGGATGCGCAGCACGTTGCCTTCGGTGAGGGTCGGCAGGCAGTACACGCCATGGCGGCTTTTCAGGTAGCCGCAAACGATCGGTACCAGGGCGCCGAAGGCGCTGGCCAGGGACAGGGTATACAGGCGCTCGCCGCTCCAGCGGCGAAATTTCAGGCCAAGCATCAGGCCGCGGCCGTCGAGGCTGTGGAACACCTCGGGATAGTCGCGTACCAGACGCGACAGCCCGGCATGCAGGTAGGCGCCCTGCTGCGCCGCGTGCTTGAGCTGGGCGCCGTCGTTGGCTGTGAGCTGGTCGAGCACGGCCAGGCCGATGGCGGCGCTGAAGCCATTTACGGCGAAGGTGGAGCTGTGGTGCCGGTCGAAATCACGGCTCCAGCACTGCTCGCCGTAGATGCACGCGCCAATGGCCGCGACACCGCCGCCCAGGGCCTTGGCCAGCAGTACTACGTCCGGCTCCAGGCCGTGGGCGGTGGCGGCGAACAGCTCGCCGGTGCGGCCCAGGCCGGTCTGGATTTCATCGAGGACAAACAGGGTGCCGTATTGCCGGCAGAGGTTCTGCGCCGCCAGCAGGTAGCCTGGCGGCGGGGTGATCATGCCCGCCTCGCCCTGCACCGCCTCGACGAAAAAGGCCGCGGCACGGCGGGTTTTCAGTTGTTCCTCGAGGGCCTCCAGGTCGCCATAGGGCACATGGCTGAAACCCTCGGCGCGGATCTGGAACGGCTCGCGGTAAATGGCCTTGCCGGTGACCGCCACCGCGCCCTGGGTCTTGCCGTGAAAGCCGGTCAGGGTGCCGATCACCAGCTCGCGCTGGGTCGCGGCGCGGCACAGCTTGATCGCCGCCTCGACCGTCTCCGCGCCGCTGGTGGTGAAGGTCACTTTCGAGTGGCTGCCCGGCGCCAGCTCGATCAGACGCCGCGCCAGTTCTTCGGCGCCGGGGTTGATCAGTGGCTGGACCAGCGAGGCCTGGCCGCTGGCGAGGAATGTGTGGATCGCCTCGGTAATTGGCGCCGCGCCATACCCGAAGGGCACCGCGCCGAACTGGCCGACGAAATCGATCAGGGTCTGGCCGCTGGCGGTTTCGATCCGGGTGCCCTGGGCGCGAACCACGGTCTCGTTGAGGCCGACGAATTCCAGCAGTTCCTGGCGGGTGATATTGAGCAAAGAGTCAGCCATGGCTTACCTCCCCACCGCGCCGAGCGCGCCCTGGTTGATGACGCCATACAGATGCTGACTGACCTTGCTCACGGTGTCGTGCAGGTAGGCCAGTTCCGGGTCCAGGGAGATGCCGAAACGGTCTTCGAACTCGGCGGACAGACCGACGATCAGCACCGAGTCGACGCCCATCTCGTGGAACGAACGCTCGACGTCCAGCGACCCGGAATCGACCTCCAGCAGGCTGGCCAGGGTTTCGGTCACGGCAAAGGTTATTTCGTCTATATGCACAGTCGCCTCCCAGCGTATTTCGCTTCCTTTGCATGGCCGTTGGCCCGCGCCACCCCGTGGTGAAACCACGGGATCGACGCTTGGGCAGGCGTCATGATGCAAACGCGTTTTGAGTGTGGATGACCCGCCGCAGCAGGCCATTTGCTACACCCCGATGCTCGGCGTCATGCCGGCTCAGCTCAATACTCCGTAAGGAGTAGCGCCGGGCCGGAGGACGCGGTCGAAGCCGAAAATGAGCGGGCACGCGGCGCCTCGAAATGCCGTGCCCAGCATCGCCAACACCTGAGCGACGACCGCCCACTCCGTTGTAGGAGCGAGCTTGCTCGCGAAAAAAAACTCAATGACGGCACGGTGTCCAATGGAGCCGCCGCTGCGCGGCTATCGCGAGCAAGCTCGCTCCTACAGGGGGGAGGCGCAGGCGACGCCGAAGCACTGAGCCTCGTCAGCACTGAGGGGGTGGTTACTGGATGAAAGACAGGCAGCACTCACTCGTCGCAGAACAACGCCGCGATCTGCGCCCGACTCGACGCCTGGAGTTTGGAGAAGATGTTCTGCAGGTGGGTTTTCACGGTCTTGTCGCTGATGCCGAGGATCTGGCCAATCTCCCAGTTGGTCTTGCCTCGGGCCACCCAGCGCGAAATCTCCGCTTCGCGGCTGGACAGGATGGACAACAGTTGATGGTTCGGCCCCGGGTTGTGGCGCAACAGCTTGCTGCCCAGCGCCCGGTTCAGGGCGATGTGCAGGTACGGGGCGAAGACCATCATGCGCATTTTGCTTTCATGGGCCACGGTGGCCGAGATGTTGTGAAAGAAGTAGCCGGTGAAGGTGTTGCGGTGCAATCCGGGCAGCAGGGTCCAGCCCAGATTGCGTATGCCGTGTTCGCGAAAAATCTTCGCCCACACCTGGTCCTGCGAGTTACCCAGGCGCTCCAGGGTGGTGAACTTGGGGCGTCCGCAATGCTCGATGGGGTCGATGCCCAGCGGCGGAATCATGCCGTCGCGACCGACGATGGCCTTGATCAGGTCATCGGAGACGCTGTCCGGATGAATCAGGTGCGAAAAGAACACCCGGTGCGCACGGACCCGGCCGCTGGCGAACACGAAGTTCTCGCACGGCAGGATCTGCGGCAGCGCCAGCTGGGTCTGCTGTGTCAGCTCGGCGATGCTGCGCGCCGAGGTGATGGAGTTGAGCACGCTGGTCAGCTGCAACCGTTGCTGGCTGTCGGTGGGCGGCAACGACAGCACCGACCGCGGGCGGCTGGCCAGTTCCAGCCGCGGTTCGCAGAAGGCCGGCTGGGCGAACAGCAACGCCGCGGGTTTGGGCGCATGCACCGGGCCGATCGATAGACTGGTCATGCTTCCACGACCTGGCTGTCGACGGTGATGTCACGCAATACCCGGCCGTTGCTCTCCACCGCGACCACCGACTTGTCCAGCGGATGGGCTTCGGCCGGCGCCGTGCCCTCGAGTGCCGCCAGCCAGGGAGCGAACTGCTTGCGGCACTCCTGGCGCTTGATCTTGCCGCTGGAGGTACGCGGCAACGACCCGCCGAACACCAGCAACAGCACCGGCCGCGCCAATTGGTGCTGTTGCCACAGCCGCGCCTTCAAGTCGCTGAACAGCTGCGGCAGGTCGAGGCTGCGCAAGGCCCGCCGCTCGATTTCCTGGGCGATCACCACCTGCTCGCTGTCGCCGGTCTCGATGCTGAAGGCCGCGGTGCCGTCCGGGCGAAAGCTGTCATGGGTACGCAGCACGGTGTTCTCGATATCGCCGGGGTGATGGTTGACGCCATTGACGATGATCAGGTCCTTGAGCCGCCCGGTGACGAACAGCTCGCCATCGAGCAGGAAGCCCAGGTCGCCGGTGCGGAAGTAGCGCGACCAGCCCAGCGCCGGCGGGGCCGGGCGAAAGGCCGCGGCGGTGCTCTCCGGGCGCTGCCAGTAACCGCTGGCGACGCTGTCGCCGAGGATGCAGATCTCGCCGACCCGCCCGTCCTCCAGCGGCTGTTCGGTGTGCGGGTCGCAGATGAACGGGCCCTGCCCCGGAATGCCACGGCCGCTGCTGACCAGGGTGCGCAGGCGCAACTCGGCGTCGCTGCCCTGGTCGTCGTGCAGGCGCGCCACATTGTCCTCCAGCAAGCCGGCATGGAACTGGCGAATCACCGGCTCGCGCTTGCTACCGCCGGCGCTGACCATCAGCGTACCTTCGGCCAGCCCGTAGCAGGGAAAGGCCGAGGTGCTGGCAAAACCGGCGCGGGCGAAACGCTCATGGAAGGCGGCAATGGTCTGCGCCCGCACATGTTCGGCGCCGTTGAAGGCCACCTCCCAACTGCTCAGGTCGAGGCCGGCCAGCTCTTCGTCCTTGATCTTGCGCAGGCACAATTCATAGGCGAAGTTCGGCCCGCCGCTGACGGTGCCGCGGTAGGTGCTGATGGCCTGCAACCAGCGCAGCGGCCGTTGCAGGAAGTGGATCGGCGCCAGCAGGGTCGAGCCGAAGCCGACGAACAAGGATTGCAGGATGCCGCCGATCAGCCCCATGTCGTGATACGGCGGCAGCCAGCTGACCAGGTGACTGTCCTTGTGGGTCAGAAAGCCGCGGCTGATGCTGCGCGAATTGTGAATCAGGTTGCCGTGGGTCACCGCCACTCCTTTGGGAATCCCGGTGGAGCCGGAGGTGTATTGCAAAAAGGCGATATCGTCCCGGGTCACAGGAACCGTCCGCCATTCGCTGGCCAGGGCCAGGTCCAGAGTCGCCATGTCCAGCACCCGCGGACTTTCGGCCTGCCCCAGCCGGGCCTGGATGGTCGGGACATCCTCGCCACTGGCCAGCGCCGCCGTCGGCTGGCAGTCATCGATGATGCCGTCCAGCCGGTCCAGGGTCTTGGTCGCCCCCGGCGGATAGGCCGGCACCGCCACCAGCCCGGCATACAGACAGCCCATGAAGGCGATCACATAGTCCAGGCCCGGCTTGAGCAGGATCAGCACCCTGTCCCCCACCCGGCAATGCCCCTGCAACCGGGCCGCCGCCGCTCGCGCTGCGCGGTCCAGTTCAGAGAAGGTGATCAGGGTTTCTTCGTCTCGCCCGTTGTGCAGAAAACGATAGGCCAATCGGTCCGGGATCGTATGGGCGTGAAGCTGCAGACATTCCGAAAAATTCGCATACGGAACGTCGCTATCGTGGTCGTTCGTAGTCATTATTTTGTGTCCAGGCAGCCGTACTTAGCCATCTCCCGCAAGGCCCGAAATCTGCGGCCTTGCGCATCCATTACGCTTGATCATCCTCTGGGAGCGCGCACTCGAAGTTAATACTCCGAACGGCGTATACCCGCAATTTCCGCCCCCGGCGCATATTCGCCTCACAGCTCGATGCATGCATGGCTTTTTGCCATACAGCCTTGCAGTCATCAGCCCTTTTCAAAGAGGTGAAGCCGACTATCCGGGCCTGCGCAAGCTGGGCTTGTGTAACTGGCCATGTCATGAAATCCACGCCGGAACGGGAGCGTTCCGGTTTCGCCACCAGCGTGCGCAGCACCGGGAGAACAGGATGTCTTTTAGCGAATACGCCACCTTCGACGCGGTCGGCCTGGCCGATCTGGTCAGAACCAGACAGGTACGCCCCTCCGAACTGCTGGAGGAAGCCATACGCCGCATCGAAGCCTTCAACCCGGCGGTCAACGCCGTGGTCTACAAAGCCTACGACAAGGCCCGGGCGCAGGCCGCCGAACAGGACAAGGCCGTGCCGACGGGCGCGCTGCACGGCGTGCCGTTCCTGCTCAAGGACATCCTCGGCGACTGCCAGGACCTGCCCTCGACCCTGGCTTCGCGCATGCTGCAAGCACGGGTCATGCCCCAGGACTGCGAGCTGGTGAAGCGTTTTCGCCAGGCCGGGCTGGTGTTCGTCGGCAAGACCAACGCCCCGGAGTTCGGCATTCTGCCCACCACCGAAGGGGCCTTCTACGGCCCGGCGCGCAACCCGTGGAACCTGGAGTATTCCACCGGTGGCTCCAGTGGTGGCGCGGCCGCCGCGGTGGCCACTGGCATGGTCCCGGCGGCCCATGGCAACGACGGCGGCGGCTCGATCCGCATTCCCGCCTCCTGCTGCGGTCTGGTCGGCCTCAAGCCGACCCGGGCGCGCAACTCCCTGGCCCCGGACTTCGGCGAACTGCTCAGCGGCCTGCTGGACGAACATGTGCTGACCCGCAGCGTGCGCGACAGCGCCGCCCTGCTCGACGCCACCCACGGCGTGGTGCCGGGCGATCCGTATCGCGCGCCGCCCATGCAGGGGCGTTTTCTCGACCAGCTCGGCCGCGAACCGGGGCGCCTGCGCATCGCCTTCTCCAGCACCGACCCGGCCGGTCGGCCGCTGCACCCCGACTGCATCGCAGCGGTGGAAAGCACCGCGCGCCTGCTCGAATCCCTCGGCCACCATGTGGAAGAAGCCGCGCCGCAGCTGGACCTGCAAAGTTTTGCCGAAGCCTTCAGCGCCCTGTGGTTCTCCGGAATCGCCTTCGCCGTAGAACTGATGAGCCTGCAACTAGGACGCGGCCCGCTGCCCGGCGAACTGGAAAACCTGACCCAGGCCGTGCATCAACGCGGCCTCGGCGTGAGTGCGGTGGAGTACCAGATGTCCGAGCTGGTGCTGCAGCAGGTCGGCCGGGAAATGGCGCGCTTCCACCAGACTTATGATTGCTGGCTGACCCCGACCCTGGCCCGGCCGCCGCTGCGCAACGGGGTGGTGGATATCCATTCCTGCGACCTGGAAAACACCTACGGCCCGCTGATCGACTACAGCCCGTTCACCGCCATCCACAACGCCTCGGGGCAGCCGGCGATTTCCCTGCCGCTGCACTGGAACGCCGAGGGCCTGCCGATCGGCCTGATGCTCAGCGCCGCCTTTGGCGAGGAAAGCCTGCTGTTCCGCCTGGCCGGCCAGCTGGAACAGGCACGGCCATGGAAGGACCGGCGGCCGCAGCTGTTCATGCAGCACCGCCCCAACGAAGCGGTTATCGGCTAAGGAGAGCAGCACCCATGCGCACGCTGGACACCTCGACCGCCCCGCCTTATTGCCCCGTTGGTTCAGGCCAGGAGCAGCGCCTGCCGGGGGCCATTCCCTGGCCCACCGATGGCCTGAACCGCGAGCAACTGGCGCGTTATGGCAAGGAGCTGATTCGCCAGACCCTGCCTTTTACCGTGGAAAACCGCCGCCTGAGCTGGTGGCATTTCTACTCGACGCTGCTGGTGATCGGGCTGTTCGGCGCGGCCGTGGCCATGCCGTTGTGGTGGCCGCTGCGCCTGGCGTGCAGCGTGCTGCTGGGCTTGTCCCTGGTGCGCATGTTCGTGCTGTACCACGACTACATGCACGGCGCGATCCTCAAGGGCTCGCGTTTTGCCGAGGTGTTTTTCAAGACCTTCGGCCTGCTGCTGATGGCCCCGCCGACGCTGTGGAAGCAGTCCCACGACTACCACCACGGCCACAGCTGCCAGTACGTCGGCGCGGAACAAAACCGCCTGCCGCTGCTGTCCACCCACACTGACCTGGGCACCTTTCCCCTGCTGTCCACCGAGGAATATGCCCGCGCCGGGCGCCTCAAGCGCTTGCGTTATCGTGTCGCCCGGCACCCGCTGATGATCCTGCTGGCGTCATTCAGCATCTTCATTTTCAGCATCTGCATGGTGTCGCTGATCACCCAGCCGCGGCATCGGCTCTGGTCGCTACTGGCGCTGGCGCTGAACCTGGCGAGCGCCGTCGCCCTGGCACTGCTGGCACCGGACATCCTGCTGTACGGGGTATTGATCCCCAGCCTGTCCGGCTCGGCGCTGGGCGCCTACATGTTCTACTGCCAGCACAACTTCCCCGGCGTGCGTTACCCCGAGCGCGCCGACTGGGACTATGCCGCCACCGCGGTGTTCTCCTCCAGCTACATGCGCACCGGCCCACTGATGGCCTGGTTCACCGCCAATATCGGCTACCACCATGTGCATCACGCCAACTCGGGCATCCCCTTCTACCGCCTGCCGCAAGCCATGGCGGCGATCCCCGCGTTGCAGTCCCCCATCATCACCTCGCTGCACCCGCGGGATATCTACCGCTGCCTGCGACTCAAGCTGTGGGACCCGGCGCACCAGCGCATGATCTCGTTCGCCGAGTTTCACCAGCAGGCGCAACGCTGAAGGAAATGAGCTGTCGGGCGTTGCCCGGCGAGCACTCGCCAGGGATGATCGACGCCGGAATTTTCCCGTCGATCGTGGGTCAGTAGAGCCACGCCTTTTCGCACCGGTCCGTTGGTCCGTGACAATGGGGCCTCGGTCCCATAAATTAGGCGCCCTGAAAAGGCCCGGTGCTTTTCTAGCCTCATTTCCAGTTAAACGAAGTAGTGAAATATCAATGTCCGATTCCAATACAGAAGAATCCGTAAACGCCTTGTCGTCCAAAGCGGAATACGAAAACGCCATCAATCTTTCACAGCACGTGTCCCAGGCCAAGACCATCAGCGAGATGGTCCTCGATGCTTTCCAGTCCACCAAGGAAAGCGACCAGATCCGCGAATTGCGCGCCGAGATCCGCCAGGCTCACGACCGCTTCGACGACGACCGCGCCTATGAACTCATGGGCCAGCTCAAGCAGCTCAAGGACGCCGAGGCCGCCGACAGCGCCGCCCTCGAAGACCTGAGCAGCAAGTTCCCGATCAGCCGCATCCTGTCCAGCTACAAGGACGACCCGAGCTTCCAGGAGCTGGTCTACGGCCTGGCGCTGAAAGTGCTGAACCAGACCCACCAGGCCATCAGCAGCCCAGGCGGCGGCAAAAGCAAGGCGCGGCCGAAGAAAGAAATGGAAGTGTTCGCCATCAGCAAGGACGGCATCAGCGTCACCCTGCCGATCCGCCCGCGCTCCAAGGCCAACGTCGACCGTGAAGCCTTCGAATTCCTCGGTTTCGCCTTTGTCGGCGAAGGCGACGAGGCTGAGCTGGAAAGCGAAGTGTTCTTCGACAAGGACGGCAACGAACAACCAGCCACCCGCAAGAACATCGTCACCGCGATCCAGCAGCAGACCGCGTTCGAAGGCTACAGCGCTCTACAACAGCAATAACCCGTACCCGCGAGCTGGCTCGCGCAGAGGGCGGATCGCGCAACAGCGCAGCGCCCCTCAGCGGCTGGCTCCTGCGAATGAAAGACCGGGCCCCCTCAGTTGCCCCGGTAATCGGCAATGGGATACATCGCGCACAACGCCTCGGTCTGGAGTCGGAACTGCTCTTGCAACTCAGGCTCCAGGCTGTACTTCTGCTCGCTGAGTGGCGTGACCTTGTCCAGTATCCGGCACACCAGATCGACCACTTCACGACACCCTTGGGAATCGATGTAGCGTTGGGCGATGGAACCGGTGCCGATACACAAGCCATTGGCGACGAATGAGGACCGGGTTTCCCCCAGTGCGCGGTTTTTACCCACGATAATGCCGCATCGCTCCAGTGCCGAGGCGGCAATCGAACCGCTGATGCCCCCACGCAACCTGAGCAGAACCGTGTGGTTCTCCGTCCCCCCGCCCACGACCTCGTAGCCCTGCGCCATGAATGCGCTGGCCATTGCATCGGCCGTGCTGCGAATCCGTCCCATGTAGGCATCGAACTCGGGGGACATCGCGTAGCCCAGCGCAGCGGCCTTGGCCGCGATCATGTTGACCGCCGGCGCGCCTTGCATCCGGGGGAATACCGCTTGTTCAAGGACCCGACTGAAGCTCGCCCTCAGGCCGGGAACCTTGGTGTCGGCGTCCCGGCCGGAAAGAATGAGGCCGCCACGAGGCCCCGCGAGTTGCTTGTGGGTACAAGCGGTGGTGACATGCGCCACGTCGATCGGGCTCGGATGCCGCCCCGTTGCGACCAGCCCGGCGATATAGGAGATATCCGCCAGGAGGATGGCCCCGGCCTCGTCGGCAATAGCGCGAAAGCGTTGGAAGTCCACGACCCGGGAATAGGCGGTCGCACCGCAGATGATGATGCGCGGACGATGGGCGAGCGCCAGTTGGCGTACCTCTGCGTAATCGATCACGCCCTGCGAGGTAGTACCGTAGCGGATTGCCTTGTAGTGGGCGCCGGTGAATGCGACAGGGCTGCCGTGGGTCAGGTGCCCGCCATGATCGAGGGCCATTCCGAGAATGGTGTCCCCCGGCTCGAGCAGGGCAGCCAGCACTTGGTAGTTGGCGTTCGAGGCGGAGTGTGACTGGACGCTGGCATATTGCGCCCCGAACAACTCCCGCGCCCGGCGAATCGCCAGCGACTCGACCAGGTCGACGTTCTCGCAGCCAACCTGATGACGCTTGCCTGGCGTGCCCTCGGCTGTGACGTTGACCAGTGCCGAGGCAGACGCCGCCAGGATGCGAGGGTTGGCCGCGCAGGAGGATGAAACCAGGGACAGTGTGCGGTGTTGACGCGTGACTTCAGCGTCCAGGATCCCGGCCAGTTCGGCGTCTTCAGCGCGCAAATCCGCCAAACCACGTCGCAACAGGTCGGCCTGGTCCCTCAGTGGTTCTGTATAAGCTGCCATCGTTCGGTGTTCCTTCCTTGTCATTTGCGTGCTACGAACGACAGCACGCTTCCTGGTTTAACGTTCGTGGGCAGCTAATTAATCAAAAAATTAAACACTTTCCAAATTAAATGCTTCTTTTCCGAGGAGCGGGAAGGGACAGCAGGTTTGCGTTGCTGCTGGATGTTCGCCTATCAAGGCGATGGCACCGCGCATTTCGGGGCTTTATTGTCATGACAGGGACATGCAACACTTGCCCCCCGCGGCGCCCTCGGTCCGAACCCTCCCAAGGATTCCGGGCGCGCCCGATACCGACAGCGAAATATTCCAGGATGGATGCAGGCTGGCTAAAGGAGCACTAGCGAGTTGGTACAGACCACAAAGCCGACAAGCTCTTGCCGCATCAATCCGACTGTTCTCACCCCCTGGCGTCGAGCAGTTGAATGTCATGCACGCCACGCACGCTATGAAAGCCCCTAAGCGTGGCGACTATAAGGAAATGGTGAGCATTTGATGCACAGAAGAGAAAGAACAGAGTATTTGAAGAGCAATATCAAATACCTGATAAAAAGTCGCGGCGAGACGCAACTGTCTTTATGCAATGCCAGCGGCCTGACCAGGACGACCATCTACAACATTCTGGAAGGCAAGGTCAGCAACGTACAGCAATCCACCATTCGCAAAATCTCTGATTTCTTCGGTGTCTCCTACGAAGAAATAGAAACCGTCGATTTTGAAGAGAAGGAAATCATCGACAGCAGTATTTCCCCACAAGGAAACATGAACCCGGCGGCGGTTCCGATCCTCAAGGAAAGCCTGTTGATGATCAACATGGACAAGCGGATTGGCGAACTGGCCATACTTCACCCACTGACCTATTACTTCGGCGCCTCCTACAACTTGATAGCGGTGCTGCTGGAGAATGAGATCAAGGGCCTGTACGAGGCCGGCGACCTCTTGATCATTCAAAAGGGAGTGTCGAGCGACGACAAGGAAAAACTGGTCTACGACAGACAGGCAAGAAAGCTGTTCATCATCAATGAGCCATGCTCCGACTCAGACCGAGTACTTGTGGTGGGTGACATCATCGAGGAGCGATTCAATGGCAGCTTATGAAGGCGAACTCGAGAACAGCAAATATAAACTTCTGGGCTTTGAAAACAACAAGAGCCTGGCGGTGATCATGATCATCGCTACGGGCAAAGTCATAAAAATCAAACTGAGCGAAGTGCTTAACAGCGAAATAATGGAAAACCTGAACAAAATGGAAGTTAAAAACATCTACAAGAAGTTCTACTCCCAAGGAGGAGCGCTGACCGCATACGATCTGAATGACCGCCACGAAAGCTCATGGATGATTTATATCATCCTCAATCTACTGCTCTTTACCTTCTATATCTTCACCAGCATTGCCGCCACCAAGCCCATTTATCTTGAATCCCTTGGCATCATTATCACTCCGGGCACCTTCCTTTATCCCCTGACATTCTTGATCGTTGACCTGTTGAACGAAAACTTTGGACTGCGGCTGGCAAGAAAAGCGATCTTCTTTGCCTTCGCCAGCAACGCCATGATTATCATCCTGCTCTATGGCTCGACCTTTCTCCCCGGCCTGCCAGGCTGGAAGCTCGACACCCCGTACAACGATGTGATCATTCATGTGTCATCTGTCCTGGTGGCGTCCTCTGTCTCTTTCCTGGTTTCCGAGAACATCAACTCGTACTTGCTGTGCAAGATAAAAGAGCTGACGAATTCCAGGTTCCTGTTCCTGCGGATATTCTTGAGTACGCTGTTCGCGGTCATTATCGACAGCTTCGTGTTTTGCTACATCGCCTTTTATGGCTCGATGCAAAACAACGACATCCTGAACATGATTTATGTGCAGATCGCGATCAAGGTGTGCTTTGCCTTCTTCAACATCTTGCCTGCCTATGGAGCCAGGTCACTGTTCAAGAGATACATGACGGACAGCCAGACAAAGTAGTGCAACCACTCTTTATCTCAAGCTGATGGATTCAACACTCATCCGGCAGGTGTGGATGCAGTGTTGAAATCCATTGACGTACTGTCGATCAAGCCGTCATTGCAGATTCATCTTGCTTCTCAAGCTATTCATGACTTCTGTCTTGTTCCCCAGGTAATCACTCAGCCCTCTTGCACGAAGGTTGCACGCATCGCAATTGGCACAACCGCTGCCAATCACGCCGTTGTAGCACGTCAGGGTCTGCTCGCGGATCAGGCTCAACTGATTGTGATGATCCGCCAGCGCCCACGTCTCCGACTTGTTCAGCCACATCAGTGGCGTATCAAGACGCAGGCGGTATTCCATGCCCAACTCGACGGCCTTGTTCAAGGCCTTTACAAACTCGTCACGGCAATCGGGATAACCCGAGAAGTCCGTTTCACACACCCCGGTAATGACTGTTTCAGCCTGTACCTGGTAGGCATAGATAGAGGCCAGGGTCAGAAACAGAATGTTTCTTCCCGGCACGAAAGTGCTAGGCAGGCTTTCACCTGAACTGTTCACCGTCGGCACCGGAATATTGTCCCGAGTGAGACTGCTGATCGCCAACTCATTGAGCAACGAAGCATCCAGCACTTTGTGGACTGTCGCTCCCAGCTGCTTCGCGAGCTGCTGCGCCACTTCTATTTCTGCGCGGTGACGCTGGCCGTAATCAAAGGTAATGCAGTGCACTTCATCATAGAGCGGCAATGCGTGGATCAGACAAGTCGTCGAGTCCTGCCCGCCACTGAATACGACAACAGCTTTTTTCTTCATCATTCTGCTTCCTGCATGAATAGAGTCATTTGAATATTTAAACAGCCCACTGACTGACACTCAATAAAAAGCCCCGCGCTTCTCTCGAAGGCGGGGCTTTTTCATAGCCTTTGCAGCTTATGGCGCGTAGGTCAGCAGCAGTTCGCTCGGTACCTTGAAATCCAGGGACATCATCACGCTCAGCGCGGTGATGGTGAAGATCGAGAACACGAACAGCTTGCGGGCCCAGACGGTGTCGTCCACCGCCTTGTAGCCGGTCCAGGCCATGTACAGCCAGTACATGCCCATCGCGGCCGCGACGGCCAGGTAGCTCATGCCGGCATACCCGCTGAAGGTCAGCATCAGGGTCGCCACCAGGAACGCCAGGATGTAGAGCAGGATGTGCTTCTTGGCCACCAGGATGCCGCGCTTCACTGGCAGCACCGGAATCGATGCGGCCAGGTAATCGTTGAAGCGGAAGATCGCGATGGCGTAGGAATGCGGCATCTGCCACAGGCTGAACATCACCAGCAGGGTCAGCGCGGCCATGTCGAAGCTGTTGCTCACGGCCACGTAACCGATCACCGGCGGCATCGCCCCGGACAGGCTGCCCACCAGCGTGCCGTGCACCGACTTGCGCTTGAGGTACAGGCTGTAGAAACCGACGTAGATGACAAAGCCGATCACGGCAAACAGCGCCGCCAGCGGATTGGCCACCTTGTACAACAACGCAACGCCGGCGACACCCAGCAGGGTCGCGTAGACCAGTGCCACTTTCAGGGAGATCAGGCCCTGAACCAGCACGCGGTTCTTGGTGCGCTCCATCTTCAAGTCGATGTCGCGGTCGATGCAGTTGTTGAACACGCAACCGGAAGCTACCACCAGGGACGTGCCGATCATCGCGGCCAGGAAGATGGCCAGATCGACATGTCCCTTGGAGGCCAGGAAAAAACCGCCCGCCACAGAAAGCACGTTACCGAAAATGATCCCCGGTTTGGTGATTTGGATAAAGTGCTTGAGCGACATCGGGTCTTACCTCACTTCGCCATCATGTAGGTGTGGATGCTGAACATGATCCACAACGACAGACCAACCAGCAGGACGATCACCAGGGCAGCGAAGACGAACGCGATCACGTTGTTACGCTGGGCCTCGGAGCGGTCCAGGTGCAGGAAGTACACCAGGTGAACCAGGACCTGGATCACCGCGAAGGCGAGCACGATCATCAGGGTGATGGATTTCGGCAGGGTCGGGTACATCACCAGGCCGAACGGGATGATCGTCAGGATCACCGACAGGATGAAGCCGATGGCGTACGACTTTACGCTGCCGTGGCCAGCATCATGGCTGTCATGGGAGTGTGCATTAGCCATTACATAGTCCCCATCAGGTAAACAACGGTGAAGACGCAGATCCAGACCACGTCCAGGAAGTGCCAGAACAGGCTCAGGCAGCTCAGGCGGGTCTTGTTGGTTGCGGTCAGGCCGTGCTTGTTGACCTGATACATCATGATCGCCATCCAGATCAGGCCAGCGGTCACGTGCAGACCGTGGGTGCCGACCAGGGTGAAGAACCCGGACAGGAAGCCGCTGCGGCTAGGGCCGTAGCCTTCGGAGATCAGCAGGTGGAACTCGTTGATCTCCATGCCGATGAAGCCCAGGCCGAACAGGAAGGTCAGGGCCAGCCAGCCCAGGACCTGCTTCTTGTTACCCCGGAAGAACGCCAGCATGGCGAAGCCGTAGGTGATCGAACTGAACAGCAGCAAGGCGGTTTCGCCGAGCACGTAAGGCAGTTCGAAGATGTCGTGGCCCGACGGGCCACCCGCTACGTTGTTTACCAGTACCGCGTACACCGCGAAGATCGACGCAAACAGAATGCAGTCGGTCATCAGGTAGAGCCAGAAACCGTATACGGTCATCTCGCCCGAGTCGTGGTGATGGTCATCGTGCCCATGGTCATCGACATGGGTGTGTCCAGCATTGGTCACTAAGTTCGACATGGTTTAAGCCTGTTCCAACGAGGTTTCTACACGGTTGGCCGGAATCTTCTTCTCGGCTACCAGGCGAGCGTGCTGCTCGGCTTCGATGCGTTCGATCACGTCGACCGGCACCATGTAGCCTTGATCATCGCGAGCCGCGTGGATCACGAAATAGATCACGGTACCGGCCAGGCTAGCGATCGCCAGCCACCAGATGTGCCAGATCATCGCGAAACCGAAGACGGTCAACAGAGCACCCATCACCAGGCCGGTGGCGGTGTTGTTCGGCATGTGGATCGGTTCGTAGCGAGCAGGCTTCTGGTACGCGGTACCGTTTTCCTTGGCTTCGGTGAACGGGTCGATGCCATTGGCCTTCGGCAGTACGGCGAAGTTGTAGAACGGTGGTGGCGACGAAGTCGACCATTCCAGGGTGTGGGCATTCCATGGGTCGCCGGAAACACACTGGTTCTGCTTGCGATCACGCACGCTGACGTACAGCTGGATCAGTTGGCAGGCGATACCGATGGCGATCATCACCGCACCGAACATGGCGACGTACAGGTACGGCACCCACTCAGGGTTGGTCGTGGCATTCAGGCGACGGGTCATGCCCATGAAGCCCAGTGCATAGAGCGGCATGAACGCGACGAAGAAGCCCGAGATCCAGAACCAGAATGCAGCCTTGCCCCAGCCTTCGTGCAGCTTGAAGCCGAACGCTTTCGGGAAGTAGAAGCTGAAGCCAGCGATGTAGCCGAATACAGCACCACCGATGATCACGTTGTGGAAGTGCGCGATCACGAACAGGCTGTTGTGCAGGACGAAGTCAGCACCCGGGATGGCCAGCAGTACGCCGGTCATGCCGCCGATGGCGAAGGTCACCATGAAGCCCAGGGTCCACAGGACCTGGCTGGTGATACGCAGACGGCCGTGGTAGATGGTGAACAGCCAGTTAAATAGTTTCACACCCGTCGGGATGGAAATCAGCATGGTCGCCAGGCCGAAGAAGGCGTTGACGCTGGCCCCCGAACCCATGGTGAAGAAGTGGTGCAGCCAGACCATGAAGCCCAGTACCGAGATCGCGCCGGAAGCGTAGATCATCGAGTGGTGGCCGAACAGGCGCTTGCCCGAGAAGGTCGAGATGACTTCGGAGAAGATACCGAACGCCGGCAGGATCAGGATGTACACCTCAGGGTGACCCCAAGCCCAGAACAGGTTCACGTACATCATTGGATTGCCACCAAGTTCATTGGTGAAAATGTGGAAATCCATGTAACGGTCAAGCGTCAGCAGTGCCAGGGTAGCGGTCAGGATCGGGAACGAAGCGACGATCAGCACGTTGGCCCAGGTGCAGGTCCAGGTGAAGATCGGCATGTCCATCATCTTCATGCCCGGGGTACGCATTTTCAGCACGGTGGCCAGGAAGTTGACCCCCGTCAGTGTCGTCCCTAGCCCGGATAGCTGTAGCGCCCAGATGTAGTAGTCGACACCCACGCCCGGACTGTATTGCAGGCCCGACAGCGGCGGATACGCAACCCAGCCGGTCTTGGCGAATTCGCCGACGCCCAGGGACAGGTTGATCAGCACGACGCCGGAAACCAGCAGCCAGAAGCTCAGGGAGTTGAGGAACGGATAGGCAACGTCACGCGCGCCGATCTGCAGCGGCACTGCGAGGTTCATCAGGCCGGTGAAGAATGGCATCGCCATGAAGATGATCATGATCACACCGTGGGCGGTGAAGATCTGGTCATAGTGTTCAGGAGGCAGGTAGCCCGGCGAACCCTCGGTGGCCATGGCCAGCTGGGTACGCATCATGATCGCGTCGGCGAAGCCGCGCAGGAGCATGACCATGGCGACGATGATGTACATCACGCCGATTTTCTTGTGGTCGACCGAAGTCAGCCATTCGGTCCACAGGTAGGACCACTTCTTGAAGTACGTGATACCCGCGACAAGCGCCAGACCACCGAGGATGATCATGGCAACGGTCACCATGACAATCGGCTCGTGGAACGGTATCGCGTCCAGACTTAATTTACCAAACATCGTTTACTCCTCTGCCCCAGCAGCTGAATGCGAGCTCATGTCAGTCCCTTCCACAGCGGCCACTTCTTTCTTCTCGTGCTTGACCGGCTTGCCTGGTTTCATGCCTTCATACTTGTCGACGATTTTCTGAAACAGGTCCGGCGTGTACGAGGAGTACAGCGCGACAGGGTTGTTCTGGCTTGGCTTGGCAAGGGCTTCGTATTCAGCTTGATCAAGCTGTTTAGGTGCGGCCTTGACTTCGGCTACCCAGGCGTCGAAATCTTCCTGGCTCGTCGAGATCGCTTTGAATTTCATGCCGGTGAAGCCAGCGCCACTGTAGTTAGCGGAGATGCCTTCCATTTCAGCTTTCTGGTTGGCGATCAGGTGCAGCTTGGTCTGCATGCCTGCCATCGCGTAGATCTGGCCGCCCAGGGCAGGGATGAAGAACGAGTTCATCACAGCGTCGGAGGTGATCTTGAAGTTCAGCGGAGTGTGCTCCGGGAAGCGGATTTGGTTAACCGTGGCGATACCCTGGTCCGGGTAGATGAACAGCCACTTCCAGTCCAGCGCGACCACTTCGATGTTGATCGGCTTGGCGTCGGATTCCAGCGGACGATACGGGTCCAGCGCGTGGGTGGACTTGTAGGTCACATAACCCAGGGCAATGATGATGAGGATCGGGACCAGCCACACCGCGATTTCGATCTTGGTGGAGTGCGACCACTTGGGCGCGTAGGTCGCGTTGGTGTTGGACGCGCGGTATTTCCAGGCGAACGCGAAGGTCATCACGATCACCGGGATCACGACCAGCAGCATCAGCAAGGTAGCGGTGATGATCAGGTTTCGCTCATCCAGACCGACCTGTCCTTTCGGGTCGAGCAAGGTCCACTTGCAGCCTCCCAGCATTAACATCATGCCAAGCAGCGGCAAAAAGCCTAGTAATCGGGGGTACCTGTTTTTACTCATCTCACGACCTCTAAAGCAGCTTGCGCAATGCAGTTGGGTTTTGATGGCCAACACTTCACCGTGCCAAGGGTTGGCATTTTTTCTTCGATTGAATAAGGGCCTGCCCGGCGCGTTACGCGCTGTTTGACAAATCCTGGGCTAGCAGTGAGTTCTTATTCGAATTCGTGGTCAAAGGCCTTGTTACAGACCAATTCCATTTGGTGCGGATATTTGGAAGGTGCCGACACCTGGGGTCGCATGGAGCGTCCAACGCCCCTCGACCGCCGCCGTAAGCTCAGGGTGAGCAGCGCCGGAAATTCAGTGCGGGCGATTGTAGATATGTAGCGTTTTATAAACCATGTCTTATCCCGAAATAATTTTTATCGGTTCGCGCAACAATGCGTGGCGATTATTGCAACGGGTCGCGATCATATCGAGATTCATTCGCAATAAAAAGCCCCAAAAACGCCTTCCAGCCAGCTCGAAAAAGGGGCCTTTCACCCGCGCAAAATCCACCGATGGCATCGCGCTATCCCTTGTAAAACGAGGGCTGAAACGATTTATTTAGATAGCCGGCTATGTTTGTTTTGCCGCTCACTGCGCCAACACGAACTGACAGACTTTTTCCGTTTCTGACACAAAAAAAACGGCGTACTGTCATCTGCGCAAACACAGGTGCGACACCCTCCATGTGACAACATGTCGCACGTTTATCGCACGTCCGATTGCCCCATATCACGCCCCTTTCGCACATTGTCCTACACGCAAAAAAGCCCCGGCCCCGAACATCGGGAGCGGGGCTTTTTACGCCGGATCAGGCGCTTTGACGACGGTTACGAATGATGCCCAGCGGCACCAGCACCAGGGTCAGCACAAAGGCCACCAGCGCCCATTGCGCCAGGGACAGGCCCAGCACCGGCGGGTACGGCGTGGAGCAGAAGCCATCGACCTGGAACCCCAGCGGGAAGACGGTCGCCAACGGCAGGCTGTCGACGATCGGCTGCAGCACATCGATGCCGCAACTGACCGCAGGATGGGCCTGGGTGTAGACGTGATGCCCCGCCACCGCCGCGCCGAACAGCGCGCTGAGCATGACCAACGCTTCCAGCACCGTGAGACTGCGACGGCTGCGCATGGCCGCGCCGATGAAGGCGAAAATCGCGATCAGCAGAAACGCGTAGCGCTGCAGGATGCACAGCGGGCAAGGCGCCTCGCCCAGCACCACCTGCATGTACAGCGCGCCGCCGATCAGCGCCAGGCAGATCACCCCCAGCAACACCAGAAAACGTCGCTCGCGCCCCAAGCGCAGTGTGTCGTCAGTCATCCTCAATTCCTTTCTTTCTGTGGCTCAACCCGATGGCAGCGCTTGCAACTGCTGCATCAGGCTGAGGTTGTCTTCGATATGCCAATTGGCGGTGATCCGGCCGTTGGCGATCTGATAAATGTCGGTTGCCCGGAAGTCTACACGCTGACCATGACCTTTGAGTGCATTGAAGGTCCCGCTGAAGTGCCCGCGAAAATGCAGGTGCAGCACCACCCGATCCCCGGCCACGATCATCTGCTCGATTTGTGCGCTCAAGTCCGGCACCGCCGTACGAAAGAAGCGCGACGCCAGCAGCGGCCCGGTCGGGCCCTGGACCCGCCCTGCAGGCGGCGTCATATCGACGAAGTTCTCCGCCAGCGCAGCCTTGGCCAGGCTTTCATCGCCGCTGTTCCAGAAACTGCCGTAGCGCCGCGCGGCCAGTTCCATGGCCTCGCGCTGGGCCTTGGGCAGGCTCTGGTCGACGACCAGGGTTTGCGCCTGGAGCAAGGCCGGCTCGGCGAAAACCAGGGGACTGGCGAGCAAGGTTGCGGCCAGGGTGATGCGGGGAATGGCTGAGAGTTGCATGGGATGATCCTGATCAGTGCGAACGAGCGCCTATCATCAGCATCGGGGAATTAACGATAAACAGGTTAAGAACGGATTAACCTTTAAAGGATTTTTACGAGTGCGGCCTGTAGCCGCTGGCGCAGCCTGCGACCGGTTGCGCAGCGACCGTCAGCCTGAGCTCGCGGTTTGCCTGGTGTACTCGGGGGGATAGTGTTGCGAGCGCTGCGCGCTCGATCGCAGGCTGCGCCAGCGGCTACAAAGAGGCCAGCCTCCGGGCGGAGGCTGGCCGATGGGGGTTACTCCAGGGCCGCGGCCGGGCCGAAGAACTCGTAGCGGCTTTGCTTTTCCGGTACGCCCAGGGCCTTGAGGTGGCGCTTGATCGCCGCCATGAAGGCTTTCGGGCCAAGGAAGTAGGCGTCCAGGTCACGCTCCTGCGGCAACCATGCGGCCAGTTGTTCCTGGCTCAGCAGGCCGACCTTGTCCGCCGCCGGGCTGACGCCGTCGTCTTCGGCGTAGCAGTAGAAGCGCTTGAGTTGCGGATGACGCGCGGCCAGACCGTCGACCCAATCGCGGAACGCATGCACCCCGCCGTTGCGCGCGCAGTGGATAAAGTGCACCGGACGCTGGCTGGCCAGCGCGGCTTCGAGCATTGGCAGGGTCGGAGTGATGCCGACGCCGCCACTGATCAGCACCAATGGCTTGTCGCTGTCCGCCAGGGTGAATTCGCCCGCTGGCGGGAACAGCTGGATGCTGGCGCCAACCTGCATCTGGTCATGCAAATAGTTGGAAGCACGGCCACCGGCCTCGCGCTTGACGCTGATGCGGTACTGGCCGGCGTCGGACAGGGCCGACAGCGAGTAGTTGCGGCGGATTTCCTCGCCATCGAGGAACAGTTGCATGCCGATGTACTGACCCGGCTCGGCGGCGAGAATCGGGCCGTTATCCACAGGCTCGAAATAGAACGAGGTGATTTCCGCGCTCTCCTGCTCCCGGCGGACCAGCTTGAATTCCCGCGCGCCGCGCCAGCCGCCCGGGGCCTGGGCCTTCTGGTCGTAGATCGCGCCTTCGGCACCGATCAGGATATCCGCCAACTGGTTATAGGCCACGCCCCAGGCGCTCATCACCGCCGGCGTGGCGATCTCCTCGCCCAGCACTTCGGAAATGGCGCGCAGCAGGCAGCTGCCGACGATCGGGTAATGCTCCGGCAGGATCTGCAGGGCCACGTGCTTGTTGATGATCTTCGCCACCAGGTCGCCCAACTGGTCGAGCTGGTCGATGTGCCGGGCGTACATCAATACGCCGTTGGCCAGGGCCCGTGGCTGGTCGCCGCTGGCCTGGTGCGCCTGGTTGAACAGCGGACGCACTTGCGGATACTCGGAGAGCATCATCCGGTAGAAGTGGGTGATCAGGGCTTCGCCACCGCTTTCCAGCAGCGGAACGGTGGATTTGATGATGGCACGATCTTCGACGCTAAGCATAAGTACAACTCCTGAGCCTTCTGACTACTTGCAGGTTGCCCTTTACCAATCAGTTTTCGTGCCAACAATAAAAACCATATAAATCAATATCTTAAAATAATTGTAGTCATATCGACACACCGGCATTTATAGTCATTAAGACCATACGGAGTCATTATGACCGCAAAGTCCCTGCTCACCGCCTTGTTGCCCCTGGTCTCCGACCTGTCCCGCGAACTGCCCGAAGGCGAGCGCTACCGCCGCCTGCTGGAAGCCATGCGCGCCCTGCTGCCCTGCGACGCCGCCGCGCTGCTGCGCCTGGATGGCGAATGGCTGGTGCCGCTGGCAGTGGACGGCCTGAGCACCGACACCCTGGGCCGGCGTTTCAAGGTCAGCGAACACCCGCGTTTCGCCGCCCTGCTCAGCCATCCCGGCCCTACCCGCTTCGCCAGCGACAGCGACTTGCCGGACCCTTACGACGGCCTGGTGGATGGCCTGCATGAACACCTGGAAGTCCACGACTGCATGGGCTGCCCGCTGTTTATCGACGAACGCCCCTGGGGCCTGCTGACCCTGGATGCCCTCGACCCGCAGCGCTTCGAGCCGATCGAACTGGATGCCCTGCAGGCCTTCGCCAGCCTGGCGGCGGCCACCGTCAACGCCGCCGAGCGCATTGAGCGCCTGGCCCTGCGCGCCGAAGACGAACACCAGCGCGCCGAGGTCTATCGCCAGGCCAGCGGCCAGAACCGCGAAATGATCGGCCAGAGCAAGGCGCACAAACGCCTGCTGGAGGAAATCGGCCTGGTCGGCGGCAGCGACCTGACGGTGCTGATCACCGGCGAAACCGGGGTTGGCAAGGAACTGGTGGCCCAGGCCATCCATGCCGCCTCGCCCCGGGCCGACAAGCCGCTGATCAGCCTCAACTGCGCCGCCCTGCCCGACACCCTGGTGGAAAGCGAACTGTTCGGCCATGTACGCGGCGCCTTCACCGGCGCCACCAACGACCGCCGCGGCAAATTCGAGCTGGCCAATGGCGGCACGCTGTTTCTCGACGAAGTGGGCGAGTTGTCGCTGACCGTCCAGGCCAAGCTGCTGCGCGTGCTGCAAAGCGGCCAGCTGCAACGCCTGGGGTCGGACCAGGAGCATCAGGTCGACGTGCGGCTGATCGCCGCCACCAACCGCGACCTGGCCGAAGAAGTGCGCAGCGGCCGCTATCGCGCGGACTTCTATCACCGCCTCAGCGTCTACCCGCTGCTGGTGCCGGCCCTGCGCGACCGCGGCCGCGATGTGTTGCTGCTCAGCGGCTACTTCCTCGAACAGAATCGCTCGCGCATGGGCCTGGGCAGCCTGCGCCTGACCAGCGATGCCCAGGCGGCGCTGCTGGCCTACGCCTGGCCGGGCAACGTGCGTGAGCTGGAACACCTGATCGGCCGCAGCGCCCTCAAGGCCCTGGGCAATTGCCGCGAACGGCCGAAGATCCTCAGCCTGAGCGCCGCCGACCTGGACCTGCCGGACGCCTCGACACCGGTCGCGCCCCAGCCCGCCCCGGCAGCCATGGCCGAGATTCCCGGCAGTGGCGATCTGCGCCAGGCCACCGAAAACTACCAGCGCCAGCTGATCAGCGCCTGCCTTGAGCGTCACCAGCACAACTGGGCCAGCGCCGCCCGCGAGCTGGGCCTGGACCGCGCCAACCTGGGGCGCATGGCCAAGCGCCTGGGACTGAAATAAAGAGTGCGAACCTTGTAGGAGCGAGCTTGCTCGCGATGCGATAGCGAACTCACAAGCGACCTTCGGCCTATCGCGAGCAAGCTCGCTCCTACAATTGTCGTAATACCGCGTGCGTTGATCCGCAAACCGACAAAGCCGCTAAAGCCAGCCCTCCACGCGTCGATAACCCGTTATCGCTAGCTGTTCGCGACCTATTGCGCGAACCACCTTTTTCCACAGAAGGTTTTTATGTCTTCCAACAAAGCCCGCGCAGATTCCCTTTCGCTTCTGCTGTTCACCTTGCGCAGCGGCAAGCTGATGGCAATCAACCTGCTCAAAGTCAGTGAAATCATTCCCTGCCCGCCGCTGACCAAACTGCCGGAATCGCACCCGCACGTGAAAGGCATCGCCACCCTGCGCGGTAATTCGCTGTCGGTCATCGACTTGAGCCGGGCCATCGGCGAACGGCCGCTGGAAGACCCGGAGGGCGGCTGCCTGATCGTCACCGACGTCAGCCGCTCCAAGCAGGGCCTGCATGTGCAGGCGGTGAGCAAGATCGTGCATTGCCTGACCACCGATATCCGTCCGCCGCCCTATGGCTCCGGCGGGGTCAAGTCCTATATCACCGGGGTCACCCAGGTCGACGGCACCCTGGTGCAGGTGCTGGACATCGAGAAAGTCATCCACGGCATCGCCCCGGCGCAGATCGAAACCGCGCCGACCGAGCTGAGCATGGAAGACGCCGAACTGCTGGGTAACGCGCGGATCCTGGTGGTCGACGACAGCCAGGTGGCCCTGCAGCAGTCGGTGCATACCCTGCGCAACCTCGGCCTGCAATGCCACACCGCGCGCAGCGCCAAGGAGGCCATCGACTGCCTGCTGGACCTGCAAGGCACCGCCCAGGAAATCAACCTGATCGTCTCGGACATCGAGATGTCGGAGATGGACGGCTATGCCCTGACCCGCACCCTGCGCGAGACCCCGGACTTCGCCCACCTCTACGTCTTGCTGCATACCTCGCTGGACAGCGCCATGAACGCAGAAAAGGCCCGCCTGGCCGGCGCCAACGCGGTGTTGACCAAGTTTTCCTCGCCGGACCTGACCCGCTGCCTGATCGAAGCGGCCCGTCACGTCGCCGCCCAGAGCGCCTGAGCCATGGCCGACGACTACTGCCTGCTGATGCGCCGCGACCTGACCGGGCAACCGGCTCCCGCCAGTTGGCCGGCCGCCTTCAGCCTCGACAGCTATCGGCCGGAACTGGCCGAAGCGGTGCATGGCCTGATGCACCTTGGCTACCAGGACGGCGGCGGGCGCGTGCCGGAGCTGGACAGCTGGCGCCAGCGTTTCGAAAGCGACGCCGAATACGACCCGCAACTGTGCCTGGTGGCCCAGGATGCCGAGGGCGTCGTCGGGGTGATCCAGTGCTGGACCAGCGCCTATATCAAGGATCTGGTGGTGCATCCGCGGGCCCGCCGCCAGGGCCTGGGACGGGCCTTGCTGCTGCAGGCCTTCGAGGTCTTCCGCCAGCGCCGCGAGGCCTTTGTCGACCTGCGCGTGCTGGAAGACAACCAGCGAGCCCGCGGGCTGTATGACAGCGTCGGCATGGTCACGATCCGCCGCGAGCAGGTTCCCCAGACGCCGCTGTAACCTGTAGCCGCTGCCGCAGGCTGCGATAAGGTCCGCAGGACCTTCAGCGATTTCAAGATCGCCGCGGCCGTTCCGGCCGATCGCAGCCTGCGGCAGCGGCTACAGATCTTTCATCGCCCGCGCCTCAGGCATACTCCTGCGCATACCCGCGAACGAAGGAACGCCCCGCCATGAAAGCCCTGTCTCTGAGCCTCGCCTGCCTGACCACCCTCCTCGCCAGCCAGGCCCAGGCCTCCAGCCCGGATGCCTGGGCGACATTCGACAAGCAGGTGCGGGCCAGTTGCACCAAGGCCAGCCAGCTAAAGAATGTCAAAGTGCTGGGCAATGCCGCGCAGTTCGACGACCGGGTTGGCTACAGCGCCTTGCTGCTTCAGGGCCAGTACCCGCAAAAACACATGAAGGGCCAGACCGGCATGGAACTGTGCCTGTACGACAAGCAGCGCAAGAGCGCCCATGTCACCGAATGGGATTCGATCCGCCCCGCCCTCGAGGCCAAGGGCCGGTGACTGGCGCATAACTTGCTTCGAGAGCGCTATTTAGAGGGCGATGTGAGTCATTCCGTCGCCGCTTCCACCTTTCGACTATGGCTGTCGGCTCAATGAATACTCGTTTTTCCTGCGTAGGCTGCGGCAAGTGCTGCAACGATCACCACGTCCCCCTGACCCTCGGCGAAGCCCGCCAGTGGGCGCTGGATGGCGGCCAGGTGATCGTGCTGGTGGAGGGGTTCCTGAGCAATGGCCTGGGGCTGCCGGCCCAGCAGCGCGAACACGCCGAACGGCGTTCCTGCGTGGTGCCCAGCGGCACAGCCCAGGCCCACGTGGCAATCACTTTCGCCGCCTACAACGTCGGCCCCTGCCGGAATCTTGACGAAGACCAGCTGTGCCGGATCTATGAGCGCCGGCCGCTGGTGTGCCGCATCTACCCGATGGAAATCAATCCGCACATCCCGCTCAACCCGGCGATCAAGGATTGCCCGCCCGAGTCCTGGGAAAAAGGCCCGCAGCTGATTGTCGGCGGTGAGCTGGTGGACCGGGAACTGGCCGAACTGATCCAGCGTTCACGCCAGGCCGACCGCGACGATATCCACAGCAAACAAGCCATCTGCCAACTGCTGGGGATTCACACCACCGCCCTCAAGGGCGATGGCTTTACCGCCTACCTGCCGGACATGGCTGCCCTGGCCGAAGCCATCGAGCGGGTCCAGGCGCAACCGCTGGCCGCGCCGGCCAGCGAGTGGCTGTTCCATGTATCTGGTGAAGACATTGCCGGGCAGGTGCAGGAGGCCGGCGCCCAGGTGGTGACCGAGGCGCCACTCACCTACGCCTTCATTTCCCTGCGAGCGGCCTGATCCGTAGCCGCTGCCGCAGGCTGCGATAAGGCCGAAGGCCTTCGGCGATCTTAAGGTCGTGCGCCCGCTTCGCGGTCGATTGTCCGAACGCGGCCCGAGCCTGCGGCAGCGGCTACAAAAGCTCAGGTTCAGCGCTTGCCCATCGAGCGACGGGTGCCGGGTGGCGCCGCGCCCGGGGTCTTGGTGTGGCCGTTGGTGGCGCCGTTCTTGTACCAGGGTTGCTGGGCATTCTTGGCCTGGGCGAACTCGGACGGCTTGAACGGAAACTTGAACGGCGCGATCGCCGGCTTGCCTTCGCCAGGCGCGTTGGCGTCATCGACCTGGTCGGCGCTGGGAGCGTCGGACACAGGCGGTTGTGCTGGGGTAGTCATGGAAGCTCCGGGGTGAAAAGCAAAGGCCGGGCCCGGGCAAGCGGGCCGCGAGGGCCGGCAGTATACCCAGGTTGCGGGTCTTTGACCTGCCGCGACCGGCATGGGCCAGGGTCATCGGTCGGCCTTTGCTGACAGCGCTGTCAGGCAGGCGTCACGTTGCTGACCGGGTCGGGCGGCTATAAAGGGGCCATCGATACTGGCCATCCTCCCGTCCCACCTGCCCCCCGGCGCTGGCGTCCATGCGTAATCGAAAAACAACCCTTGTGCTCGCAGGCGTGTTCGCCGTTCTCGCCACCGCTGGCCTGTGGCACCTGCTCAAGCCGCCCAGCACCAAACTGGCAGCGCCGACTGCCGTGCCGGTGCGGGTGATCAGCGTCGCCCGGCAGGATGTGCCGCGGTATGTCAGCGGCATCGGTTCGGTGCTGTCGCTGCACAGCGTGGTGATCCGGCCCCAGGTGGACGGCATCCTCACCCGGCTGTTGGTCAAGGAAGGCCAACTGGTCAAGGCCGGCGACCTGTTGGCGACCATCGACGACCGCTCGATCCGCGCCAGTCTCGACCAGGCCCGGGCGCAACTGGCGGAAAACCAGGCGCAACTGCAGGTGGCCCAGGTCAACCTCAAGCGCTACAAGCTGCTGTCGGTGGATGACGGCGTGTCCCAGCAGACCTACGACCAGCAGCAAGCGCTGGTCAACCAGCTCAGGGCCAGCGCCCAGGGCAACCAGGCCGCCATCGATGCGGCGCAAGTGCAGCTGTCCTATACCCAGATCCGCTCGCCGGTGTCCGGCCGCGTCGGCATCCGCACCGTGGACGAAGGCAATTTCCTGCGCACCAGCGATACCCAGGGCCTGTTCTCGGTGACCCAGATCGACCCGATCGCGGTCGAGTTTTCCTTGCCGCAACAGATGCTGCCGACCTTGCAGGGGCTGCTGGTCGCCGAACACCCGGCCACGGTGGACGCCTACCTGGGCGCCGATACCGACTCCGCCACCGGCGAGCGCCTGGGTGAAGGTCACCTGAGCCTGATCGACAACCAGATCGACACCAATACCGGGACCATCCGCGCCAAGGCCGAATTCAACAATCCCGGGCAAAAGCTCTGGCCCGGCCAGTTGGTGACCATCAAGATCCGCACCACCGTGGAAAAAGCCGCCCTGGTGGTGCCGCCCAGCGTGGTGCAGCGCGGCCTGGACAAGCACTTCGTGTATCGGGTCAAGGATGACAAGGTGGAAATCGTCCCGGTGCAGATGGTCTATCAGGACAGCGGCCAGAACATCATCAAGGGTGTGCAGGCCGGCGACCTGCTGGTGAGTGACGGCCAGTCGCGGCTCAAGGCCGGCTCGCACATCGAGGTGCTCAGCGAACCGCCGCAACAGATCCAGGCCGCGAACACGGAGCCGCAGCCATGAAGGGCCACGGCTCGATCTCCGCCTGGTGCGTCGATCATCCGGTCGCCACCCTGCTGCTGACTTTCGCCCTGGTGCTGCTGGGCGCCATCGCCTTTCCCCGGCTGCCCATCGCCCCGCTGCCGGAAGCCGAATTCCCGACCATCCAGGTCTCCGCGCAATTGCCCGGCGCCAGCCCGGAAACCATGGCCTCTTCGGTGGCCACGCCGCTGGAGGTACAGTTCAGCGCCATCCCCGGCATGACCCAGATGACCTCCAGCAGCGCCCTGGGCTCGACCATCCTGACCCTGCAGTTCACCCTCGACAAGAGCATCGACACCGCCGCCCAGGAAGTGCAGGCGGCGATCAACACCGCCTCGGGCAAGCTGCCCAACGACATGCCGAGCCTGCCCACCTGGCGCAAGGTCAACCCGGCGGACAGCCCGGTGCTGATCCTCAGCATCAGCTCCACGCAGATGCCCGGCACCGAGCTCAGCGACTACGTGGAAACCCTCCTGGCCCGACAGATCAGCCAGATCGACGGCGTCGGCCTGATCAACATCACCGGCCAGCAACGCCCGGCGATCCGCGTCCAGGCCTCGCCCGACCGGCTGGCGGCGATCGGCCTGACCCTGGCCGATATCCGCGTCGCCCTGCAGCAGGCCAGCCTCAATCTGGCCAAGGGTGCGCTGTATGGCGAGTCGAGCATCTCGACCCTGTCGACCAACGACCAGCTGTTCCATCCCGAGGACTACGGCCAGTTGATCGTCTCCTACAAGAACGGCGCACCGGTGCAGCTCAAGGATGTCGCCCGGGTCATCAGCGGGCCGGAAAACGCCTACGTGCAGGCCTGGTCCAACGACCAGCCGGGGCTCAACCTGGTGATCTTCCGCCAGCCGGGGGCCAACATCGTCGACACCGTGGACCGCATCCAGAGCGAGTTGCCGCGCCTGGAAGCCATGCTGCCCGCCTCGGTGGACGTGACCGTGCTCTCGGACCGCACCAAGACCATCCGCGCGTCCTTGCATGAAGTGGAAATCACCCTGCTGATCGCGGTGTTGCTGGTGGTGGCGGTAATGGCGCTGTTCCTGCGCCAGCTGTCGGCGACGCTGATCGTCTCCAGCGTGCTCGGCGTGTCGCTGGTGGCCAGCTTCGCGCTGATGTACGTAATGGGCTTCAGCCTGAACAACCTGACCCTGGTGGCGATCGTGATTTCGGTGGGCTTCGTGGTCGACGACGCGATTGTCGTGGTGGAGAACATCCATCGCCACCTGGAAGCCGGGGACGGCATGCGCGAAGCGGCGATCAAGGGCGCAGGCGAAATTGGCTTCACCGTGGTGTCCATCAGCTTCTCGCTGATCGCCGCGTTCATTCCCCTGCTGTTCATGGGCGGCGTGGTCGGGCGGCTGTTCAAGGAATTCGCCCTGACCGCCACCTCGACCATCCTGATTTCCGTGGTGGTGTCGCTGACCCTGGCGCCGACCCTGGCGGCGCTGTTCATGCGCGCCCCGACTCATCATCCTCACGATCGCCCGGGCTTCGGCGAACGCCTGCTGGCGCTCTACGAACATGGGTTGCGCCGGGCCCTGGCCCATCAGCGGCTGATGCTCGGTCTGTTCGGCCTGACCCTGGGCCTGGCCATCGCCGGCTATGTGTTCATTCCCAAGGGTTTCTTCCCGGTGCAGGACACCGGCTTCGTGCTGGGCACCAGCGAAGCGGCGGCCGACATCTCCTACCCGGACATGGTGGCAAAACACCTGGCCCTGGCGAAGATCCTCGGCGCCGACCCGGCGGTGGAAACCTTCTCCCACTCGGTCGGCGTCACCGGCAACAACCAGACCATCGCCAACGGCCGCTTCTGGATCGCCCTCAAGGACCGCGGCCAGCGGGATGTTTCCGCCAGCCAGTTCATCGACCGCATTCGCCCGCAGCTGGCCAAGGTCCCGGGTATCGTCCTGTACCTGCGGGCCGGCCAGGACATCAATCTCAGCTCCGGGCCGAGCCGCAGCCAGTACCAGTACGTGCTCAAGAGCAACGACGGGCCGACGCTGAATACCTGGACCCAGCGCCTGACGGAAAAACTGCGGGCCAACCCGGCCTTTCGCGACCTGTCCAACGACCTGCAACTGGGCGGCAGCATCACCCATATCAGCATCGACCGCAGCGCCGCGGCGCGTTTCGGCCTGACCGCCACCGATGTCGACGAAGCGCTCTACGACGCCTTCGGCCAGCGCCAGGTCAACGAGTTCCAGACCGAGACCAACCAGTACAACGTGATCCTCGAACTGGACGCCAAGCAACGCGGCAAGGCCGAAAGCCTGAACTACTTCTACCTGCGCTCACCCCTGAGCGGCGAGATGGTGCCGCTGTCGGCGCTGGCCAAGGTCGACCCGCCCACCGTCGGCCCGCTGTCCATCGCCCACGACGGCATGTTCCCGGCCGCCAACCTGTCGTTCAACCTGGCGCCCGGCGTGGCCCTGGGCGATGCGGTGATCATGCTCGAGCAGGCGAAAAACCAGATCGGCATGCCCGCCTCCATCGCCGGCAACTTCCAGGGCGCGGCCCAGGCCTTCCAGAGTTCCCTGGCCAGCCAGCCGTGGCTGATCCTCGCGGCGCTGGTGGCGGTGTACATCATCCTCGGCGTGCTCTACGAGAGCTTCGTCCATCCGCTGACCATCATTTCCACCCTGCCCTCGGCCGGCCTTGGCGCGCTGATCATGCTCTGGCTGCTGGGCCAGGACTTCTCGATCATGGCCCTGATCGGCCTGGTGCTGCTGATCGGCATCGTCAAGAAAAACGGCATCCTGATGATCGACTTCGCCCTCGAAGCCCAGCGCCAGGGCGGGCTGCCGCCGCAGGAAGCGATCTACCAGGCCTGTATCACGCGTTTCCGGCCGATCATCATGACCACCCTCGCAGCCCTGCTCGGCGCCCTGCCGCTGATGCTCGGTTATGGCGCCGGCGCGGAGCTGCGCCAGCCACTGGGGATCGCCGTGGTCGGTGGCCTGCTGGTGAGCCAGGCGCTGACGCTGTTCACCACTCCGGTCATATACTTGTGGCTCGAGCGGCTATTCCATCGGCCCACACCAGCGCCAGCGCTGGCAAGCACATCCTGAGGCGGGGTCATGCGCGTTCTGATTATCGAAGATGAAGAGAAAACCGCGGACTATCTGCACCGCGGCCTGACCGAACAAGGCTACACCGTGGACCGCGCGCGCGACGGCGTCGAGGGCCTGCACCTGGCGCTGGAAAGCAACTACGCGGTGATCGTGCTCGACGTGATGCTGCCCGGCATCGACGGCTTCGGCGTGCTGCGGGCCCTGCGCGCGCGCAAGCAGACGCCGGTGATCATGCTCACCGCCCGCGAGCGCGTCGAAGATCGGATCAAGGGCCTGCGCGACGGCGCCGACGACTACCTGGGCAAGCCCTTTTCCTTCCTCGAACTGGTGGCGCGCCTGCAGGCCTTGACCCGCCGCAGCGGCGGCCACGAACCGGTGCAGATCAGCATCGCCGACCTGTGGATCGACCTGATCAGTCGCAAGGCCAGCCGCGCCGGCACGCGCCTGGACCTGACCGCCAAGGAGTTCTCGCTGCTCAGCGTGCTCGCCCGGCGCCAGGGCGAGATCCTGTCGAAAACCGCGATCGCCGAGATGGTCTGGGACATCAATTTCGACAGCGACGCCAACGTCGTCGAAGTGGCGATCAAGCGCCTGCGGGCCAAGCTCGACGGGCCGTTCGAACAGAAACTGCTGCACACCATCCGCGGCATGGGTTACGTGCTGGAGAACCGCGGTGCCTCGTAATTCGATTGCCCTGCGCCTGAGCGGGCTGTTCACCCTGGTAGCCCTGTTGGTGTTCCTGCTGATCGGCGGCGCGCTCTATCAACAGGTGGACAAAGGCCTGGGCCTGCTGCCCGAGGCCGAACTGGACGCGCGCTACAGCGTGCTGGAGTCGGCCCTGACGCGCTTCGGCAACCCGGAGCACTGGGCCAAGATCAACAACAAGCTCAAGCTGCTCAGCGAAGAAGACAAGCGCATCCGTTTCTGGGTGGTCAGCGGCGACCCCGCCTACGAATACGGCAACCCCGACCCGCAGATCCGCCGCTTCGCCCAGGGTCCGCTGGGCATGCGCGACCTGACCCTGCCCGGGCATCCCTATCCGCTGAAAGTGCTGGTCAGCCAGCTGCCAGCCAAGGAGCTGCGCCCGCCGCTGCGCTTTCTGATCGCCATCGACACCGAGACCTTCTACGAAACCCAGCACCAGCTGTTGATTGCCCTGATCAGCCTGGCCATCGTCGGCGTGCTGCTGGCCTCGGCGCTGGGTTACTGGGTGGCGCGCATCGGCCTCAAGCCTTTGATCGGGCTGTCCGAAGAAGCCCAGCGCCTGGCCCCGCCGAGGCTTTCCGGGCGTTTGCAGCTGTCGTCGCTGCCGCCGGAGCTGACGCAGTTCGCCAACTCGTTCAACTCGACCCTGGAACGGGTGGAACAGGCCTATTCGCGCCTGGAATCCTTCAATGCCGACGTCGCCCACGAACTGCGCTCGCCGCTGACCAACCTGATCGGCCAGACCCAGGTGGCGCTGACCCGCGGGCGTTCCGCCGAGCATTATTTCGAGGTACTGCAATCCAATCTCGAAGAGCTGGAACGGCTGCGCTCGATCATCAACGACATGCTGTTCCTGGCCAGCGCCGACCAGGGCAGCAAGGCCACCAAGCTCACCAGCACCTCCCTGGCCAGCGAAGTGGCGACCACCCTGGACTACCTGGACTTCATCCTCGAAGACGCCCAGGTCAAGGTCGAGGTCCGCGGCGATGCCCAGGTGCAGATCGAGATCGCCCACCTGCGCCGGGCGCTGATCAACCTGCTGAGCAATGCCGTGCAGCACACCGAGCCCGGGCAGGTGATCCGGGTACAGATCGATGTGCAGGAACACCAGGTGGCCATCGCCGTGAGCAACCCCGGCCAGGCCATCGCCCGCGAGCATCTGCCACGGCTGTTCGAGCGCTTCTACCGGGTCGATGCCTCCCGCAGCAACAGTGGCGCCAACCACGGCCTGGGGCTGGCGATCGTCAAGGCCATCGCCCTGATGCACGGCGGCGACGTGTTCGTGCGCAGCGATGACGGCATGAACACCTTCGGCATCTACCTGCCGGTCTGAACTCTCCCTCTGCTCTGTAGGAGCAGCCGGTCGACGCTCGATTGCTCGCGATAGCGGTGCGTCAGGCACAGCGCATTGCCTCTATCGCCGGCAAGCCTGGCTCCTACAGAAGCCAAGGCCACCACGGACCTGTAGGAGCGAGGCTTGCCCGCGATAGCAGTACGTCAGACACAACGCATTGCCTGCATCGCCAGCAAGCCTGGTTCCTGCAGAAGCAGTATCAACTATTGCTTTTGGTGTAACAGTGCTTATCCTGTTCGGCGCTTTTTCCAGCTGCCTTGAAGTTATATTTTTGTCGCACCTAATTTGAACTTGCTCTGCAAGAAGGTCTTCAGAAATGTCCAACAGTATGGGTATTGCCAGCGCCTTTGTTTTGTCCTCCCTGTTCTTGGCCCCTATGGCCATGGCCGAAGAATCGCAGACTTTCGCCGCGCATAACGCTGCACGCGCCGCTGCATTCCAGGAAGCCCAGGAAGTGCTGGCTGCCAAGCAACAGAACAGCGAGCAGCCGCAGAACATCACGGCGGAACAGCGCCAGCCGGAAGTTCAGAAAGACAGCTGATACCCGCTACCGACTCGTTTCCCTCGACAACTTCTCTGCTCTACCTCCCGGAGTAAGTTGTCTTAAAGCCGCTGATAACAGCGGCTTTTTTTTGCCATGTAGAACCGACTGTTTCATTCGTTTCACCCAGAACAAGAAACACCCGAATCGACAATAACAACTGTCATCATTCATCCAAGGAGCTTTATACCGGTGAAGGTCACTTCAACTCTCAGCCCGTTGTTCATTGCAATGGCTGCAACTATCGCCCCCTGTGCCCAGGCGGCCGATCAGGCCAGCCCCGAAGGCTTCGTCGAAGGCGCAAGCCTCAAGCTCAACGCCCGCAACTACTACATGAATCGCAACCGCCACCAGCAGAACGATGACAACATCGAATGGGGCCAGGGTTTCCTGGGGATCTTCGAGTCGGGTTATACCCCGGGCACGGTCGGTTTCGGCCTCGATGCCAACGCCATGCTCGGCCTGAAACTCGATGGCGGTGGCGGTACCGACAGCTCGAGCATCCTGCCGATCAGCGACGGCAACGGCAAAGCCCCGACGTCGTTCTCCACCGCTGGCGCCACCCTGAAAATCCGCGCCTTCGACACCGAGCTCAAGGCCGGCGACCTGTTCCTCAACAATCCGGTGATCGCCGGCGGCCAGAGCCGCATGCTGCCGCAGACCTTCCGCGGGGTCAGCCTGAGCAACCACAGCTTCGACGGCTGGCTGCTCGAAGGCGGCCAGGCCAGCTTCACCAAGCTCTACAACCAGAGCGGCCGCCAGCGTATCGACACGGCCTACGGCAAACTGCTGGACGGCGATGAAAGCCGCCACCTGAACTGGGCCGGCGTGGCCTGGAGCGGCGTGGACGGGCTGACCAGCAGCCTGTACGCCGCCGAACTCAAGGACATCTGGAACCAGTACTACTACGACCTCGACTACAGCTATGCGCTGAACGAGCTGGTGATCCTGAACCCGGGCCTGCACTTCTATCACACCCAGGACACCGGCGACGCGCTGCTGGGCGACATCGACAACAACACCTACAGCCTGCATTTCACCCTGGGCGTGGGCCATCACAGCCTCACCGCCGCCTACCAGCGGGTGAACGGCAACACACCGTTCGACTACATCAACCAGGGTGACAGCATCTACCTGGACAATTCCCAGCAGTATTCGGATTTCAACGGCCCCAACGAACGCTCGTGGAAACTCAAGTACGCCTACGACTTCGCCGGTCTCGGCCTGCCGGGCCTGACGTCGGCGCTTTCCTACTCGCGCGGCGAGCTGGACCTGACCAAGGTCGATCCGCACAGCCGTGGCTACGCCCACTGGTACAGCGCCGGCGGCGAGCACGCCAAGCACTGGGAACGCGACCTCGACCTCAAGTACGTGGTGCAGGGTGGCCAGGCCAAGGACCTGGCGGTCCGCCTGCAGTGGGCCACCAACCGTGGCGGCAACGGTTATGGCGCGCTGGACAACGACACCGACGAATACCGGGTGATCGTCGATTACCCGATCAATGTGTTCTAAGCGCGAATACGCAAAAGGCCAGCATCATTTTGCTGGCCTTTTTTTTGTCTGCGATTTATACATGCGCCCGCAGGCGCGATCGGTCTCTGCAACTCTGCTCGCTTCACCCGAAACACCCTTATAGAAAACGTACACAACGCAGAAGCCAGAACCATGAGTGTGAGTAGTGCGACACCCCGCAACACGACCACTTCGAGCCGGTCGGAAAGGATGCTGATTCTTGGAAGCTCATTGATGGTCATCTCCATCCTGAGCATCGTGACCTTCTTGCTGATTCGCGAACGCGGCAGCGCCGAAATAGCCGCCACCCGCGCGGCTTCCAACATCGTGCAATTGATCGACGCCGACGTGCTGCGCAACGTCGAGCTGTACGACGTCTCCCTGCGAGGCCTGATCAGCGCCTCGCAACACGAGGACCTGAAACAGGTCTCGCCGACCATTCGCCATATGGCGCTGTTCGACCGGGCCACGGCTGCACCCTACAAGGGCAACATCCTGCTGCTCGACGCGCACGGCGATGTGCTCGCCGACTCCGCTTCGGTCGAACCGCGCAAGGGCAACTTTGCCGATCGGGAGTATTTCCAGTCTCATGTGAATAACCCCGATCCGGGCATGCTGATCAGCCGACCGTTCCGCGCCCTCCCGCCCGAGCTGGATTGGCGCATCAGTTTCAGCCGGCGGGTTTCCAACGAACGTGGAGAATTCCTCGGCGTGGCCGAAGCGGCCATGCGCCTGGACTACTTCAGCCAGTTGTTCAAAAGCCTGAATGTCGGCCGCGACAGCTCGGTCAACCTGATCAGTCGCGACGGTATCCTGTTGGCCCAGGAGCCGCCGCGAGCGGACAACCTGATCGGCCAGGACTTCAGCCAACGGCCCAATTTCATCCGCATCCTGCGCGAGGGGAACGGCAGCTTCAAAGGCATGTCCAGCACCCAGCAGCCGCGCCTGTACACCTTCTCCCAGGTCGGGGACCTGCCGCTGATCGTGATCGTGGCGCTCTCCAGCAATGAAGTATTCGCCTCCTGGCAGCGCACCGCGCTGGTGGTCGGCGGCGCCACTGGTGCGCTGTGCCTGGGCCTGCTGTGGCTGACCTGGCTGCTGTGCCGGGAATTGCGCCGGCGCCAGAGCGCCGAGCAGGAACTCGCGCAACTGGCGGCCACCGATGCCCTCACCGGCCTCGACAACCGTCGCAGCCTGGATCAGACCCTGGCTCGCGAATGGGGTCGCGCGCAGCGCTCCCATAGCGCGCTGTCGCTGCTGATGCTCGACGTGGATCACTTCAAGGCCTTCAACGATCGCTATGGCCACCCGCTCGGCGATGAAGCCTTGCGCATCGTCGCCCGGGTGATCAGTGACAATATCCGTCGCCCCGGCGACCTGGCCGCACGCTACGGCGGCGAAGAGTTCGCCGTGGTCCTGCCGGAGACCGACAACGCCGGCGCCCGGCGTATCGCCGAGCATATTCGCCTGGCGATCGAGCGCCTGCCGCCGATCCAGGACGGCGCCTCACCGATCACCATCAGCATCGGCCTCGGCACCTGGGCAGGCACACCGAAGTCCAGCCTGAAAGCGCTGTGCGCGATGGCCGACAAGGCGCTGTACCAGGCCAAGGCCGAGGGGCGAAACCGGGTGGTGGGTTGACCTCATCGCGGGCAAGCCTCGCTTCTACGGGGCCCGTGCTGCCCGCGATAACCTCATCAGCCGCGCAACAATCTGCGGGCATAAAAAAAGGTTCTTCACGGAATACCGGGAAAGACGCTCTTGATCTTCATGAAAAAGAATTC
>NZ_JAQZAB010000076.1:0-41079 GCF_028640915.1 Pseudomonas sp. B3G-3 | reverse complement strand
CACGCATCCAGTGTAGGAGCGAAGCTTGCTCGCGATGAACGATAACGCGGTACTACAGGCGCTCCGCGGCGTCTGAATCGCGGGCAAGCCTCGCTCCTACGGGGAGGATGGCCCCACGCATCCAGTGTAGGAGCGAAGCTTGCTCGCGATGAACGATAACGCGGTACTACAGGCACTTCGCGGTGCCTGGGTCGCGGGCAAGCCTCGCTCCTACCTGTTCAAGGGCCTCAGCCGGCGGTGAGCATCGGATGCCCGGCCGCCTGGGCCTCTTCGCGCAACCACTGGAAAAACGCCCGCACCGGCGGATGCCGTTCGCGCCCGGGCACGCACAAGGCGCTGTAGCCTGCGCCGTCGACATGTATCTCCGGGCGATACGGCACCAGCAGGCCGCTGGTCACGCTCTCCGACACCAGGATATTGCTGGCCAGCACCAGGCCCTGGCCGGCAATGGCTGCTTGCAGGGCGTAGTGCTCCTCGTCGTATTCGCGAAACACCGGGCGATCCCGCATCCAGCTTTCCTGCGCCTTGTCGCACCAGGCCTCCCAGCCATGGGCATAGAGCTTGGAGTTGTGCCAGCGCACGCTGATCAGCGTCGGCGTTTGCTCGCGGGCCAGGGCCACCTGCTCCGGCGAGCCGTAGACCGCGAAGCACTCGTCGAACAGGCACAGCCCATAGAGGTTCGGGTAGTCGTCCAGGCTGTAGCGGATCACCAGGTCGACGCTCGCGTCCTGCTGCAGGTCGATGACCTCGCAATTGGTGTCCAGGCGCAGGTTGATGTTCGGGTGCCGGGCATAAAAACGCCCCAGGCGCGGCACCAGCCACAGCGCGGCGAAGGCTGGCGTGGTGGAGATCATCAGGTTCGCGCCGCTGCGTTGCGGGCGCAGGCTGTCGACGCTCTGCGCCACTTCCAGCAAGGCGCCGTGCAGGCTGTGGAACAGGCGCTCGCCGCATTCGGTCAGGCGCACCTGGCGTGGCAGGCGCTGGAACAGCGGCACGCCCAGCCAGCTTTCCAGGGAGCGGATCTGGTGGGAAATCGCCGTGGGCGTGACCGACAGCTCCTCGGCAGCGGCCTTGAAACTCAAGAGCCGGGATGCCGATTCGAAGGCGCGCAAAGCGGTCAGCGGCAGGTTGGCAAACATACAGGGGCACCTTATGGGTGAAATGGATTCATCCTGATCAACTATTGCTCATTTGTTCCATGGGGCCGGCATCAATAGCTTTATTCCCGCCCAGGAAGGCTTTTTACGGTCTTCCAGAATGATCCAGGATGAGGAATGACAGATGAGCAGAATTCTAGCAGTACATGGCAGCCCCCGTGGCGAACGCTCCCATTCGCGGCGGCTGACGGAACGCTTTCTCCAGGCCTGGCTCGAGGCCCATCCCCAGGGCCAACTGACCCGTCGGGAAGTCGGCCGCGCTTCGCTGCCCCATGTCAGCGAGGCCTTCGTCGCCGCGGCGTTTTATCCCGAGCCGCAGGCGCGGCCCTTGTCGATGCAGGCCGACCTGGCCCTGAGCGACGAGTTGGTGAGCGAGTTGCTGGAGCATGAGCTGCTGGTGATCTCGGCGCCGATGTACAACTTCAGCGTACCCAGCGGCCTCAAGGCCTGGGTCGACCAGATCGTGCGCCTGGGCCTGACCTTCAATACCGTGCAGGACAATGGCATCGCCCAGTACGAGCCGCTGGTGCGGGGCAAGAAAGCGCTGATCGTCACCAGTCGCGGCGGCTTCGGCTTTGGTCCGGGTGGCGAGCTGGAAGCCATGAACCACGCCGATCCGTGGTTGCGTACCGCGCTGGGCTTTATCGGCATCGAGGACGTCACGGTGGTCGCGGCCGAAGGCGAGGAGTCGGCCGAGCGCACGTTCCAGGTGTCCTGCGCCGAAGCCGAGCAACGCCTGCTGGCGCTGGCACGGACCTTCTGAGGAGGCGACATGGCCTGGCTGTTCTTGCTGATCGCCGCCGCCTTCGAAGTCACCTTCGCCATGGGCATGAAGTACGCCGAGGGTTTCACCCGGCTATGGCCGTCGCTGCTGACGGTGGTGGCCGCGCTGGGCGGCATCTACTTCCTGACCCTGGCGATGCGTGAGCTGCCGGTGAGCATCGCCTACCCGATCTGGACCGCCATCGGTTCCCTGGGCACGGTGTTCCTCGGTTTTGCCTTGCTGGGGGAGAGCCTGACGCTGGTCAAGCTGGTGTCGGTGGGGCTGATCGTGGCCGGGGTGGTGGGGTTGAAATAGCCTATCCCTTGTAGGAGCGAAGCTTGCTCGCGATGGGCTGCGCAGCAGCCCCAAACCCGCTTCAGTTCTACTGGAAGAAATCCATTGCCTGAACCGGAGCTATCGCGAGCAAGCTTCGCTCCTACAGACCCGGGGCGATCCATTTATTGCCAATCCCCTGTAGCGAGCTTGCTCGCGTTAGTCTCGGGGGAATGTCATACAGTGGTCGTGAAGCTGTCATCTTGGCTGTCGATGCTCTTGGCTGCTGCCGACATCCAGCCTCGGGCGCCGCGGTCCCTGATACAAGTCCGATCACAAGGATGTTCCCATGTCCCAAGAGCTTGCCACGCGTTACCCGCTGGTCCTGGTCCCCGGCATGCTGGGGTTTATCCGGCTGGTGCTGTACTCCTACTGGTTCGGCATCGAGTCGGCGTTGCGCCGCGGCGGGGCCACGGTGATTGCGGTGCAGGTTTCGCCGCTGCATAGCACTGAGGTGCGCGGCGAGCAGTTGCTGGCGCGGATCGAGGAGATCCGCCGCGAAACCGGCGCCGACAAGGTCAACCTGATCGGCCACAGCCAGGGGGCGCTCACCGCCCGCTATGCCGCGGCCAAACGCCCGGACTGGGTGGCCTCGGTGACCTCGGTCGCCGGGCCCAATCATGGCTCGGAGCTGGCCGACTACATCGAACGCCACCATTCCATCGACACCCTGCGCGGGCGGGTGCTGAGTTTTATCCTGCGGGTGATTGCCGTGTTGATGTGCTGGCTGGACACCGGCTATCGCGGGCCGAAGCTGCCGGCGGATATCCATGCTTCGCACCGCTCGCTGACCAGCGAGGGCGTGGCGCTGTTCAACCGCCAGTATCCCCAGGGCCTGCCGGAAACCTGGGGCGGGCAGGGGCCGGAAGAGGTCAACGGGGTGCGTTACTACTCCTGGTCCGGCACCTTGCAGCCGGGCAAGACCAATCGCGGGCGCAACCTGTTCGACGGCACCAATCGCAGCTGCCGGCTGTTCGCCAGGACCTTCGTCCGCGAAGCCGGGCAGTGCGATGGCATGGTCGGCCGCTACAGCTCGCACCTGGGCACGGTGATTGGCGACGATTACCCCCTGGATCATTTCGATATCGTCAACCAGTCCCTGGGGCTGGTGGGCCGGGGCGCGGAGCCGATCCGGCTGTTCGTCGAGCATGCGCAGCGGTTGAAAGCAGCGGGGGTATAGCCAGGGAGGGATGTGGCGGTTTTGAGATTTATCGCGAGCAAGCTCGCTCCTACAGGATCGAGCCATCCCCTGTAGGAGCGAGCTTGCTCGCGATGACGATCTGTCAGGCGACGCTGACCTTGCGCCCCAGCACCGTGGTCCAGCGTTCCGACAGGATCACCCCGCCCAGGGTCAGCATCCCACCCACCAGGTGATACAGCGCCAGCTGTTCATGCAGCACCACGGCGGCGATCAGCGCGGTAATCAGCGGCAGCAGATTGAAGAACAGCGTGGTGCGGCTCGGCCCCAGGCGCACCACGGCCTGCATCCAGGCCAGCGGCGCGAGCATCGAGGCCAGCAGGCAGGCGTAGAGCACCAGGGGAATGTTGTGCAGGGTCAGGCCGGTTTTCGGCGAGGCCAAGAACAGCGGAAACAGCACCACCACGGCCACCAGCACCTGCAGGTACAGCAGCACCAGCGGCGGCAGGCGCAGCTGCCATTTTTTCAGCAGGGTGCTGTAGATCGCGTAGGCCAGGGTGGCGATCAGCATCATCGCGTCGCCCAGGTTCACGCCGTGTTCCAGCAGCACCTCGAGGCTGCCGGACGACACCACCACCAGCACCCCGGCAAACGACAGCACCGCACCGACCAGGGCACCGGCCGTCAGGCGCTGGCCGAGGCTGGCGATCGCCATGGCCAGCGACATCAGCGGCATCAGCGAAAGAATGATGCCCATGTTGGTGGCCGAGGTCAGTGTCGCGGCGAAGTACGCCAGGCTCTGGTACACCGCCATGCCCAGCACGCCGAGGATGAAGATCTTGCCCAGGTTCGGGCGGATCACCGCCCAGTGGGCGACCACCGCCTTGAGCATGAACGGTGTGAACAGCAGGCCGGCCAGCAGCCAGCGATAGAAACCGATCTCCGCGGGGAAGATCGCCCCGACCGCCAGCTTGTTGATGACGGTATTGCCGGCCCAGATAAAGACGGCCAGTAACGGATAAGCGTATTGCATGAGGAAAAACCAGAACGTTGATGAAGGGTGATTATCCCTCTGTCTGGATCAAAGCCTATACTTCGATCCAGACAACCCACCCTTGAATCCGGACAGCATGAGCAAAAAACACATCGACCTGCTGCCCTTCAGCGGTCTGCCGGCCCCGGTGTACTTCCGCTACGCCGATTTCGACGCCCACAGCCATGCGCTGGAGCATCGTCATCCCTGGGGCTGCCTGGAGTATTCGGCCCACGGCGTGATGCACATGGAGATCGCCGGCCAGCGCTTCATGTCGCCGCCGCAGTACGCCATCTGGATTCCGCCGGACACCGAGCACAGCTTCTACAGCCCGCAGCCGATCGTATACCGCGCCGTGTGCCTGGTCCCGGAGCTGTGCCGGGTGCTGCCGCAGCAGGCCTGCACCCTGGCCATCAGCGACATTCTCAAGGCGATCCTCAAGGACTTCGCCGCGCGCGACGTACAGATCCCCGAGCAGGAAACGGACAGCCGCCTGGCCCAGGTAATGCTCGACCAGTTGCAGCAGGCGCCGGTGCATGACGGTTACCTGCCTTATGCCAGCAGCCCGGCCTTGCTCGGCGTGCTGGAGGCATTGCAGGCCGCCCCGGGGGATAACCGCGCGCTGGCCGATTGGGCGCGGCAGATCCATGTCAGCGAACGCACCCTGGCCCGGCAATTCGTGCGCGAGCTGGGCATGAGTTTTGGCGAGTGGCGCCAGCGCCTGCGCTTCCTGGCGTCCATCGAGGCGCTGGACAGTGCGCGCAGTGTCCAGGAGGTGGCGTTCGACATGGGCTACAGCAGCGCCTCGGCGTTTATCGCGATGTTCCAGCGCCAGGCCGGCTGCACGCCCGAGCAGTACCGGCGCACCAGCCTACAGAACAGGTGAACCTGTAACAGGGTTTGTCTACACTGCGCTGGAGGCCGCGCCCGTCGGTGCGGTAACAAGGAGAAAACTCCATGAAGATGCTGCGTATCCCTTTGTTGATGGTTGGCCTGCTGCTCTGTTCCCAAGGATTTGCCGCCACCGCCCAGCAGAACAAGATGACCACGTGCAACGCCGACGCCACCGCCAAAGCCCTCAAGGGCGATGAACGCAAAGCCTTTATGAGCACCTGCCTGAAAGCCACCCCGGCTGCTGCGGCAACCCCGTCCACCCCGCAGGAACGGATGAAGACCTGCAACGCCGACGCCACCGCCAAAGCCCTCAAGGGCGACGAGCGCAAGACCTTCATGAGCACCTGCCTGAAGAAGCAATAACCTTTTCCCTCGCAGGCGCGAGCTTGTTCACGATCCGGTCGCGGCAGTTTGCCTGACACACTCTGTATCGTTGATCGCCAGCAAACCCGCGCCTGTCGGCCTCGCATCGTCAGTGCAACGCTGGCAGACTGCCAATCCTTTCACGCTGTTTGTTTGAGGCTGTATGCCAACGTTTTCTCAGCGTCATCTGTTGTTGTTCAGTTGGGTGATCATCTTCGGCGGCCTGCTGCTGGTAATCCCGTTGCGGCTATTACCGAGCCTGCTGGCGGGCCTGCTGGTGTTCGAACTGGTCAACATGCTCACCCCGCAATTGCAACGGCTGATCGAAGGTCGGCGGGCGCGCTGGTTGGCGGTGGCCCTGCTCGGCACCCTGGTGGTCAGCGTGCTGACGCTGCTGTTCGCCGGCGCCATCAGCTTCCTGCTGCACGAAGCGGAAAATCCGGGGGCTTCCCTGGACAAATTCATGGCGGTGGTGGACAAGGCGCGCGGCCAGTTGCCGCCGTTCCTCGACTCCTATCTGCCGGCCAGCGCGGCGGAGTTCCAGGTGGCCATCGGCGCCTGGGCCAGCAAGCACCTGAGCGAGCTGCAACTGGTGGGCAAGGACGCGGCGCACATGTTCGTGACCTTGTTGATCGGCATGGTGCTGGGGGCGATCATCGCCTTGCAGCGCGTGCCCGACCTGACCAAGCGCAAGCCGCTGGCGGCCGCGCTGTTCGACCGCCTGCACCTGCTGGTCCAGGCCTTTCGCAACATCGTGTTCGCGCAGATCAAGATTTCCCTGCTCAACACCTTCTTCACCGGGATCTTCCTCGCGCTGATCCTGCCGATGTTCGGCGTCAAGCTGCCGCTGACCAAGACCCTGATCGTGCTGACCTTCCTCTTGGGGCTGTTGCCGGTGATCGGCAACCTGATCTCCAACACCCTGATCACCATCGTCGGCATGTCGCTGTCGATCTGGGTGGCCGCGGCGGCGCTGGGCTACCTGATCTTTATCCACAAGCTGGAATACTTCCTCAACGCGCGGATCGTCGGCGGGCAGATCAGTGCCAAGTCCTGGGAATTGCTGTTGGCGATGCTGGTGTTCGAGGCGGCGTTCGGCCTGCCGGGGGTGGTGGCCGGGCCGATCTATTACGCCTACCTGAAGAGTGAATTGAAGCAGGCGGGGTTGGTTTGAGCTGACGCTATCCCTGTAGCCGCTGCCGAAGGCTGCGATCGGCCGAAGGCCGTAGCGATCTCAAAATCGCTGAAGGTCCTGCGGACCTTATCGCAGCCTGCGGCAGCGGCTACAGGGGGGCGTTTAGCCGTAGCGTTTTTTCGCTTCGATGGCCAGGCCGCTGCCGATGCTGCCGAAGATGTTGCCTTCGACGTGGCGTGCGTTGGGCAGCATGTCCGCGACGCTCTGGCGCAGGGCCGGGATGCCGCTGGAGCCGCCGGTGAAGAACACCGTATCGACCTGGCCGACGCCGACATTGGCATCGCCCAGCAGTTGCGTGACGCTGCCGCGGATGCGCTCCAGCAGGCTGTCGATGGACGACTCGAACAGCGCCCGGCTCAAGTCCACGCTCAGGCCCGCCTCGATACGGTCCAGGGGCACCACGCGGTTGTCGGCGTGGGTCAGCTGGATCTTGGTCTCTTCCACCTCCATCGCCAGCCAGTGTCCGGCGCGCTGCTCGATCAGCTTGAACAGGCGGTCGATGCCGCCGGTGTCTTCGATGTCGTAGCGCATGCTGCCCAGGGCCAGCTGGGACTTCTGCGAGTACACCGAGTTGATGGTGTGCCAGGTCGCCAGGTTCATGTGGGTGCTGGTGGGCATGTAGGCGCCGCTCTTCATCCGGCTGCCGTAGCCGAACAGCGGCATCAGGCCCTGGAGGCTCAACTGCTTGTCGAAATCGGTCCCGCCGATGTGTACGCCGCCGGTGGCGAGGATGTCCTCGTGGCGGTTGTCCAGGCCACGGCGCTCGGGCGACAGGCGCACCAGGGAGAAGTCGGAAGTACCACCGCCGATGTCGACGATCAGCACCAGCTCTTCGCGTTCGATGGTTGACTCGTAGTCGAAGGCCGCGGCGATCGGCTCGTACTGGAAGGAGACTTCTTTGAAGCCCAGCTTGCGCGCCACTTCCACCAGGGTGTCCTGGGCCTCCTGGTCGGCGGCGGCATCGTCATCGACGAAAAACACCGGGCGGCCCAGTACCACTTCCTCGAACTCCCGGCCGGCGGCAGCTTCGGCGCGGCTCTTGAGCTGGCCGATGAACAGGCCCAGCAGGTCCTTGAACGGCATCGCCGTGCCCAGCACGCTGGTGTCGTGCTTGATCAGCTTGGAGCCCAGCAGGCTCTTCAGCGAGCGCATCAGCCGGCCTTCGTAGCCCTCCAGGTACTCGTGCAGCGCCAGGCGGCCATACACCGGACGGCGTTCTTCGATGTTGAAGAAGACCACCGACGGCAGGGTGATCTTGTCGTCTTCCAGCGCAATCAGCGTTTCCATGCCGGGGCGCAGCCAGCCGACCGTGGAGTTGGACGTGCCGAAGTCGATACCGCAGGCACGGGCCGCAGATGCGTTTTTCATGTCTTTCGAGTTCCGGTTGGAAAAAACGGCCGCGCAGTGTATGCCAGTCGTTCGCAGAATCGAAGGCCGACTATCCGCTAAATCGAAACCCGCAAGCCTTGAAAGACTATTCTTTACCCCAAACTTGCAGGCATGGGCCGGGCAGCCATCGGGCGGTCGCAAGAACCGCTGCCAGCTGCCGATAAACTTCTGCTGCGCCGCGTGAGTCACAGTATTGAGATCGATCAGCCTTGACGCTGCTCAAGAGTGCATGCTGTACGTCCCGCCGCGCCACATTGATAACGGATGGTGATCCTTAGATGGACTTCAAAGACTATTACAAGATTCTCGGGGTGGAGCCGACGGCGGACGACAAGGCGATCAAGGCCGCCTATCGCAAGCTGGCGCGCAAATACCACCCCGATGTCAGCAAGGAAAAAGACGCCGAAGCCAAGTTCAAGGACGCGTCGGAAGCCTATGAAGCGCTGAAAAGCGCGGACAAGCGGGCCGAATACGACGACCTGCGGCGTTATGGCCAGCACGGCCAGCCGTTCCAGGGCCCACCGGGCTGGAAAGGCCGCGCGGATGCGGGCGGCTTCGGCGATGGCGGGGATTTTTCGGACTTCTTCAGTTCGATCTTCGGCAACCGCGGGCCGGGTTTCGGCGGTGGACAATCGCGCAGCGCCGGGCGCAGGGGGCAAGACGTGGAAATGGAATTACCGATCTTCCTGGAAGAAACCCTGTCGGCCGAGTCGAAGAAGGTCAGCTTCAAGGTGCCGCAGTACAACGCCGCCGGGCAGCATGTCAGCAACACCAGCAAGAGCCTGAACGTGAAGATCCCGGCCGGCGTCGCCGACGGCGAGCGCATCCGCCTCAAGGGCCAGGGCGCGCCCGGTGTCGGCGGCGGGGCCAATGGCGACCTGTACCTGACCATTCGTTTCGCGCCCCATCCGAAGTTCGATATCGAGGGCGAGAACCTGATCATCACCCTGCCGCTGGCCCCTTGGGAGCTGGCGCTGGGGACCGAGGTCGCGGTGCCGACCCTGACCGGCAAGATCAACCTCAAGGTGCCGGCCGGCAGCCAGAACGGCCAGCGCATGCGCGCCAAGGGCCATGGCCTGCTGAACAAGGCCGGGCATCGCGGTTATCTGTTCGTGCAGCTCAAGGCCGTGATGCCCAAGGCTTGCGGCGACGACGTCAAGGCGTTGTGGCAGGAGCTGGCGAAGAAGGCCGCCTTCAACCCGCGGGAGCATTTCTGATCCGCAACCCATTCTGATCTGGAACATAGGAGTCGCTGACCATGAGCACCCTGATCGTTCAGCTGGATATGGAAGAGTTCTGCGAGGTGGCCGATCTGCCGGCCGCCTATGTGATGGAAATCGTCGAGCACGGGATCCTCGATCCCCATGGCGCGGCGCCCCGCGACTGGCGTTTCACCGACTATGAACTGGCGGTCGCCAAGCGTGCCGCCAAGTTGCGGCGCGACCTGGAACTGGAGTGGGAAGGCGTCGCCCTGGCGCTGGAACTGCTCGACGAAGTCCGCGAGTTGCGCACGGAAAACCAGATGCTCAAGCAGCGCCTGGGGCGCCTGCTCGCCGACTGAGACTGCGCGTTATCGTTCATCGCGCTCCTACGGAGGCATGGGTGGTGATGTTGTAGCCGCTGCCGAGCCCGCGAGGCTGCGATCGGCCGCGAAGCGGTCGCAAAACCGGGCAACCCGTTCTTCCAGACACACCCCATGCCCAGGCTTTGCGAGGACTTCGTCCTCGATCGCAGCCTCGCGGGCTCGGCAGCGGCTACGGTGCGTTCGTCTCTATAGCGGTTGGAAGGCTCGGGCATCGTCCATCGCGAGCAATGGCGCGTCGGCCGGCCGCTCCTACAGAAGCATGGGCAGCGGCTACAGGGTTCTGTGTTGGCGGCTACAACGATTCGGCGCGGGATACTCGTGGCAGGGTCACGGTGAAGGTGGTGCCATCGCTCTCGTTGGAGCTGACCTCTATGCTGCCCTGGTGGGCGGTGACCACTTCCTTGACGATGAACAGGCCCAGGCCGAGGCTGGTGGAAGGGCTGCCGAGCTCTTCGTTGGCACTGCGCACCAGGGGATCGAAGAGGGTGCCTAGGGCTTCCTTGGGAATCGGCGGGCCGTAGTTGTGGATGGTCAGCAGCACCTGCTCGGCGCTGCCAGTGAGGGTCAGGGTCACGGTGCGACTGTTGCTGCCATGCTGCAGGGCATTGCCGATCAGGTTCTGCAGCATCTGTTCGATACGCCCGCGATCCCAGATGCCATGGCTGTCGCCATGGAAGTTCAGCGCCGGTGTGCAGTCCGGCTGGCCGGCGCAGGCCTCGTCCATGGCTGCCTTGATGGCACTGGCCATGTCCATGGGCGCCGGCTCGATGGGCAGGCTGCTGCCCAGGCGGCTGCGCACGAACTCCAGCAGGTCGCCGACCATCGCCGCCATGTGCCTGGCGCCACTCTTGATCCGCGACACATAGGCCAGCGCATCGGCGTCCAGCGCGACTTTGCGCGCCAGCATCTCGGTGGACATGCTCACCGCCTGCAAGGGCGCGCGCAGGTCGTGGCCGAGAATCGCCAGGAAGATATCCCGCGAGCGGTTGACCTGCTCGGCATAGGCCGTGGTGGATTCGGCCAGCGCCTCGTCGATGGCTTCGTTGAAACGGATCATGTCCTGGAAATAGGCCAGCTGCGGCGACTCCAGGCTGGTGACCCAGAGACGGATCACGCAGGCGCGCAGGTGGCGGAATTCCGAGGTCATCTGTACCAGGTCGAAGCCGACGTTGTGGCGCAATTCGCCATGGCTGGCGGCGGCCTCGTCGAGGCTCGGGGTCTTCTCCGGGCCTTCGCCCCTGGCCTTGGCCGCCTGTTCGCTGGCGGTCTGGGCGGTGCGCATGTCGCGAGCGGCGGCCAGCAGGATGGACTTGGCATGGTCGCGCAATTGCAGGCGGGTCAGGGAGTCGGTTTCGGGGGCGATGGATCGGGCGAATTGCTCCCACTCATCAACGATTCGATCAACGTGTTGCACGATGAAGTCGGGTAGACGCATGGCCGGGAACCTTGTCAGGCAGCAAGAGTGAGAACGGCCTGTCGAATTCTAGCCGCGATTGAGCCGTTCAACACGGCAAGACGTCCGGCTTTGCTGACCGTTGGGCGGCCCGCATGGGCGCCCGTTGGATCCAGGTTTCTAGAACAGAAAGTAGCGCTGGGCCATCGGCAACACGTCCGCCGGCTCGCACCATAGCAGCACACCGTCGGCCTTGACCTGATAGGTCTGCGGGTCGACCTCGATATCCGGCAGGTAGTCGTTGTGGATCAGGTCGGTCTTTTGCACGTCGCGGCAACCCTTGACCACCGCGATCTGCTTTTTCAGCCCCAGTTGCTGCGGCACCCCGGCCTCCAGCGCGGCCTGGCTGATAAAGGTCAGGCTGGTGGCGTGCCGGCTGCCGCCGTAACTGGCGAACATCGGCCGGTAATGCACCGGCTGCGGGGTCGGGATCGAGGCGTTGGCGTCGCCCATCAGGCTGGCGGCGATGGCCCCGCCCTTGAGGATCAGCGTCGGCTTGACCCCGAAGAACGCCGGACGCCAGAGCACCAGGTCGGCCCATTTGCCGATTTCGATGGAGCCCACTTCGTGGCTGATGCCGTGGGTGATCGCCGGATTGATGGTGTATTTGGCGATGTAGCGCTTGACCCTAAAGTTGCTGTTGCCAGCACCGTCACCCGGCAGCGGGCCGCGCTGGCGGTGCATCTTGTCGGCGGTCTGCCAGGTGCGGGTGATGACCTCGCCGACCCGGCCCATGGCCTGGCTGTCGGAGCTGATCATCGAGAAGGCGCCCAGGTCGTGGAGGATGTCTTCGGCGGCGATGGTTTCGCGGCGGATGCGGCTTTCGGCGAAGGCCACGTCCTCGGCGATGCTCGGGTCGAGGTGGTGGCAGACCATCAACATGTCCAGGTGTTCGTCGATGGTGTTGCGGGTGAACGGCCGAGTCGGGTTGGTCGAGCTCGGCAGCACGTTGGGGAAACCGCAGGCCTTGATGATGTCCGGGGCGTGGCCGCCGCCGGCGCCTTCGGTGTGGTAGGTGTGGATGGTGCGGCCCTTGAAGGCGCCGAGGGTGGTTTCGACGAAGCCCGACTCGTTGAGGGTGTCGGTGTGGATCGCCACCTGCACATCGTACTGGTCGGCGACGCTCAGGCAGTTGTCGATGCTGGCCGGGGTGGTGCCCCAGTCTTCGTGGAGCTTGAGGCCGATGGCCCCGGCCTTGACCTGCTCGATCAGAGGCTCCGGCAGGCTGGCGTTGCCCTTGCCGGTGAAGCCGATGTTCATCGGGAACGAGTCCGCCGCCTGGAGCATGCGCGCCATATGCCAGGGCCCGGAGGTGCAGGTGGTGGCGTTGGTGCCGGTGGCCGGCCCGGTGCCGCCGCCGATCATGGTGGTGACGCCGCTCATCAGCGCCTCTTCGATCTGCTGCGGGCAGATGAAGTGGATATGGGTGTCGATGCCGCCGGCGGTGAGGATCATGCCCTCGCCGGCGATGACTTCGGTGCTGGCGCCGACGGCGATGGTCACGTCGGGCTGGATGTCCGGGTTGCCGGCCTTGCCGATGGCGGCGATGCGCCCGTCCTTGAGGCCGACGTCGGCCTTGACGATGCCCCAGTGATCGATGATCAGCGCGTTGGTGATCAGGGTGTCGACCACTTCGGCCGCCAGCAGTTGGCCCTGGCCCATGCCGTCACGGATCACCTTGCCGCCGCCGAACTTCACTTCTTCGCCGTAGGTGGTGAAGTCCTTCTCGACTTCGATCCACAGCTCGGTATCGGCCAGGCGTACCTTGTCGCCGACGGTGGGGCCGAACATGTCGGCGTAGGCTTGTCTTGAAATCTTCATGTGCTTGCCTTGGGATTCAATTGGATTTGAGACCGCTCGCGTAGCTCGCTATTCGCGGGCAAGCCTCGCTCCTACATTTGATCGCATTCCCTTGTAGGAGCGAGGCTTGCCCGCGATGGCGTCAGAACAGGCAATGCACCTCAAAGGTCGCCCATGACCCGCCCGGCGAAACCGAACACCCGGCGATGCCCGGCCAGGTCCACCAGTTCCACCTCGCGGGTCTGCCCCGGCTCGAAGCGCACGGCGGTGCCGGCCGGGATGTTCAGGCGCATGCCTCGGCTGGCGGCGCGGTCGAAGGTCAGGGCGTCGTTGGTTTCGAAAAAGTGATAGTGCGAGCCCACCTGGATCGGCCGGTCGCCGCTGTTGGCGACGCTCAGGCTGAGGGTGCGGCGGCCGGCGTTGAGTTCGATGTCGCCGGGCTGGATCTGGTATTGGCCTGGAATCATACGGGTTGCCCCAGAGTCTTGAAGTAAATGGCGGTCGGGCTGTAGGTGCCGTCCGGGCTTTGGCAGTAGTTCGGCAGTTCGCCGACGCGGGTGTAGCCGAGGGCGCTGTAGAAGGCTTCGGCGTCCGAACCGGCTTCGGTGTCCAGGTACAGCAGGCCGCGCTTGTGCTGGCGCGCCGCGAGCTCCACGGCGTGCATCAATTGCTGGCCCAGGCCACGGCGGCGGGCGTCGTGGCGCACCTGGAGCTTCTGCACTTCGGCGCGATTGAGGCCGTTGGGTTTCTGGCACAGCGCCAGTTGCACGCTGGCCAGGACCCGTTCGTCCTGCACCACCACCCACAGCAACAGGCTACCGTCGGCCACGCTGGCCTGGACGCTGTTGACGTAGGCGCGGGCCTGTTCCTCGTCGAGGTCGGCCATGAAACCCACCGAAGCGCCGTGGCCCACGGCGTCGAACAACAGATCAATCAACCCCTGGCGATAGTGGGCAAAGCTCTCCGCATGGACTCGACGCAGTTGGGCAGCGTTCATCGGGTATCACTCCTTGTGGATAGTGGGCGGTAGCGCCCCCGGATCGAGGGTCAGCTGCATGAACGTCAGGTCCAGCCAGCGCCCGAACTTGGTGCCCACTTGCGGCATCTGTCCGGTGGTGACGAAGCCCAGGCGTTCGTGCAGGCGGATCGAGGCGGCATTGCCGCTTTCGATGGCCGCGACCATCACGTGCTTGTCGCAGCTCCTGGCGCGTTCGATCAGCGCTTGCATCAGGCGCGGGCCGAGGCCGTTGCCGCGCTGGTCGTTGCGCACATAGACCGAGTGCTCGACGGTATGGCGGAAACCGTCGAAGGGCCGCCAGTCGCCGAACGAGGCATAGCCGAGCACGCTGTCGTCGGCGTCGACCGCCACCAGCACCGGATAACCCTGGGCCTGGCGGGCGCTGAACCAGGCCTGGCGATTGCCCAGGTCCACGGCCTGCTCGTTCCAGATCGCCGTGGTGTTAAGCACGGCGTCGTTATAGATATCGCGGATCGCCGGCAGGTCGGCATGCACGGCATCGCGGATGGAATACGTCATGGCGTGGCCTCAGGCAATCGGTTGATGAACGGTGACCAGCTTGGTGCCGTCGGGGAAGGTCGCTTCCACCTGGATTTCCGGAATCATCTCCGGGATGCCTTCCATCACTTGTTCGCGGGTCAGCAGGGTGGTGCCGTAGTGCATCAGCTCGGCCACGGTCTGGCCGTCGCGGGCGCCTTCGAGCAGCGCCGCGGAAATGTAGGCCATGGCTTCCGGATAATTGAGCTTCACCCCCCGGGCCAGGCGTCGTTCGGCCACCAGGCCGGCGGTGAAGATCAGCAGTTTGTCTTTTTCGCGTGGGGTCAGGTCCATCGTTGGCAATCCGTTGTTGTAGGAGCGAGCTTGCTCGCGAAAAGTGTTAGCGATAATGCGTACTGCCTGAAGGAGCGCGGTGACTTGGCGTTTTTCGCGAGCAAGCTCGCTCCTACAGGGACATGGATATTCATGTGCTCCAGATCCTCGGCGGCAGCGCCTCGCGGCCCAGCAGGGCGGGGCGCAGCAGGCGCCACAGGTCGATCAGCCAGGCGCGGGCCAGCAGCGCTTCGCTGGCCAGGCAGCGGGCCACCAACAGGCCGGGCAGTTGCGTCAGGTCGCCGCGCACGGCATGAGGCAGTGCGCGGCAGCGTTCCAGCAACGGGCTGTCGATCTCGCCGGTGGCCAGCAAGGTGGCGAAGACCGGCTGGCCGTCCAGGCCGATCGGTGAGTCGAGCAAGCCGTCGCCGCCGACAATGCGCTGGCGTTCGTGCCAGAGCAACTGGCCGTCGCGGCGGATGTCCAGGTGCGACTGGAAATGCCCGAGGTCGAAGCGTTCGTCGCTGGCGGGGCGGCCGAGGGCCACCAGGTCCCAGTAGAACAGCCGGGCGTCGCCTTGCAGCTCGATGCGGGTGCTCAGCTCGGCCTGGGCGGCGCTGAACACGATGGTTTCCTGGGGCAGCCATTCCAGGGTGGCACCGGCGGCGACGCTCAAGTCCAGGGTCTGATAGGCCGGCCCGGTGGCGCGATACCACTTGGCGGCACCGGGGCTGGTCAGCTGCGCCCAGGCATCGCGTTCGACGCTGGCGCGGATCTGCAGGCGGTCGCCGCCGGCAATCCCGCCGGGCGGATGCACGATGATGTGCTGGCAGACTTCGGGGCCTTCGGCGTACAGATGCTTCTGCACCCGCAGCGGGCCCTTGTGCCGGCGCTGCACCGGGCGCGTGCTGTCGCCAAAGCGGGCGTAGCCGAGTTCCAGCTCGGCATGCCAGCTGGGGGTGAACAGGGCGGTGTGGGCAGGCAGATTCATGATTCGTGCTTAATGTCGGGACGTTACAGGTTAGATCGTAACCAGTCCGCGTACACCCTCGGCTTCCATATTTTCACCGCGGCCCTGCTGGACGATTTCGCCCCGGGACATCACCAGATACTGATCGGCCAGTTCGGCGGCGAAGTCGTAGAACTGTTCCACCAGCAGGATCGCCATGTCGCCGCGTGCCGCGAGTTTCTTGATCACCGCGCCGATCTCCTTGATCACCGACGGCTGGATGCCCTCGGTGGGCTCGTCGAGGATCAACAGCCGTGGCCGGCTGGCCAGGGCGCGGCCGATGGCCAGCTGCTGTTGCTGACCGCCGGACAGGTCGCCGCCGCGCCGCTGCTTCATTTGCAGCAGCACCGGGAACAGCTCGTAGATAAAGGCCGGCACTTCCTTGGCCTCTTTCGCGCCAAAACGCGACAGCCCCATCAACAGGTTTTCCTCCACGGTCAGGCGGCCGAAGATCTCCCGGCCCTGGGGCACGTAGGCGATGCCGGCGTGCACCCGCTGATGGGGCTTGTAGGCGGTGATCGCCTGGCCTTCCCAGTTCACCGCGCCTTCCCTGGCCGGCAGCAGGCCCATCAGGCATTTGAGCAGGGTGGTCTTGCCCACCCCGTTGCGCCCGAGCAGGCAGGTGACCTCGCCGACCTTCACCTCGAAGCTCAGGCCCCGCAGGATGTGGCTACCGCCGTAGTACTGGTGCAGGTGTTGGACTTGTAGCATTGGAACTCCGTTAGTAGGGCTTCAAGCGGCAAGCTTCAAGCTGCAAGTAAGGGCGGGGGATGTGGCTTTGCTGTTCACTTGCCGCTTGAAGCTTGCGGCTTGAAGCTGGCCGATCATCTGCCCAAATAAACTTCAACGACACGTTCATCGGCCTGCACCTGTTCCAGCGACCCTTCGGCCAGCACGCTGCCCTGGTGCAGCACGGTGACGTGGTCGGCGATCGAGCCGACGAAGCCCATGTCGTGCTCCACCACCATCAGCGAGTGCTTGCCCGCCAGGCGCTTGAACAGCTCGGCGGTGAACTCGGTCTCGGCATCGGTCATGCCCGCCACCGGCTCGTCGAGCAGCAGCAGTTGCGGGTCCTGCATCAGCAGCATGCCGATCTCCAGGAACTGCTTCTGGCCGTGGGACAGCAGGCCGGCCTGGCGCTCCACCGAGGCGGTCAGGCGAATGGTTTCCAGCACTTCGTCGATGCGGTCCTTCTGCTCGCCGGAGAGTTTCGCCCGCAGGCTGGCCCACACCGACTTGTCGGTCTTCTGCGCCAGCTCCAGGTTTTCGAACACGCTCAGGGCCTCGAACACCGTGGGCTTCTGGAACTTGCGGCCGATCCCGGCCTGGGCGATCTGCACCTCGCTCATCTGCGTCAGGTCCAGGGTTTCGCCGAACCAGGCCTTGCCGTGGGTGGGTCGGGTCTTGCCGGTGATCACGTCCATCAGGGTGGTCTTGCCCGCGCCGTTGGGGCCGATGATGCAGCGCAGTTCGCCGACGCCGATGTACAGGTTGAGGTCGTTGAGCGCCTTGAAACCGTCGAAGCTGACGCTGATGTCTTCCAGGGTCAGGATGGTGCCGTGGCGGGTGTTCAGGCCCTTGCCGGCGGCCTGGCCGAGGCCGATGGCGTCGCGGCTGCTACCCGCGTCCTTATTGGGTTCGAGGATGGGCTCAAGCATGAAGTCAGCCGTCGCAGTGACTCTCATTGTTCACCTCGTTTTTTCAGCAGGCCGATTACACCTTTAGGCAGGTACAGGGTCACGACGATAAACAGCGCGCCGAGGAAGAACAGCCAGTATTCCGGGAAGGCCACGGTGAACCAGCTCTTCATGCCGTTGACCACGCCGGCGCCGAGCAGCGGGCCGATCAGCGTGCCGCGACCGCCCAGGGCGACCCACACGGCGGCCTCGATGGAGTTGGTCGGCGACATTTCGCTGGGGTTGATGATGCCCACCTGCGGCACGTACAAGGCGCCGGCCAGGCCGCAGAGCACCGCGCTCAACACCCAGACGAACAGCTTGAAGCCGCGCGGGTCGTAACCGCAGAACATCAGTCGGTTCTCGGCATCGCGCAGCGCGGTCAGCACCCGGCCGAACTTGCTCCGGGCCAGGCGCCAGCCGATGTACAGGCTGGCCACCAGCAACAGCACGGTGGCCAGGAACAGCACCGCGCGGGTGCCCGGCTCGGTGATGCCGAAGCCGAGGATGGTGCGGAAGTTGGTGAAGCCGTTGTTGCCGCCAAAGCCGGTCTCGTTGCGAAAGAACAGGAGCATGCCGGCGAAGGTCAGGGCCTGGGTCATGATCGAGAAATACACGCCCTTGATCCGCGAGCGGAAGGCGAAGAAACCGAACACCAGCGCCAGCAAGCCCGGCGCCAGCACCACCAGGCACATCGCCCAGAGGAAGCTGCTGGTGCCGCTCCAGTACCAGGGCAATTCGCTCCACGAAAGGAAGGTCATGAACGCCGGCAGGCTGTCCCCCGCGGCCTGGCGCATCAGGTACATGCCCATGGCGTAGCCGCCGAGGGCGAAGAACAGGCCATGGCCCAGGGACAGCAGCCCGGCATACCCCCAGACCAGGTCCAGGGCCAGGGCGACTATGGCGTAGCAGAGGATCTTGCCCACCAGGGTCAGGGTGTAGGCCGAGACATGCAGCGGGTTGTCCGGCGCCAGCAGCGAGAGCAGCGGCAGGGCCAGCAGCACCGCCAGGATCAGCGCGCCGACGGCGACCGAGACCTTGGGCCCGGCTTTCTGGCTGGCGGTAATGAGCAATGGTTGATTCATCAGTCGATCACCCGTCCTTTCAATGCGAAGAGGCCTTGCGGACGTTTCTGGATAAACAGAATGATCAGCGCGAGGATCAGGATCTTGCCGAGCACGGCACCGATCTGCGGTTCGAGAATCTTGTTGGCTACCCCTAAGCCGAACGCGGCGAACACGCTACCGGCCAGTTGGCCGACGCCGCCGAGCACCACCACCAGGAACGAGTCGATGATGTAGCTCTGGCCCAGGTCCGGGCCGACGTTGCCGATCTGGCTCAGGGCCACGCCACCGAGGCCGGCGATGCCGGAGCCGAGGCCGAAGGCGAGCATGTCCACCCGGCCGGTGGGCACGCCGCAGCAGGCGGCCATGTTGCGGTTCTGGGTGACCGCGCGCACGTTCAGGCCCAGGCGGGTCTTGTTCAGCAGCAGCCAAGTGAGGACGACGACAAACAGCGCGAAGGCGATGATCACGATGCGGTTGTAGGGCAGCACCAGGTTGGGCAGCACCTGGATCCCGCCGGACAGCCAGGCCGGATTCGACACCTCGACGTTCTGCGCGCCGAACACCAGGCGTACCAGCTGGATCAGCATCAGGCTGATGCCCCAGGTGGCGAGCAGGGTTTCCAGCGGCCGGCCGTAGAGGTGGCGGATCACCGTGCGTTCCAGGGCCATGCCGATGCCGGCGGTGACGAAGAACGCCACCGGCAGGGCGATCAGCGGGTAGAACTCGATGGCCTGCGGGGCGTAGCGCTGGAACAGCAACTGCACCATGTAGGTGGAGTAGGCGCCGAGCATCAGCATCTCGCCGTGGGCCATGTTGATCACCCCGAGCAGGCCGAAGGTGATCGCCAGGCCCAGGGCCGCCAGCAACAGGATCGAACCCAGGGACATGCCGCTGAAGGCTTGGCCGAGCACTTCGCCCACCAACAGCTTGCGCTTGACCTGGGCCAGGCTGGTTTCGGCAGCAGTGCGCACCCCGGCATCGGCTTCCACCCCGGGTTCGAGCAGGCCTTCGAGGCGGGTGCGGGCCAGCGGGTCGCCGGTTTCACCCAGCAGGCGTACCGCGGCCAGGCGCACGGCCGGGTCGCTGTCCACCAGTTGCAGGTTGGCCAGGGCCAGGCTCAGGGCGTCGTGCACGGCCTGGTCCTGTTCGGCGGCCAGACTGGCATTGAGGAATTTCAACTGCGCCGGCTTGGCGCTTTTCTGCAACTGCTGCGCGGCGGCCAGACGGATGTTGGCATCGCTGGCGAGCAGTTGATGGCTGGCCATGGCGGTGTCGATCAGGCCGCGCAGGCGATTGTTCAGGCGCAAGGTCTTGGCTTGCCCATCGACGGTCAGCTGGCCTTGCTGCAAGGCGCCGAGCAGTTCGAGGCGCGCCGGGTCGGGTTGCGCGGCCCAGCTTTCCAGGAGCCTGGCCTGTTGCGTGGCGTTGGCCGCGACGAAGTCTTCGGCGTCGCCGGCCCTGGCAGCCAAGGGCAGCAACAGCAGGCAGGCGAGAATGAAACGGTAGAGGGCAGTGGGCATATCGATGTCCTTGAAAGGTCCGGATGACCTCGCGGTACACCCGGACACCTGTAGGAGCGAGCTTGCTCGCGATGAGGCCCGCAGGACCTCCAGCGGTGATTGCTCTTGCGACCGCTTCGCGGTCGATCGCGAGCAAGCTCGCTCCTACAGGGAAGGCGTCAGACCTGAGGTCAGGATCAGTTGCTCTTCACTGCGTAATCCGGCTTCTTGTCGTTGCCCGGGATGAACGGGCTCCACGGCTGGGCGCGGATCGGGCCTTCGGTCTGCCAGACCACATTGAACTGACCGTCCGGCTGGATCTCGCCGATCATCACCGGCTTGTGCAGGTGGTGGTTGGTCTTGTCCATGGTCAGGGTGTAGCCCGACGGCGCGGCGAAGGTCTGGCCGGCCAGGGCTTCGCGGACTTTGTCGACGTCGGTGGACTTGGCTTTCTCCACCGCCTGGGCCCACATGTGGATGCCGACGTAGGTGGCTTCCATCGGGTCGTTGGTCACGGCTTTATCCGCGCCCGGCAGCTTCTTGGCCTTGGCGTAGGCTTTCCAGTCGGCGACGAACTTCTGGTTCACCGGGTTCTCCACGGACTCGAAGTAGTTCCAGGCCGCGAGGTTGCCCACCAGCGGCTTGGTGTCGATGCCGCGCAGTTCTTCCTCGCCCACGGAGAAGGCCACCACCGGTACGTCGGTGGCTTTCAGGCCCTGGTTGGCCAGCTCCTTGTAGAACGGCACGTTGGAGTCGCCGTTGACGGTGGAGATGACCGCGGTCTTGCCGCCGGCGGAGAACTTCTTGATGTTGGCGACAATGGTCTGGTAGTCGCTGTGGCCGAACGGGGTGTAGACCTCTTCGATGTCCTTGTCGGCCACGCCTTTGGAATGCAGGAACGAGCGCAGGATCTTGTTGGTGGTGCGCGGGTAGACATAGTCGGTGCCGAGCAGGAAGAAGCGCTTGGCGCTGCCGCCGTCTTCGCTCATCAGGTATTCCACCGCCGGGATCGCCTGCTGGTTAGGCGCCGCGCCGGTGTAGAACACGTTCGGCGACATCTCTTCGCCCTCGTATTGCACCGGGTAGAACAGCAGGCCGTTGAGTTCCTCGAACACCGGCAGCACCGACTTGCGCGACACCGAGGTCCAGCAGCCGAACACCACGGCGACCTTGTCCTGGGTCAGCAGCTGCCGGCCTTTCTCGGCGAACAGCGGCCAGTTCGACGCCGGGTCGACCACCACCGCCTCGAGCTTTTTACCGTTGACGCCGCCCTTGGCGTTGATCTCGTCAATGGTCATCAGCGCCATGTCCTTGAGCGAGGTTTCGGAGATCGCCATGGTCCCCGACAGCGAATGCAGGATGCCGACCTTGATGGTCTCGGCGGCCTGGACGGTCCAGGTCATGCCCATCGCGGCAATGCTTGCCGTGAGTGTGAAAGCCTTGATCAAGCTGCGACGCTTCATTGTGCGATCTCCATGAACTTATGAGTTTTCTTGGTTGGCAGATGCGGACTACTGAAGGGCTGTTTTGCAAGGGGTGTGCCTAGTCGGCACAGGGCATGAAAACGTCGCTTTTACGGATAGGGGGAGAGGGATGGCGCACCAATGCGGGGCCATCAGGCGTCTTTGGTGCGGGCGAATGCGCTTCGTTGGTGCTGCTGGTGGCCGCCTTTGTAGCCGCTGCCGCAGGCTGCGATAAGGCCGAAGGCCTTCAGCGATCTCGAAACCTTGCGCGCCCTTCGGTCGCGATCGCAGCCTGCGGCAGCGGCTACAGGGCAGCGTCCGCCAAACCGTGCGCATTGTTCTTCTGCAGGAGCGAGCGGGCGGCGATCCGACTTGCCCGCGATGGCGGCGCATCAGGCACGCCGCTTTTTCAGCGGCGGCGCATCAGGCCGATGAAAAACAACCCGCCAATGGCCGCCGTGGCCACGCCTATGGGCAGGTCTTCGGGGGCGATCAGGGTGCGGGCGGCGACGTCGACCCAGACCAGGAACACACTGCCCAGCAGCACGCACACCGGCAACAGCCGACGATGCTCGGCGCCCACAAGACGCCGGGCGATATGCGGCACCATCAGCCCGACGAAGCCGATGGAACCGCTGATGGACACCAGCACCCCGGTCATCAGCGAAGCGATCAGGAACACCCGCAGCCGCACGTTGCGGGCATTCAAACCGAGGGTCACCGCGGTCTGCTCGCCGGCCATCAGCGCGTTCAACGGCCGCGCCATGCCCAGCAGCAGGACCAGCCCGAGCAGCACGCTGGCCGCCGGCACCGCCAGCAGTTCCCAGCGCGCCAGGCCCAGCCCGCCGAGCATCCAGAACATCACCGCCGAGCTGGCGCGGTGGTCGCCCATGAACAGCAGCAGGTTGGCCACCGCCATCATCACGAAGGACACCGCCACCCCGCACAGCAGCAGGCGGTCGCTGTCGAGCCGGCCATGGCGCGCGGCGATGCCAAGCACCAGCAACATGCTCGCCAGGGCACCGATAAAGGCGGCGATGGGCAGGGTCAGCAGGCCGACGATTTCACCCACATGCAGCACCACGATCACCGCGCCCAGGGTGGCGCCGGAGGTCACGCCGAGCAGGTGCGGGTCGGCCAGCGGATTGCGCGTCACCGCTTGCAGCACTGCGCCGATCAAGGCCAGCCCGGCGCCGACCAGGGCGCCGAGCAGCATGCGCGGCACGCGGATCAGCCAGACGATATGTTCCTGCCCGGCGCTCCAGTCCACCTCGCCCAGGCCGAGTGTCTTGTGCAGCAGGATCCGCCAGACCACGTCCACCGGCACCCGCGCCGAGCCGAAACCCAGGGACAATACGCAGGACGCCAGCAGCAGCGCACCGAGGGCAAGCAGCAGCAAGGCATAACGACGATCGATCATGCGCCGTGGAAACCCTTGGCCAGGGTTTGCACCGCTTCGACGTTATCGATGCCCGGCGTGGCCTGCACGTAGGGGATCACGATGAAGCGCTGGTTGCGGATCGCGTCCACCGATTGCAGCGCCTTGTTGTTGAGCAGGAACTGCTGCTTCTGTTCGGCGCTGATTTCGCTGTAGTCGACGATCACGATCACCTGCGGGTTGCGCTCGACCACGGTTTCCCAATTGACCCGGGTCCAGCTGGCCTCCACATCGTCGAGGATGTTGCGTCCGCCGGCGGCGTCGATCAGCGCCTGGGGCATGCCCAGGCGGCCGGAGGTCATGGCGCGGTCTTCGCCGCTGTCGTAGAGGAACACCCGAGGTTTTTCCGTGGGCAGGTCCTGCTGGATCGCGGCGACCTGTTGCTGCATGTCGGCGATCAATTGGTTGGCGCGGTCCTGTACATCGAAGATCCGCCCCAGGTTGCGCAGGTCGTTGTAGGTGTCGTCGAGGCTGGCCGGCGGGCGCTTCATCACGAAGGCACAGGACTCGGTCAGCTCCAGCACATTGATGCCCAGCGGCGTCAGGGTCTGCGGGGTCAGGTCGCCGCCGACGCGCATGCCGTAGTCCCAGCCGGCGAAGAAGAAATCGACATTGGCGTCGAGCAGGGTTTCCACCGACGGGTACTTGGCCGCCAGCTCCGGCAGGCCGTCGAGGATGGTCCGCATCTCGGGCGTCACCGCCTTCCAGCCGCTGATGCCGCTGTAGCCGACCATGCGCGACTTGAGGCCGAGGGCGAGCATCATCTGGGTCATGTTGATGTCGTGGCTCAGGGCGTGTTTCGGCGTTTCCTTGAAGGTCACCTCGCGGTTGCAGCTGTGGACGGTCAGCGGGTAACGGGTGGCTTCGGCGCAGGCCTGGCCGGCGAACAGCGACAGGGCCAGGCACAGGCTGGAGCGAAACAGGCTGTTGAGTGAGACGCGCAGGGTCATGGTTGGGTTATCCAGGTGATTCGTGGGTAGCCGGACAGCGGGTGTTGGTCGACCAGGGCCTGGACGCCGAACACCTGCTGCAGCAGTTCGCGGGTCAGCACTTCGGCCGGTGTGCCGCTGGCGACGATGCGCCCGTGATCGATCACGTACAGGCGATCGCAGAAGGCCGCGGCGAGGTTCAGGTCATGGATGCTGGCGAGGGTGCCGATGCCCAGGCGCTTGACCCGTTGCAGCAGCTCCAGCTGGTAACGTGGGTCGAGGTGGTTGGTCGGCTCGTCGAGGATCAGCAGTTGCGGTTGCTGGGCCAGGGCGCGGGCCAGGATGACGCGCTGCTTTTCCCCGCCGGACAAGGTAGCGAAGGCATGCGCCTCGAAACCCAGCAGGCCCACCGACTCCAGCGCCTGGCGGGCGATGGCGCGGTCTGCGGCGCTGTCGCCGTCGAACAGGCCCTTGTGCGGCGTGCGGCCCATGGCGACCACTTCTGCGACGGTCAGGCCGAAGGCCTCGGGAAACTCCTGCAACACCACGGCGATGCGTTGCGCGCACCAGCGCGGTGTCTGTTTCCAGACGTTGTAGTGATCGAGCCGGACTTCGCCCTGGTCCGGCCGGCTGAAGCGATAGCTGCAACGCAGCAGGCTGGTCTTGCCGCTGCCGTTGGGGCCGATCAGCCCGACGAATTCCCCCGGCGCCACGCGCAGGCTGGCCTCACGCAGCTGGAACTGGTGATGACAGTGGCCCTGGCCCAGGGGCGTCCAGGCCAGGTTGGTGAGGTTCAGCGAGGTCATGCGGTTGCTCTTGAATACGGGGTGATGCGACAGGCGTCGTCGCGGGCAAGTCGGATCGCCGCCCGCTCTGTAGGAGCGAGGCTTGCCCGCGATGGGGCCATCGGCTCAAAACTGATAATCGGCGGTCACGAAAAACGACCGCGGTTCGCCGAGGATCCATTGCTGGCCCTCATTGTATTGGCTTTGCGCGTACTGCCGGTCGAACAGATTGTTCAGCTGCAAACCGAAGGTGGTGTTGCGCAGGGCTTTCCACGACAGCACCGCATCGACCACGGTGTAGCTGGGCAGCTCGTTGCGGTTGGCCAGGTCGGCGTAACGGGCATCGACATAACGCACCCCGGCGCCGGCCCGCAGGTTATCGGTCACGGCCTTGTTCAGCCACAGGTTGGCGGTGCGCCGCGGCACGTCCACCGGGCGATTGCCACTGCGCGAGACGAACCGGTTGCCGACCTGCTCTTCGAAGTCGTCGTACTGGGCCTTGACGATGGCGGCGTTGGCTTGCAGCTGCCAGGCGTGCGGCAGTTGCAGGTCGAGGCTGGCTTCCAGGCCGCGTGACGACTGCTGGCCGACCTGTTGCTTGAGTGTCGGGTTGCCCGGGTCGTCGGTCAGCAGCTTCTTCTTGACGATGTGATAGGCCGCCAGGGTCCACTCGCCGCGCTGGTCCCAGAACATCTGCTTGAGGCCGATCTCGCTCTGCCGGGCGCGGGCCAGGTCGTATTGCTGCTGGCTCGGGCTCAGGGAAATCAGGCCGCCGACACCGTCGGTACTGGTGGCGTACTGGCCGTAGAACGAAGTGTCCGGCGTCAGGGCGAACACCAGGCCGGCCTTCCAGTTGTTGCCGGTCAGGGTCTTGTCGCTCTGGCTGCCGTCCACCAGGTTGTCGCGATCCACCTGCACATAGTCGCGGCGCACGCCGGTCACCAGCGACCAGCGCTCGCTCAGTTGGGTACGGTTTTCGGCGAAGGCCGACATCTGCTTGGTGGTGCTCTGGAACTGCGGGCGATAGGCCGAGGCGCTGTCGAAACGGCCCTTGTCCGGGTGTTGCAGATCCAGCGGCTGGCCATCCGGCAGCGCATCGTTGAACGGCGAGTTGCTGTTGAGCTGGAAGCGGATGCGGTTGTAATCGACCCCGGCCAGGGTCTGGCTGTCGAGGCCGAACAGGCTGTGCTTGAAGGTGAAGGTCTGGCGATCGCCGACCTGCTCCTGCTGGTGCTTGATGGCGAAGTTGCCGCTGCGCAGAAGCTGCTGGCCGGCGGTGTCCCAGTTGTAGTTTTCGGCGTTCTGCCAGCGCCGTTGGGCCTTGAGGTAATACAGCTCGTTGCTGGCGCTGACGCTGTCGGAGAGCTGCCACTCGCTGGTCAGGCGCGTCCACTGATCGTTGTAGTGCTGCTTGTCGTTGCCGATGTTGTAGTTCTTGTCCCGCAGGCCCTCATGGAAGCGGCCATTGACCAGCGGGGTGCCGAAATAATTCATCGGCTGCTGGTCGCCGTAGTCGTGGGCGAGGGTGAAGGCCAGGTCGTCCGTGGCCTGCCAGCGCAGCGCCGCGCTGATGAAGTCGCTGGCGCTGTCGCCGCGATCGATCCAGCCGTTGCTGCGCAGGCGGTTGAGGTTCAGGCGATAGCTCAGGGTGTCGCTCAGCGAGCCGCCGCTGTCGAGGGCCTGCTGCTGGCTGTCGTAGGAGCCGTAGCCGAGGCGCAGGTGGTTTTCGATTTCGCCGGCGAAGGGTTTCTTCGGAATCACGTTGACCACCGCGCCGGTGGCGCCTTCGCCATACAGCACCGAGGCCGGGCCGCGCAGCACATCCACCCGTTCCACCGACCAGGTGTCCACCGGGAAGGTCACGGTGCCCATGCCGCTGTACAGGCGATTGCCGTCATACAACTGCATCACCGAACCCTGGCCGGTAAAACCACGGGCCGACAACGAAGTGCCGCCGTCGCCGGGTGTGCCGGTACGGCTGATCCCGGTGCCGCGCGACACCGCGTCCTGCACGCTGCGGTCGCCACGCTGGCGAATGCGCTCGCCACTCAGGCTCTCGGTGCTGGCCGGGGTTTCCAGGGCGCTCAGGCCCAGGCGCGAGCCGGCGGTGGTCGGCGTTTGCAGGCTGATGTCCTGCGCGTCGAGGGCGGGCGCGCTGATGGTGCCGGTGGGCAGCGTCAGGGGCGCGTCGTCGGCCTGGGCGGAATGATTCAGGGCCAGCAGGCAGAGGCTGGACACGAGGTACCTATTTATTGAGGGGCAGTTCATTGGGGCGGTTGAATCGCTTCTTCGGGAGGAATACCCGCGGCCTTGGTGGCCGCGAGCAGGGATCATACATGCAAGTGTTATAAAGTAACATTATGCATGCCGGAAATTGAAGCGACAGCAGTCTACAGATCCCTCTAAACCGCGCATCTCGCCTGATTCATGATGAAGATGAGGCCGATTCAGCCGAGCGGTTCCAGCGCGACAACAGCAAGCGATCCAGCAGCCACACGGCCACCAGCGAGGCCCCGACCAGGGGAAAGGCCACGGCCAGCGCCAACATGATCGCCATCGCGGTTTTCCATTTCGGCAGGTCGTGGCGCAGCGGCGGTACGCCAAGGCGTCCCTGGGGGCGGCGCTTCCACCAGATCACCAGGCCACTGACGGAGCTCAGCAGGATCATCAGGCAGATCAGCAGCACCACGATCTGGTTGAACGGGCCGAACATCTTGCCTTCGTGCAGCATCACCCCGACTTCGGTGGCGCGGGCCACATTGCTGTACTGCTGCCAGCGCACATCGGCCAGGACCTTGCCGGTGTATTGGTCGACATGCAGGGTGGCGTCGTTGCGCGGGTCGTCGGCGAACACGGCAATGGTGAATACGCCGCTGGCGGTGGTCGGCAAGGTGATGCTGTAACCGGCTTCGACCTGGCGCTGGGTGGCGATGTCCTGCACCTGCTGCAGGCTGATCACGGGCGCCGCCGGGCCTTCGTGCGCGTCGCCGTGGGCCATGTGTTCGGCATGGTCGCCGGACATCGGCAGCGGCGTGTTCTCCATGGCCCAGGGCACGGTCTGGCGGCTGGCGGTGTTGAGTTCGCCAGCCTGCTGGTCGGACTTGGGCACGTCATTCCACATCGCCGCCGGAAAGCGGTTCCACAGCTCGGCGTATTGCTTGCCCCAGAAGCCGGTCCAGGTCATGCCGCTGAGCAGCATCAGCAGCAGGAACGCCGCGCCCCAGAAGCCGACCACCGCATGCAGGTCGCGCCACAGCACGCGGCCGCGGCTGCCCAGGCGTGGCCACAACACCCCGGCCGACGACTTGCCGCGCGGCCACCACAGGTACAGCCCGGACACCACCAGGACGATGCCCCAGCCTGCCGCCAGCTCTACCAGGCCGTCGCCGAGGGTGCCGATCATCAGCTCGCCATGAATGGCCCGGGCGATGGCTTGCAGATTGTTCTTGGCATCCTGCTCGCCAAGGATGTTGCCGTGGTAAGGGTCGACGAACACATTGAGTTCGCCACCTTCCTGCTGCACCACGAACTGCGCACTGCGCCCAGCTTCGAGCGGCGGCAGGTACTGTTTGACGTGGCCCTGGGGATACGCGGCCTGGACCCGCTGGAGCTGCGCATCGGCGCTGAGGATGTGGTGCCCCGCCGGCACCTGCAGCAGGTGGCTATACATCAGTTGGTCGAGCTGGGGTTTGAACAGGTAGATGATCCCGGTCAGGGACAGCATCACCATGAAAGGGGCTACGAACAGCCCGGCATAGAAATGCCAGCGCCAGGCCAGGTTGTAGAAAGACACTTTGGGTTGGCTCATCAGGGAATGCTCCGCATGGGCAATTGTCTCTGTAGCCGCTGTCGAAGGCTGCGATCGGCCCCAACGGCCGCAGCGTATTCAAGATCGCTGAAGGCCTTCGGCCTTATCGCAGCCTGTCGGCAGCGGCTCCATTTCTTGTTGTGTTTAGAAGCTCAGGTCCACCTTGGTCCAGAGCGTGCGCCCCGGTTCGTTGATGGCTTGCGGGTCATTGGCCGGGTAGCCGAACCCGGCGTTGCCGGCCAGGTTCAGGTGCTCGGCGTAAGCCTTGCCGAACAGGTTGTCGACGCCGGTGCTGACCTTCAGGTTCTTGTTGATCCGATAGGCGCCGTTGAGCGAGAACACGCCGAAGCCGCCGCTCTTGCCGAAGTCCTTGCCGACCACGTTGCCCTTGTTTTCGTCGATGCGGTTCTGCGCCGCCACCACCCGCCACAGGGCGCCGGCACTCCAGTTGTCCTCGCTGTAGGTCAGGCCGAAACGCGCGTCCAGCGGCGGCATCTGCGGCAATGGCGTGCCGTCACTGCTGTTCTTGCCCCAGGCATAGGCCAGGGTGGCGTCGGCCTTCCAGTTGTCGGTCAGCTTGTAGGCCGCGCCGAGTTCGCCGCCCATGATGCGGGCGTCGATGTTCTCGGCTTGCGAGGTCATGCCCATCATTCCCGGGCGGTAGTTGAACAGGATGTAGTCGCGCACCTGGCCGATGTAGCCGGAGGCCCAGGCTTCCAGTTCGGCGGTCTTGTATTGCAGGCCGAAGTCGAGCTGGGTGGTCTTTTCCGGCTTGATCGAATCGAAGGCGTTGAGCGATCCGGCCGGGCCCATTTTCGGCGAGAACAGCTCCCAGTAATCCGGGAAGCGTTGCGCGTGGCCGAGGCCGGCGTAGACCGTGGTCGGGCTGTCGGCCAGGTCATGCTCGTAGCGGATGAAACCGCTGGGCAGGGTGTCGGCGCGGGTATCGCCAGCGGTCGGGTTGGGCCGGCTCATCATTCCGGAACCGATGCGCTGGCGGTAATCCTTGGCCGAGGCGCGGTCCACCCGGGCGCCGCTGATCAGCCGGTCGCGGTCGGCGGCGTACCAGGTCAGCTCGCCGAACGCGCCGTAGTTGTGGAAGTCGGCGTCCTTGGTGCGGGGCTGGTCCTTGTAGGTGTCGATGCCCATGGCGCTGCGCTGGCGGTGTTCGTTGGTCTGCGCATCGATACCGCTGATCAACTGCACGTCGGCCCAGCGCCAGGTGGCCTTGATCCGCGCGCCGAGGGTGCGGCGGTCGACGTTGCTGGCCATCGGGCCGGCCATCATCCCGGTGCCGGACGGCGTGCGCAGGGTGTAGTTGTCCATCACATGGTCGGCATAGTTGTAGTAGACCTGCGCCTCGACCTTATCCAGTACCTCGCCGATGTTGGAGCGCTCGAAACGCAGCCCCAGGCTTTCGCGCTTGAACTGCGAACCGTCCATGCCGCGCCCGGCGTAACGCGCTTCGCCGTCGCCCTTGCCGGCGGTGAGTTCCAGCAGGGTGTCGGCGTCCGGGGTCCAGCCGACGGCGACGTCACCGTTCCACTTCTCGTAGCGCGACGGCACGGTGTCGTTGTTGCCGTCCTTGTAGTCGTCGGAATGGGCCTGGTTGCCAATCACCCGCACGTAGCCCAGCGGCCCGCCGGCGGCGGCATCCACCACCTTGTCGAAGCGACCGTTGGAGCCGGCCAGGACGCTGGCGTTGACCCGGGTGCCCAGCTCGCCGAAGTTTTCCGGTTCGCGGTCGAAGAGGATGGTCCCGGCCGAAGCGCCCGGGCCCCAGAGCACGGTTTGCGGGCCCTTGATCACCGTCAGCTTGTCGTAGGTTTCCGGCGAGATATAGGAGGTCGGCGCGTCCATGCGGCCGGGGCAGGCGCCGAGCATCATGCTGCCGTTGGTGAGGATGTTCAGGCGCGAGCCGAACATGCCGCGCAGCACCGGGTCGCCGTTGGTACCGCCGTTGCGCACCAGGGCGAAGCCGGGGATGGTTTTCAGGTAGTCGCCGCCATCGCTGGCCGGGACCGGTTGGCGCGGATCCTTGGGGTTGGTGACCACGGTCAGCGGCGAGCTGGGGGCGATGGCGGTGATCACCGTCGGGCTCAGTTCTTCGCCGTGCTGGCTGTGATCCACCGGCTGTTCGGCCGCCAGGGCCAGTGGTGTGAGCAGGGCGCCGCACAGGACGGCGATGGCATGGCTGAAACGTACGCGAGGTTCGTTCAGGGCAAAGGTAGCGCAGGCCTGGGCAGAGCACAGGCGAGTGTCAGCAGAAAACCTGGACATAAAGGTTCCATCAATCATTTCGTAAACAACACGGCCAGCAGCCTGCGGCTGTCTTTTCTACAGTCGGCCGGGTGAAGTGCGGTTGAGGGGTTTACGCAATGACTGGCGGGGCGCGGGTCCGGGCACCGGGGAACACCGTCTGCCGGGCATGGCCCAGGCGCGGCGAGGGGGTGAGGAAGTGGCTGGACGGCGAACTGTCGAGCGCCGTGAACGACAGGCTGCCAGGCAGCGCGGGGCAGTTGAACAGCAGGCTGCAATAACCGCACTTTTCCCAGAGCGCATGGTGTTCGCCCTGGACCTTGCCGTGCTCTGCGCCGTGTGGGGTTTCACCGTGGCAGCCGGGCTCGCCCATGTCCATCGACATGGACAGGTTCATCGGCATCGACTGGGAAATCAGCGGACCGATAAAGATCATCAGCATGGCGAACAGGCTGATCCAGCTGCCGCGCCTTACTTTCAGGGGCGTGCGCACGGATCGCCGGGTGCCAGGCGAGCGCGGGGAGTTCACGGTAATGACGACCGGTACTTACTGGGCGTGCATGTGTTCCTGGGTGCCCGCGGGCGCCTGCTTCTGCACCGCCACCTCGACCGTGACGTCGCCGGACTTCTCGAAGTGCAGGGTCAGCGGGAAGCGCTTGCCGTCGCCGAGCAGGCTGCGGTCTTTGAGCTCCAGCAGCATCACGTGATAGGCCATGGGCGCGAAGGTGACGGTTTCGCCCGGGGCAATCGCCACGTTGGGCACCTGCAGCATCTTCATCAGGTCGCCCTGCTGCACGTGTTCATGCAGCTCGGCCTTGCCCGCGATCGGCGAGTCGACGCCAAGCAGGCGGTCGGCATTCTTGCCGGTGTTGTGTATGACGAAATAGGCCGCCACCGTCGGAGCATTGGGCGGCAGCTCCTGCGACCAGGGGTGGGCAATCTGCAACTCGCCAGCCTTGTATTCATGGGCGGCGGCAAAACCAGCAGGCAACAGCAGGGCGGCCAGCAGCAGAGCTTGCAAGGCCTGTACGGATTTCAACATGACAGTTCTCCAGAACGATTCGACACGCAGATCAATTGCGAGGTGGAATCAGACCAGAGGTGAGGCGCGGGGATTGAGGCTCGGCCATTGCTGGCGCGGCGTGGGCATGACCAGCGCGGGTGGCGCGACGCTGCGGTTGGACTCGAAACGGGCGAAATACAACTGCGGCGCATGGCCTGGCAGGGCAACCAGGGGCGCCGAGCCGGAACAGCACCAGCAGTGCTGCATGGTGGAGTGATCGTCGTTCTGCGGGGCTTGCTGCTCCAGCTTGCCCAGGGAGATCGCCACCAGCTTGGTGCCGCTGGAGGAACAGAAACTGCCCCACAACAGCTGTTCGGCAGGTGCTCGATCGGTCTGCTGCATGGCTCCCGAAAGCGGCATGGCAAGCATGTTGAACAGCACTGCGAAGCAGGCGATCCAGGCAAATGCGAGCCGTTGTCGGGACATGTTGACGATCCGTCAGGTTGAGCGAACAGGGGGGTATTTAGCCTGATCGCTGTGGATAAGTAAAAAGGCGCCGTGCGGTGTGGTGTCGCAGCGCCACCTGGACTTGTCGTTCCTCAGTGAGCCGGTACCGCGCGGACCTCGATGGCAACGCCGAGCTTGGCGCGGATGGCGGCAAAGATCGCGGCCAGGTTGTCCATGCTCGGGTTGCCGCTGGCGGACAGCATGCGATGCAGGCTCTTGCTCGGCTTGGCGGTCTCCCGGGCCAGCGCTTCGAAGCCGACGGTGGCGTTGATCAGGTCGCGCAGAATGATCCGCGACATCTCCGGTTCGCCGTTGAGAAACAGCGTAGCAGCCTCGTCCAGCAGCGCCTGGGAAAACGCCGGGTCGCGCTCGGCGCGTTCGGCAATGCTGTGCTTGAAGCTTCGAGTCAGTGCCATGGGTGTCACCTCGTTTTCAGTTCGGCCTTCTTGCGGTGATGGAATTCGGCGATCAGTTTTTTTGCCTGCCTGATGTCTGCCTGCTGGCTGGACTTGTCGCCACCGCCAAACAGGATCACCAGGTGCCGGCCTTCCTGGATCAGGTAGATCCTGTAGCCCGGACCCCAATCGATGCGGTATTCGCCAAGCCCGTCGAACCACTTGATGTTGGACGTGTTGCCCATTTCCAGGCGTAGCAGCGCGGTGGAAACCTTGACGGCTGCCTGGGTATCCAGCGTTTCGAACCAGCGACCGAAGGGGCTGCGCTGGTTCTCTTGCTGGTATTCCTCGACTGTGATCATCGCCGGCCTTAAAGGTAACAAATAAGTTACTATATGGATAGGCCTTTGATCGTGACGCAAAGCCTGTTCGTGGCCAACGCCGCAAGTGTTTCTACTGTCTTCAATACGCGAAGGCCCCGTGGCGCGGCGGCCGGGGCTGCGCCTTGCCGTTCAGCGGGGAACGTCGGATGGCTTGGTAACTCGATGTATCGGCCGCGCTTTTGCGCGGCCAGAAGGTCAGCGCAGGGCCTGGAGCAACTCGCCCAGGTCATGGAATTCCCGATCGACCGCTAGCAACGGCGGCCGCTGCAGGATCAGCACCGGCAGCCCACGCTCGCGCGCCACTTCCAGCTTGGGTTCGGTGGCGCTGCTGCCGCTGTTCTTGCTGATCAGCACGTCGATACGGCGGCGTTCGAACAGTTCGCGTTCGCCGTCGATCAGGAAGGGGCCGCGTGCGCCTATCACTTCGCACCGCTCATTGCCGGGGTACGGGTCGAGGGCGCGCAGGGTCCAGAACTGCCCGGCGGGGATCTCATGCAGGTGCTGCAAGGGCTCGCGGCCCAGGGTGAACAGCGGGCGCTTGAAGGGTTGGAGTGCCTGGACCAGTTCGGCCCAGTCGCGGACTTCGCGCCAGTCGTCACCGGCCTGTGCTTGCCAGGCCGGCCGACGCAGGGCCCAGCAGGGGATGCCACACAGGTGCGCGGCCGTGGCGGCGTTCTGGCTGATCTGTGCGGCATAGGGGTGAGTGGCGTCCAGCAGCAGCTCGATGCCTTGCTCGCGGATGAACCGGGCCAGGCCCTCGGCGCCGCCGTAGCCGCCGACCCGCACCTGGCAGTCCAGGTCAGCGGGCACGCGCCCGATACCCGCCAGGCTATAGATGTGCTCCGGCCCCAGGGTCCGGGCAATGGCCAGGGCTTCGGTCACGCCACCCAGCAGCAGTATGGGTTTCATCGAAAAGCTCCAGCATGGCCGACGATGCCGCCCTGGCGGTCGATGGCGAAGACTTCGACCTGGACCTGTGCCGGCACCACGCTGCGCGCAAAGTTAAGGGCGTGCTGGCACACCGCGTCGCCCAGGGCGATACCAGCGGCGCTGGCCATGGCCAGCGCCTGCTGGCTGGTGTTGGCGCCACGGATGGCGTCTTGCAGCGCCTGGTCGCCGCCGACCGCCGCGGCCCATTCGGCCAGTTGCGGCAGGTCGATGCTGGAATGGCGGCTGTGCAGGTCCATGTGCCCGGCCGCGAGCTTGCTGATCTTGCCGAAACCGCCGCACAGGCTGAGCTTGTCCACCGGCACTTTGCGCAGGTGCTTGAGCACGGCGCCGACAAAGTCGCCCATTTCAATCAGGGCGATTTCCGGCAGGTCGTAGACGCGGCGCATGGTGTCTTCGCTGGCGTTGCCGGTACAGGCGGCGATGTGCAGGTAGCCGTTGGTCTTGGCGACGTCGATGCCCTGGTGGATCGAGGCGATATAGGCCGCGCAGGAAAACGGCCGCACGATGCCGCTGGTGCCGAGGATCGACAGGCCGCCGAGAATGCCCAGGCGCGGGTTCATGGTTTTCAGCGCCAGGGCTTCGCCATCCTCGACGTTGACCGTGACCTCGAAACCGCCCTGGTAGCCGCGTTCCCGGGCCAGCGTCGTCAGGTGCTCGCTGATCATCCGGCGTGGCACCGGATTGATCGCCGGCTCGCCCACACCCAGCACCAGGCCGGGGCGGGTCACGGTGCCCACGCCTTGGCCGGCGATGAAACGAATGCCGCTGTCCGGGCTCAGGCGCACCTGGGAATAGAGCAGGGCGCCGTGGGTCACGTCGGGGTCGTCGCCGGCATCCTTGATCGTGCCGGCTTCGGCGCCGTTGTCGGTAAGGCGGCAGAACTCCAGGCGCATCTGCACCTGCTTGCCCTTGGGCAGGACGATCTCCACGGCGTCGCTACTGGTGCCTTCGAGCAACAGGCGCGCCGCCGCCAGGCTGGTGGCGGTGGCGCAGCTGCCGGTGGTCAGGCCGCTGCGCAGCGGGGCGGGTTGTTCCGCCGTTTCTTCACGCATGCTGCGCGGCCTTGTGTAGGAGCGAGCTTGCTCGCGATCCAGGCAACTCTGTCCGTCTGGCAGACGCTATCGCGAGCAAGCTCGCTCCTACAGGGGAGGGCAGGGCGTTCATAGCGGTTTGACGAGGTCGAGCAAGGTAATGGGCAGCGCCTGGCGCCAGGTGTCGAAGTCCCCCAGGGGCAGGGCCTGGGCGACATGGATGCGGGTCAGCTCGCCGCCATGCCGTTCGCGCCAGGCCATCAGGGTCGTTTCGCTTTGCAGGGTCACGGCGTTGGCCACCAGCCGGCCACCGGGCTTGAGCCGGGCCCAGCAGGTGTCGAGCACGCCGGGGCGGGTCACGCCGCCGCCGATGAAGATCGCGTCCGGGGCTTCCAGGCCATCCAGCGCTTGCGGCGCGCTGCCGCGAATCAGTTGCAGACCGGGTACGCCGAGGGCGTCGCGGTTGTGTTCGATCAGTTGCTGACGGCCTGGGTCGGCTTCGATGGCCAGGGCCCGGCAACTGGGGTGCGCGCGCATCCATTCGATGCCGATCGAGCCGCTGCCGGCGCCGACATCCCACAGCAGTTCGCCCGGGACAGGGGCCAGGCGAGCCAGGGTGATGGCGCGCACATCGCGCTTGGTCAGCTGCCCGTCGTGCTGGAAGGCCGAGTCCGGCAAGCCGGCCAGGCGCGACAGCCGCGGCGTATCGGGTTCGGCCAGGCATTCGATGGCCACCAGATTGAGGTCGGCGATGGCCGGGTCGCTCCAGTCGTTGGCGCTGCCGTCGGTCCGCCGTTCGGCTTCGCCGCCCAGATGCTCGAGCACGCTGAGCCGGCTCGGGCCGAAGCCGCGTTCGCGCAACAGCGCGGCGATGGCCGAGGGGCTGAGGCCGTCATTGCTCAGGACCAGCAGGCGCACACCGCTGAACAGCTGGGCGCTGAGGGCCGCTACGGGGCGGGCGACCACCGAGAGCGTCACCACCTCTTGCAGCGGCCAGCCGAGGCGCGCGGCCGCCAGGGAATAAGAGGAGGGCGCGGGCAGGACGTGCATTTCCTCCTGGGCCACCTGGCGCGCCAGGCTGGCGCCGACGCCGAACAGCATCGGGTCGCCGCTGGCCAGCACGCACACCGGCTCGCCGCGCTTGGCCAGCACCGGCTCCAGTGAGAAAGGGCTCGGCCACAACTGCCGCTCGCCACGGATGCACACCGGCAGCAGGTCCAGTTGCCGCTGGCCGCCGACGATCCGCGAAGCGCCCAGCAGGGCGCGCCGGGCGTTCTTGCCCAGGCCCTTGAAGCCGTCTTCACCGATTCCCACTACTGTCAGCCAGGGCGACATCGCTATTCCTCGAGGGTAAAACCTGTTCTTCCGACAGGCAGGCTTTTCATGCCTTCGGACAAAGCAGGCATAATACCGCGCCTTCGCCCGCGAAGCGCCTTTCCCACACAGCCGGTCACCCCCTTGAACGAACGCCCGATGTCCACCGCCTTACGCCCCTCGGCCTGTCCGGGGTTGCTGCGTATCGTCCCGGCGCTGGACGGCGGTATCTGCCGGATCAAGCTGGCCGGCGGGGCGATCAGCGCGGCCCAGGCCCGCGCGGTGGCCGCTGCGGCCGAGCGGTATGCCGGCGGGGTGATCGAGGCGACCAACCGCGCCAACCTGCAGATCCGCGGCATTGGCGCCGAGCACCAGGCGCTGATCGCCGATCTGTTGGCCGCCGGCCTGGGGCCGACCACCGCGGCCGGCGATGATGTGCGCAACCTGATGCTCAGCCCCACGGCCGGGATCGACCGGACGATGCTCATCGACACCCGGCCCCTGGCCGCGCAGATTCTCGCCACCTTGCAGAGCCATCCGCGTTTTCATGAGTTGTCGCCCAAGTTTGCCGTGCAGCTCGACGGTGGCGAGGCCCTGGCCATGCTGGAGCATCCCCATGACCTGTGGCTCTCGGCGTTCGAAGGCGCGGGCGAGCCCTGGCTGGCCTTCGGCCTGGCCGGCTGCCCTGGGGACCTGCCCCTGGCCAGCGTGGCGCTGGAGGATGGGCTGGCCCTGGTGGTGGCGGTGCTGGAGCTGTTCCTCGACCTGGCCCGCCCCGAACAGACCCGTATGCGCCAGCTGTTGGCGGAACACTCGGCGGCTGAACTGCTGGCGCAGGTGTCCGCGCGCTTGCCGGGGCCGGTGATCCGGGTGGGCGATTGGCAGCGCGTAGCCCCTTCGGAGCCGCTGCATATCGGTACTTATCCACAGCGGCAACCGGGCCAGGTCTATGTCGGTGCGGTCACACCCCTGGGGCGGCTGGACCCGCCGATACTGCGCGGCGCGGCGCAGCTGGCCGAGCAATGGGGCGACGGCAGCCTGAGGTTCACCCCCTGGCAAAGCCTGCTGCTGCCGAACCTGCGGGCCGAGGACGCGCCTGAAGTCACGCGCCGCCTGCAACAGCTGGGTTTTCTCTGCTCGCCAGAGCAGCCCCTGGCCCACCTGATTGCCTGCACCGGTTCCAGCGGCTGCGGCAAGGCCCTGGCCGATACCAAGGGCGACGCGGTGAAGCTGGCCGCCTTGCTCCAGCGCCAGCGCCTGGACGTCCACCTGTCCGGCTGCTCGCGTTCCTGCGCCGCCGCCCATGTGGCACCGGCTACTTTGCTGGCCGTCGCCCCCGATCGTTACGACCTCTATTTTCGCGATGCCGCGCAGCCGGGTTTCGGCACGCTGCACGCCCGCAACCTTTCCCTTGAAGCGGCCGGCGCATTGCTCGATGCCCGCCCACGGAGCACCCTTGATGATTGATTACATCCGCGACGGTCAGGAGATCTATCGCAACTCCTTCGCGATCATTCGCGAGGAGGCCAGGCTCGATCGCATTCCCGCGGACCTGGAAAAACTCGCGGTGCGGGTGATCCATGCCTGCGGCATGGTCGATGCCATCGACGGTCTGCAATTCTCCGAAGGCGCGGGCCAGGCCGGGCGCGTCGCGCTGGCCGCCGGGGCGCCGATCCTCTGCGATGCGCGGATGGTGGCCGAAGGCATTACCCGTGCCCGTCTGCCGGCGAACAATCAGGTGATCTGCACCCTGCGCGACGAGCGCGTGCCGGAGCTGGCCCGCGAGCTGGGCAACACCCGCTCGGCGGTGGCCCTGGAACTGTGGCGGCCGTACCTGGAAGGCAGCGTGGTGGTGATCGGCAACGCCCCGACCGCGTTGTTCTACCTGCTGGAAATGCTCGACGCCGGCGCGCCGAAACCGGCGCTGATCCTTGGCTTCCCGGTAGGCTTCGTCGGTGCGGCCGAGTCCAAGGCGATGCTCGCCGCCGACAGCCGCGGCGTGCCTTTTGTGATCATGCAAGGTCGCCTGGGCGGCAGCGCCATGGCCGCCGCCGCCGTCAACGCCCTGGCCACGGAGATCGAATGATGCAGCAACCTGGACGTTTGATCGGCCTGGGCGTCGGCCCCGGTGATCCGGAACTGATTACGGTCAAGGCCCTGCGCCTGCTGCGCGAGTCGCCGGTGGTGGCGTACTTCGTCGCCAAGGGTAAAAAGGGCAATGCCTTCGGCATCATCGAAGCGCACCTGCAGGACGCACAGACCCTGTTGCCACTGGTCTACCCGGTGACCACCGAAGTGCTGCCGGCGCCGCTGTCCTACGAGCAAGTGATCAGCGACTTCTACGACACCGCCAGCGAGCAGCTGGCCGAACACCTGGACGCCGGCCGCGACGTGGCGGTGATCTGCGAAGGCGACCCGTTCTTCTACGGCTCCTACATGTACCTGCATGACCGCCTGGCCGAGCGTTATCAGGCCGAAGTGGTGCCGGGGGTGTGCTCGATGCTCGGTGGCGCCTCGGTGCTGGGCGCGCCGTTGGTGTATCGCAATCAGAGCCTGTCGGTGCTCTCCGGGGTGCTGCCCCATGACGAACTCAAACGTCGTTTGGCCGATGCCGACGCGGCGGTGGTGATGAAGCTGGGGCGCAACTTCCCCAAGGTGCGCCAGGTGCTCGAAGAGCTGGGCCTGGCCGAGCGCGCGCTGTATGTCGAACGGGCGACCATGGCCAACCAGAAGATTGTGCCGCTGGATGAAGTGCAGCCGATGTCTTCGCCGTATTTCTCTCTGATCATCGTGCCCGGTGAAAGGTGGCAAGGTTGATGGCCCGTTCCGCGCCGGCCATCGTCATCCTTGGCCAAGGCAGCCTGGCGACTGCGCACAAACTTCAACAGCTGTACCCGGATGCGCTGATCCACGGCCTGGCCGAACGGGTCGAAGGCGCCGACCGCCCGTACCAGGAGTTCGGCGCGACCCTGCGCCAGCTGTACCAGCAGGACACGCCGATCATTGCCCTGTGCGCCGCGGGCATCGTCATCCGGACCCTGGCGCCGCTGCTGCTGGAGAAGGGCGCGGAGCCGCCGGTGCTGGCCGTGGCCGAAGACGGCAGCGCCGTAGTGCCGTTGCTCGGTGGCCTGGGCGGGGTGAACGTCATGGCCCGGGAAATCGCCGCCGGCCTGGGCGTGGCGGCGGCCATCACCACCAGCGGCGAGCTGCGCTTCGGCACCTGCCTGCTCAACCCACCTAGCGGCTATGCCCTGGGCGATCCGGAGCTGGGCAAGCGTTTCGTCTCCGACCTGCTGGGCGGGGAAAGCGTGCGCATCGAAGGCGCCGCGCCCTGGCTGGCCGAGGCCCGGTTGCCGCAGGACCAGCAAGCCCGGCTGACCATCCGCGTCGGCTCGGCCGAGCGCGAGCCGGCCGCCAACGAACTGCTGATCTATCCGCGCAGTGTGCTGATCGCCTGCAACGGCAAGATCGCGGGCGCCGCTGCGCTGCGCGATGCCTTGCATCAGAAGCAGATCGCCGTGCAATCCGTCGCCTGCCTGCTGGCCGCCGACGGCGACATGGCCAGTCCGGCCCTGCGTGAAGCCGCCGCCGAGCTGGGCGTGCCCCTGCGTTTCGCCCCGGCCGCCAGCAGCGTCGCCGAGCTGGCGCAACAGGCCGTGCCGCAACTGCTGCCGCCGCTGAGCGTGGGGGAAGACATCGCCATTGCCGTGGCCAGCCAGCCGCTGGACCCGCAGCAGATCGGCCGCCCCCGTGGTCGCCTGGCGGTGATCGGCCTGGGCCCTGGCGCCGCCGAATTGATGGTGCCGGCGGTGAAAGCCGAACTGGCGCGGGCCAACGATATCCTCGGCTACGAAACCTATGTGCGCATGGCCGGCCCGTTCCGTGCCGACCAGGTCATGCACTGCACCGACAACCGTGAAGAAATGCAGCGTGCGCGCCACGCCTTCGAGCTCGCCGCCCAAGGCCGCTCGGTGGTGGTGGTGTCCTCCGGCGACCCGGGTGTCTTCGCCATGGCCGCGGCGGTGCTGGAAGCGCTGCATGAATCCAGTGAGCCGAGCTGGCATCAGGTCGAGCTGGAAATCCTTCCCGGGGTTTCCGCTTCCCTGGCCACCGCCGCACAGGCCGGCGCGCCGCTGGGCCACGACTTCTGCGTGCTGTCGCTGTCGGACAATCTCAAGCCCTGGGCAATCATCGAGAAGCGCCTGGACCTGGCGTCCCAGGCCGACCTGGCGCTGGCGTTCTACAACCCGATCTCGCGTTCGCGTCCTTGGCAGCTGGGGCGCGCGCTGGAGATCGTGCGTCAGCACCGCACCGCGGATACGCCGGTGGTGCTGGGGCGGGATATCGGCCGTCCGGGGCAGACTCTGAGGGTCACTACCCTGGGTGCCTTGACTCCGGAGCAGGTGGATATGCGCACCATGGTGTTGGTGGGGTCTTCCACCACCTGCGTATTCCCCAGGGCTGGAGGTGGGGAGTGGGTCTATACGCCGAGGTGGTACGGCCAGAAGCCATAGGCCTGCCTTGCTCCCGGGCGGCTGTATGGTTCCGCCGTTATGGCGAGGGCATGTTTTTGTAGGAGCGAGGCTTGCCCGCGATGGCGTCCGTGCTGGCGCTGCATTTTTTGGACGGTG